>CAJGCI010000281.1 GCA_904501855.1 Oscillospiraceae bacterium | reverse complement strand
CTGCAGGAACCAGAAACATGCTGGCGATCAACACAACAGTGCAGTGTGTGGCCGGAGTTTTGAACGAAGCAATTGCCAAGATGAGGGCGGAACTTCTGCCCCAATATCCCCATGTAGATGACATCGTAGCGATCACACATCCCTACGGGTGCGGAGTCGCCATTGATGCACCGGAAGCAAAGGTTCCCCAGAGGATTATTCGCAACATAGCAACGCATCCGAATTTCGGCGGACAGTTCATGCTGGTTGCTCTGGGCTGTGAAAAATTTACAGTGGAGCGGTTCTGCCAGGAGTATCCGGAACTGAACTCGCCGGAAAATGTGATAGTCCTTCAGGAGCACCACGGTCATGATGCTATGATGGCTGCACTGATGGAGATGGCCGAAAAGAAGCTGACGATCCTCAATGAACGAAGAAGAGAACCGCTGCCCCTGTCCGATCTTCTGGTCGGCATGCAGTGCGGGGGCTCCGATGCATTCTCCGGGATAACGGCCAATCCGACGGCGGGATATGCAGCGGATCTTATTGTTTCCGGTGGCGGAACGGTCCTCTTTTCCGAAGTGACAGAAGTACGCGATGGTGTGCAGTTCATTGCGCAGCGCTGTATCAATGAAGAAGTGGGACAACGGCTCGTAGAAGAGATGAAGTGGTATGATGCTTACCTGAAAGAAGGGGGCGTCGACCGCGGAGCAAACACAACACCCGGCAACAAAAAAGGGGGACTATCTAATATAGTGGAAAAATCCATGGGATCGATCGCAAAGTCCGGGACGTCTCCAATCGTGGAGGTTCTGTCTCCCGGGCAAAAACCGACGAAGCATGGAGAGATCTTTGCGGCGACCCCGGCGTCCGACCTTGTATGTGGACCGAGCCAACTGGCGTCTGGAATCGGACTGCAGGTATTTATGACCGGAAGGGGAACGCCCTACGGACTGGCGGCGATACCGGTGATTAAAGTCTGTTCCCGCAATGAAATGAAAGAGCGGTGGCCGGACATTATCGATTTCAATGCAGGTCCCGCCGCGGTGGGAGATGCGACAATCCCGGAACTGGGAGAAAAACTGTTCCGGTTTATTATTGATGTGGCAAGTGGACGAGAAAAACCATATACGGAGCAGTATCGGTGGCATAATGACCTTTGTGTATTCAACCCGGCTCCGATTACATGATGGAGGTGCTGACAGATGGAAATGATTTTAAACATGCTCACATTGGATGAGGCAGAAAGGGAAGAATTTTCCCGGCTGGTCTCACCGGAGGAGCAGCGTTTCTTCCCGGAAGGGAAGGAAAACCCGGACAAGGAAGACTATGAGCAGGCTACCATCATCCTCGGAAACCCTCCGCCGGCGTCGCTGAAAGACTGCCATAGACTAAAACTTCTGCATACTCGAAGTGCCGGTGTGGACCAGTATTCTGCACCTGGTGTGCTTCCTGATGGTGCGATGCTTCTCAGCGCTTCCGGAGCATACGGGCACTCGGTCAGCGAACACATGTTTGCCATGCTCCTTGGGTGTATGAAACGCCTTCCCGGCTACCGAGACCAGCAGCGAACAGGGTGCTGGTCCGATCTGGGACCCGTAAAAACACTGAAAGATGCATTTGTTTTGTGCGTGGGCACCGGTGATCTTGGAAGTTCTTTTGCAAAACAGTGCAAAGCATTGGGTGCCAGGACGGCTGGCGTTCGGAGAGACGCAGGAAAGCCGGCGGAAGGGATCGATGAAATGTTCTCGTTTGATCAGCTGGACAATCTGCTTTCGAAAGCAGACGTCGTTGCGCTGATGCTGCCCGGCGGCGCTGCGACAAACAAGCTGATGGGCAGGGAACGGATTATGAAAATGAAAAACGATGCCATCCTGTTGAACGGGGGCAGAGGTTCCATCATAGACAATGATGCGCTGGCAGAGATCATGGACACCGGGCATTTATGGGGGACGTGCCTTGATGTTACGGCACCGGAACCTCTCCCTCCGGAACATCCGCTTTGGAAACAGCCAAGGGCCGTGATT
>CAJGCI010000280.1 GCA_904501855.1 Oscillospiraceae bacterium | reverse complement strand
TCGCCGAAGGAGATCCGGCTGCAGTAGGAACATTTCTCGCAGGGGGCATCCTGTACTTCCACGACCAGCTCCTCGTAGGAGATCTTCATGTCCGCCGTGGACGGGATCAGTTTGTTTCCGCAGTGAAAACAGCGATTGTAGTTCATAACCAATTTCCTCCGTCAAATTTCGCGCAGGACTTAAGATACCATGTTTTTCCTGAATACTCAATGGCAATTTTCAAAACCTGCAAAATTTGTCAAATGTGCAAAAAACACCGTGAGTTTTTTTGCACAGGCCGCAACAGGGTTCACCCGATTATCGTTAGTGTCAGATACGTTCAATGTTGGACACCAGCGCGTCCACTTCCTCCGGAGTGGTGCTCCAGGAGGTGCACACCCGTACCAGGGTGTAGTCCTCGTCGATCTTCTCCCAGTGCTGGAGGACATAGTTCTTCTCCAGGTACTCCAGCTGGCGCCGGGACAGCACCACGAACTGCTGGTTGGTGTGGCTGTCGATATAGGGGGCGACGCCCTCGTCCTCGAAGGCCTTCCGGATGCGCATGGCGTACTCGCAGGCCTTGCGGTTGATCTCGAAATACAGCCCGTCCTTAAAAAGGGTATAAAACTGCAGTCCCAGCAGCCACCCTTTGGCCATCAGGGCGCCGTTCTGTTTCATGGACGCCCGGAACCCGGTCTGGATCTGGGGATTTCCCACAACGACCGCCTCCCCCAGCAGCGCACCGCACTTGGTGCCGCCGATGGTGAACACGTCCGTCAGCCGGGAAAGGTCCTTCAGGGTCACATCGCAGGTGTCCGCACCCAGGCCGTAGCCCATGCGGGCGCCGTCTGCGAACAGGTACAGTCCGTAGCTGCGGCACACCTGATGCAGTTCCTCCAGTTCCGCCTTCGTATACAGGGAACCCATCTCCGTGGGAAAGGAGATATACACCATCTTCGGCTGGGTGATGTGCTCCTGCACCTCACTGTCCCGGTAGCCTTCCACCACTTCCCTTACCTGGGACGCGGTGATCTTGCCGTCCTCCGTGGGAAGCAGCTCGATCTTGTGTCCCGTGTGCTCCACGGCACCGGTCTCGTGGGCGTGGATGTGTCCCGTGGCGGGAGAAAGCACGCTCTGCCAGGGCCGGAGCGCCGAGGAGATGACGGTGAAGTTGGCCTGGGTGGCCCCTTCCACAAAGTGGATGGCGGCTCCGGGAAGGTCCAGATGTTTCCGGATCTCCTCCGATGCCTTCTCGCACCAGAGATCCAGTCCGTATCCGTCGTATCCCTCGTCGTTGTGTTCCCGCAGCGCCTCCAGGATCAGAGGATGGGCACCGCAGTGATAGTCATTGTCAAATCGGTACATGGTAACTGATCTCTCCCGTAAAATCCGGTCTCAACATACCGGACGCAAAAATTCCCTGCCCCTTTCCTTCTGCCCGGGACAGGTCGTTTCAAGACCGCAAAAAAAGCGCGGTTCTCGCGCTTGCCTTGCGAATGATAGCACATCTTTCCGCCCTTTACTAGCCTTATTGGGTTAATTTTTCTGAAGAATGATAAAAACAGCATCCTTCCCGGGGGAAAGATGCTGTTCAACCGTTGTGTTACGGGATGTCTCTCAAAGAGTGTCCGTCCACATGCGGATGATCCGCGGTGTGGGGCTGATGGAGAACCGCTTGGTGGAGACGATGTTCAGGTCCGGATAACGGTCCTTCAGATCCGTGGCGCTCTTGCCGATGCCGCTCTGATCGGAGGTGCAGAAGAGATAGACCTCCTTGCCGGAAAAGTCATAGCTCTCGATGAAGGTGGAGATGATCTGCGGGCTGATGAACTTCCAGATGGGGTATCCGAGGAAGATCCTGTCGTACTGATCGAAGTCCTCCACTTTGCTCTTGATCTCCGGACGGAAACCTGGATCCTTCATCTCCAGGACCACACGGCTCTTGGTGCTCATCCAGTCCAGATCCACATTCTGATATTTCTTGGCCGGCTCGATCTCAAAGAAGTCCGCGCCGATGGTCTCCGCCAGCAT
>CAJGCI010000279.1 GCA_904501855.1 Oscillospiraceae bacterium | reverse complement strand
GGATGCAGTAGATGTTCATGGTACGCATGGACAGAAACGGGATGAGCCGGCTTCGGCCGGGCCATCGGATCTCCGCGGCGAGGATGTACAGGCCGAGGGAGAAACCCAGCGTTCCCAGCCGGGAATAGCTTGCGGTCCACAGTTCCCACTGCTCCGTCATTCCGCCTCCCAGCAGATGCTTCTCCAGACAAAGCAGCGCAAAGGATGCGGCCATGACGAGAAATGAGAGGGAGATATGGCTCTTTTTCCCAGACTGATAGAACCGGTCGTGCACCAGAGGACCCAGCATGAAGTAGAACAGATAGCTGCCGGGATCGCCGATGGGAAGCATGGACTCCCGCAGAGCGGCCAGACTGTAGGACGGTACGCCCTTTGATCTGGAGATGAAATCCGCGATCCGGTCGACGGCTCCAAGTCCGAAGACCAGGATGAACAGGACCCACAGCACATACCGGTATATGGTCTTGTCTTCCATGTCATAGACTTTCTTCAGGACCGGAAAACAGAGATAGATGACGATCAGCGCGTACAGGTACCAGAAATGATCCGCGGGGACAAGCGGATCGGACAGATTGTATCCGAAGATGTAGTCCAGGATCTGGCGTCCCGTGAGGCCGTCCAAACTGCCGGGACAGATGAGGTCCATGATGATGAAGTAGAGGATCCTCCATACGGTCACGGCGATCAGAAGCTGAAGCGTCCGTTTGATGTGCTTTTTCAGATCAAAGGAATGATGAAACAGCAGGGCACCGTTTGCCATCAGAAAGAGGGGCACCACCAGTGTGAAGGAACACAGCTGGATCAGATGGGCCGGTACGCTGTCTCCCTTGGTGTTGGAGAAATGACAGTACACCACCAGAAAGATGGCCAGCACTTCCAGTATATCGATATAAGCGATCCGTTTCCGTGTGGAACGGGGTGTTGTCTCAGACAAGCAGCATCACCGCTTTCGTGGTTGATAGGATTATTATAGCAGATGACGGCGAAAAAGACAGAGATGAGCGGGATTTGCCCAGGAAAATAATGGCGAAAATATTAAGATTCCTTGCAGGACATTGACGATTTTTTTTGAAAATGCCATACTAAGGTACAACATAACAAATCAATTCAGGAGAATACTCCTTCAGAAATGAGGTACATAGATGTATTGCAAATGGTGCGGTCACCCGATCCGGCCGGGTGACGGATACTGTTCGGTCTGCGGTCATCCGATTCCGGAAGAGGACCGTGTGCTGAATGAAGCGAATGAAGAATACTACGAGGAACCTTCCTATGACAGCTATGTCGGGGAAGAGGAGTATGAAGAATACGAAGAACCGAGAAAGGGCCTGATGGGACTGTTTTCCCGGAAAGACCGGGATTCCTATGACCCGGACTATGATTATGATGATAACCGCGGGGAACACCGCGGACTGAAGATCATTCTCATGCTGGCCGCCATCGCGGCGGTGCTGGTCAGTCTTTATTTCATCCTCCTGGGGCTTGGAGATGCCCGAAATCATGAAGAGGACAAGGAAACACCGTCTCCTTCCGTGACAGTCACCGCATCTGCTGCGCCCACGGCAACCCCGACCCCGTCGGCCAGTCCGTCCGTGAGTCCGACGCCTTCCGCAACGCCAACTCCGACGCCCACGGCAACCCCGACACCGAAGCCGACGCCTACTCCTACTCCGACACCTACGGCAACGCCGGACCCCACACCGGATCATACTAATCCTCCGGAACCGCCGGAAGAGACACCGGGACCGGGCGAAATATCCGAATAAACCAGACCCGCCTGAATGTGAATTTCAGGCGGGTTTTCTTACTGCAATCATGCTCTTTGCAGTACTAGTATTCCGATTCAGTATACATAACAAAAAAATGATGGAAAAAGAAGGAAAGTTTATTTATTAACACCCTCTATGCGGTTGATTATTACCCTGTGAATCGATACAATAATCTCGGTTGGTAAAAGATAATTGCGGCAGTTTTGCCGCAATGAAGAGGAGGTTCCCATGAGCGAGGAAAG
>CAJGCI010000278.1 GCA_904501855.1 Oscillospiraceae bacterium | reverse complement strand
CAACGCAGAAGCGGATGCCATCACCTACCAGACCGCACAGGAAGACATCTTCGTCGGCGGTGACGTATACACCGGACCGAAGTTCGCCATTGATGCCATCGCAGCCGGCCGTGAAGGCGCTGAGTCCCTGCACCGTTTCGTACAGGACGGCCAGAGCCTGACCCGCGGACGTAACCTGCGTGAGTTCTATGAGTTTGATCGCGACAATGTCCTTATCGACAGCGACTGTTTCGACCGCCCGGCACGTCAGCCCATCCTCCACGACAAGAAGAAGGCGCGCTCCTTCGAGCATGACCGTCTCACCTTCACGGAAGAGCAGGTCAAGGCGGAGGCTTCCCGCTGCCTGGGCTGCGGTGTCAGCGTCGTTGATCGAAACAGATGTATCGGATGCGGACTGTGTACCACCAAGTGCATGTTCGACGCCATCCACCTCCAGCGTGATATGCCGGAGTGTTCCAACATGGTGCGCACGGAAGACAAGGTCAAGGTCATGCTTCCGTATGTCGGAAAACAGGCCATCAAAGTAATTAAGAAGAAATTTGATTAAGCCCTCAAAACAATCCTTATACTTTGGACCTTGCTTCCATCCCTTCTATAGTGTCTCAGACCGCGCACGGTCTGAGACACATTTTTTTGGTATGATCCGCCGACGCAAAAAGAGGGCGGACCGTTCCAGCCGTTGACCGGAACGATCCGTCCTCTTATTTCGTCTAATTCGGTTTTTCCGGATCCGTCGTCACAGCGTCAGGAAACAGATGTTGCAGCACTCGGTGACCAGTGCGTTTCCGGTTCCCAGCATCGTCAGTTTTCATGATGCGTCACCCACCTCGATGGTCACGGTGCCGGTGGCCTTTTCGAGACAGACGGCCTTCAGCGAGTAGTTTCCCGGTTCCACCGTGCCGGATGCTCCGTCGGCGGCATGGAGGTTCGCCGTGAGGGTCGCCTCGCCGCCGGTCTCCGGCAGCGTATCGGCATCCTGTTCCTCCCCCCAGCGGAAGATCTCAACCCGGACGGATCCCTTCTCCAGGTCGGAGGAGATCGTGATCTGCTCTCCCTCGTCCACCTTCAGGCTCCCCACCAGGAAGAAGTCGTCCTTCGCGGCCCGTTCCGCCGTGATCACCATCCGTTTTTCCGTATTCTCCGTCAGTCCGAACTGGGACTTTCCGCAGGCGGTGAGCGTCAGCAGGGACAGTACCCCTGCCAGGATCACCGCGAAGATTTTTCTGTGCATTGCGTGTCTCCTGTCTTCCAGTTCAGTCCTTCATCACCACTGCCGAGATGACGGGCTTTCCCTCCCGGTCCAGCAGCGGCGTGATGCCGCCGGCATAGCCGGATTTCCATACGAGATAGTTGACGCCGGTCTCGGTATCCACCAGGATCTCGCGCTGGCCTCCGTCCTTGATCGAATTTCCGTCCATGAAGACAACTTCAAAGCGGTTGTTTTTCTTTGCCATTTCAGTTTCCTCCTTTATCTCACAAAGACCACGCCGCCGGCTTCCGTCGGATGGTCCATATAGACGACTTCCTTTCCGGCTTCCTTAAAGCCAAGGACATTCCGGACGATCATGAGATCCCCTGCCGCGGCATCGGTCATTGCGATCCCCAGAAGCAGGAGCCCGGGACTGGCAATGACAAGGCCAAGGATCAAGGGAATGATCCCCACTACCACCATGGGCATAAGGGCCCCGAAGATGTACTGGGACCGCTTCAGAGGCACCGTACAGGCGCAGTACGGAGTCAGGGAACTGCGCATGACACCGAACTCCACGTCCCTGAAGTGCCGGGGCGTGAAGATGCTCCAGCTCAGCCCGTGGATCAGTTCGTGCAGGACGATGCATCCGAAAAAGGCGAGCAGGAAGATCAGCAGACTGGACGCTGCGAATTCCATCCGTCGATGGATCAGATAGTACAGTCCGTACCCGATGATGAGCAGCGGGAACATCAGAAAAATGCCGAACCAGTTGGCTTTTCGGATATCCACCGTCAGATCCTGACGGACGTACCCCTGCCGGACCATCTCCTCCGCGGTCT
>CAJGCI010000277.1 GCA_904501855.1 Oscillospiraceae bacterium | reverse complement strand
GGACCGGCTGGACTATCCCATGAAAAAGGTGGGAGATCATTTTGAGCGGATCTCCTGGGATCAGGCCATCGACGAGATCGGCGCGAAGCTGAAGGCCATCCGGGATGAGTACGGTCCCCGTGCCGTGTGCGGCATCGGCGGCGCCTCCGGCGGCGGCCAGAGCGAGCTGGTGTTCCTGCGCTTCCTCATGGGGGCTCTCGGCAGCCAGTACATGTTCAATCCCATCGGGTTCGAGTTCATGGGCAACTGGTGGAGCCACGGCAAGATCTTCGGCGATCAGATCTGCTTTACGGAACCGGATGACGTGGAGTGTGAGGTGATGGTGCTCTGGGGCTCCAACTCCTACGTGACCCATCAGATGTGCGATGCCCGGAAGAACATCCGGGAGCACTCCGAGAATCCGGAACAGATGCTCATCGTCATCGATCCCCGCATGTCGGAATCCGCCCGCATGGCGGATCTGCACATCGCCAACCGTCCCGGTACCGACGCGCTGATGATGAAGGGCCTCATCGCCCTGATCCTTCAGAATCACTGGGAGAATACGGAGTATATCGATAAGAACGTGGCGGACATGGATGAGGTGCGCCGCTGGTTCCGCCTTACGAAACCGGAGGAATGCTTCCGGGTGGCAGGCGTCACCATGGAGGAGATGGAGAAGCTGGCCCGGATCCTCACCACGAAGAAGTGGGGCGTCCATCAGGACCTGGGACTGTTCTGCGGCCGCCACAGCACTCTCAACAGCTATCTGTGCCTGATGCTGGAAGTCATCTGCGGCGTGGCGCTGGTCCCCGGTGCCACCATCGTCCACGAACCCTGGGCTCCCCGTGGCAAGACCATCAACGAGGACGATCCCAAGGTCTGGCGGAGCCCGAAGACCGGTTATTTCCCGGTGCTTCAGACCTTCCCGTCCTGCATCATGCCGGTGGAGATGCTCTCCGACCGCAAGGACCGGATCCGCGCCGCCATCCGCTGCCTCGGTTCCCCCATGCGGTCCTATCCGGACAGCAATATGGTGCGCAAGGCCTTCGACAATCTGGACCTTCTGGTGGTGTGTGACGTCACCTGGACGGAGGACTGCGAATACGCAGACTACGTCCTTCCCGCCAAGAGCCATCTCGAACGGTATGAATTCAACGCCTTCCAGATGAATTTCCCGGAGGTAGTGTGCACGCTCCGTCCTCCCGTCATCGAGGAGACCATCGGCGAGCGCCGGGAGATCCCGGAAGTGATCCTGGACATCGCCAAAAAATGCGGTGCGCTGCCGGAACTGCCCCAGTGGCTGTATAAAGCCGGGGAGAAGGCGGCCCGCACCGGCGACCGCATCCCCTTCCTGATGAGTGCCCTGGCCTGGGTGGCACAGGGACATTTCCGGTTCACGGACACGGATCTTCTGGCCGGCGTCATGGGAGAGGCCTTCGGACGGGCCTGGGGCTCCGCCACCAAGGGCGTGGCCTGGGCGGCCTTTATGATCTCGCCCATGGCACGGGACGTGGTGAAGAAAGCAAACAACCCGGCGCTGGGATTCCATCCTCTTCTGGAGAAGATGCCCGGAATGGCGGATTTCTGTGCGCTGGATGCGGCCTTTGAGCAGGTCCTGAAGCATCCGGAGGGCGCCGTGGTGGGCGTTGCCCGCAGCGACGATCCGGAAAAATACATGAGTCAGCATATCAAGCACAAGGATCACAAGATCCATCTGTACTGCGACACCATCAATGCCGTCATCGGCGATCTGAATCCGGAGAAGGAGGAAGAGGCGCTTAAACTGCCGGAGGAATTCCCGTTCCTCATGTCCTCGGGACGCCATACGGAAGACGGCGTCAATGCCATGATGCGCAATCCCCGGATGAACCGGTATCACGACAGCTACTACAAACTGGCCCTCAATCCCGACGACTTAAAGGAGATGGGCTTTGAGGAAGGCCAGATGGTGCGCATCACCACCAAGGCCGGCTCCATCCAGGCACCGGTCACCGCCGACTGGCAGACCTGCCGCGGATACGCCATGATCCCCCATCACTACGGACTGAAGTT
>CAJGCI010000276.1 GCA_904501855.1 Oscillospiraceae bacterium | reverse complement strand
TTCACCACCTCCCTCGTCAGCTCCCGGTAGGCATCCGCTACTTTCCCTCCGGGATCGTGCTTAAAAATACTGGTTCCTTCCTTGCTGATCTCCGAAGCCCGGACAGAACGGGGGATCTCGGTATCGTAGACCTTGATCTTTCCGCCATAGGCATTCCGGATCAGCTCGCTGATCTCTTTTGCATCGTTTGTCCTGGCGTCCACCATGGTCAAAAGGATTCCCTCGATTTTCAGCTTGGGATTGATCTGCCGCCGGACTTTATTCACGGTCTGTAACAGCTGTTCCAATCCCTTAGCCGGGAGATAGGAAGCCTGGACCGGAATCAGCAGGGTGTCCGCCGCAGCCATGGCATTGATGGTCAGCATTCCCAGACTGGGAGAACAATCCAGCAAAACAAAGTCATAGTCCCTCTTTACGCTCTCCAGATATTCCTTCAGCACCGTCTCCCGGCTGATCGTATTGACCAGAGCGACCTCCATTCCGGAGAGTTCAATGCTTGAAGGCATCAGATCCATTCCTTCTTCGTGATGAAGGATCCCCTCTCCGGGCCGGATTTCTTTTTCATCCACCACTTTTTTCATCATGTCCGCGATCGTCACAGGCAGCTCCTCCGGCTTTGGATACCCGAGGCTGATGCTGAGAGAAGCCTGCGGGTCAAAATCCACCAGCAACACCTTCTTCCCATTCATCACAAGCCCTGCGCCAAGATTCTCACAGGTGGTGGTCTTGCCCGTGCCGCCTTTCTGATTGACACAGGCGATCACGGTTGCTTTTGTGCTCATTTAAATGGTTTCACCTCCCTTCCCGGAGAACAGGACATCCTTCACCATTTCCTGCTTTCCCCTGCTGATGGCCCGTCTGCGGTCGCTGCCGCCGACCTGCACCGGCGTACA
The DNA here is from genome assembly GCA_904501855.1 of Oscillospiraceae bacterium. Taxonomy (GTDB): domain Bacteria; phylum Bacillota; class Clostridia; order Oscillospirales; family Oscillospiraceae; genus UBA2922. The sequence goes on along the minus strand of CAJGCI010000276.1, from coordinate 1,150 downwards.
CATTTCCAGTACCCGGCTGTAGATTCGGGCATCTGCAACGTTATCCGGATTGCGGATCTCGCTGATCGTCAGGTTGGTTGTGATGATCAGGGGGAGATTGGCTTTGTAACGCTCGTCGATCACGGCATAGACCTGTTCCTTCGCATATTCCGTACTCCGCTCAATCCCCAGGTCATCAATGATCAGCAGTGAATAGTGATTGAAGGAAGCAATGTACTGATAGCGTTCCTCGGAATACATGGCTCCCATCTGATTCAGGATTTTGGAGAAGTTGGTCATCAGCACCGGTATGGCCTGCTCCAGCAATGCATTTGCGATGCAGGCAGCTGCAAAGGATTTGCCGGTTCCGACATCTCCCCAAAGTAAAAGGCCAAGGTTTTCGGCCCTGACCTTTCTCCAGTTCTCCACATAGTTTTTTGCCCAACGGATCGTGTCCGTCTCCTCTGCCACATCGAACCGCCAGTCCAAAAGATGGCGTTCCTGAATGCCGGTGGATTTCAGACGCCGGATTGTATTCATCCGTTCTCTGGTTTCATCCTCTTCCTTCTGCCGGCGCATCTCCTCCTGCCTGCATTTGCAGGTGCAGGGAAGTGTCCGCATCTTCCCAAGGAATTCCTTCCGGCACTGCACCGGTGTATGACAGTTCCCGCAGTAGAGCAGACCGTCCTCCCCCAGGTACTCGCCTTCTTTCGGCATGGATTCTGTTTCCAGCTTACTTAAAAACCCTTCCAGCAGATCTTTCATAAGCTCTCTCCGGCAGAAAACTGGTAGTTTCCGTGGTCATAGGCTTTCTTTTCCTGCGGCTTCTGGCCGTCGCGCCTTGCCCAGCTGCGGATCGTGGCCAGGTGGTTCTTGTAGATCTTGCCGGTCGAAGCCATGTACTCCGACAGACGCTCAATACGGCTCTGGTAATCATTCGGGAATTCGCTCTTCATTTTTTCCATCTCCTCATCCGAGAGAAGCACGTTCTGGTACTGGCCATAGCGATGGCGGACCGGTCTCTTACTCTCTCTTTTATTGATTATTTCAGTACTTGATCTTTCTTTACTTGTTCTATCTTTATTTATTTCTCTTGGGTTTTCCGTACACGATTCTGCCGTATCCGGATTTTCCGTATACGGTGATCCTGTACCCGGAAAGTCTGCATCCG
>CAJGCI010000275.1 GCA_904501855.1 Oscillospiraceae bacterium | reverse complement strand
GAAAAAATGAAAAAGGTGTATTACAACGCCCGCGGATGGACCAAGGAAGGAGTTCCCAGTTACCGGAAGCTCCAGAAAATGAAGATCGTGTAAGGGAGGCGGAATCATGGTAACAGTAAAAATGTTTGGAACATTCCGCTTAGACAGCGGAATTAAAGAATTGCAACTGGAAGCAAAACGGGTGAAGGATCTGTATCCGCAGATCATGGAGAAGGTCTTAGAGGCAAATCCCGACACCACCCTGACGATGAAGGATGTCAAAGGCTGCATCGTCTGTCTCCACGATAAGCAGGTTAGACCAAGCACCAAACTGAACGACGGTGACGAGGTCGTTCTCGTGCCGGCTGTGGCGGGAGGTTGAGACTATGGCATATAAGATAGATGCCGATAAATGTATCGGCTGTACCGCCTGCGCACGGCAGTGTCCGGTGAAGGCGATCTCAGGAGAGCGCCAGCAGACCCATGTGATCGATCCGGAGTATTGTATCAATTGCGGACTGTGCACTCAGTTCTGTGCCCAGTCAGCCATCATCAATCAGTGGGGAGCTCCGGTCAAGTTCAATAAGGATGCCCGGAAACAGCGTAAGGTTCCGGACATCGATATCGAGGCATGTACCGGTTGCTGGATGTGTGTGGAAGAGTGTCCCAAATACGTGCTGCGCATCTCGGAACCTCTGTTCCACGGAGATATCCGCACCCATGCGGAGTTGTTTGATCCGGACAACTGTATTGGTTGTGGAAAATGCGAAAAACGCTGTCCCATCGGCGCCATTACCATGGAAGACCGGGAGACTGCAATGAGGAATGCAGCGGATAGGAGAGGATCCGTTACAAATAAAAAAACATCGAAAGGGAGAAGAATAATGTCCACTCTGAAAAAATGTTACTATCGTGTGTTCCAGTGGATCTTCAACATTGGCGCAAGATGTCTGTACTGGAGAAGACCTATCGTCACTTCCGGTCCGAACAGCGTTACGAAGATTCCGGAATTACTGAAGGAACGCAATGTGACGAAGCCAATCATCGTTACCGGACCCAGCATTGGGAAAAAGTTGGCACCGCGTGTTACGGAAGCATTGGATGCTGCGGGTATCCCGTACTTCATGTTCGCAAACGTGGAGGCAAACCCCTCTGTCAACACGGTCAATACCATTCAGAAGCTGTATTTTGAAAACAACTGCGACGGCTTCATCGCCATCGGCGGCGGCTCGCCTATGGATGCAGCCAAAGGCGCTGCAGCCCGTGTAGTACGGCCCAGAACTCCCGTTGGTAAGATGGCAGGCCTTCTGAAGGTTATGAGACGGATTCCTCCGTTCATCGCCGTTCCCACTACCGCAGGTACCGGTTCCGAGACTACCATCGCAGCCGTTATTACGGATACCGATACTCATCACAAATATGCACTGATGGATCTGCACCTGATTCCGCGCTATGCTGTCCTTGATCCGGAGATGACCCGCGGTCTGCCTCCGAAAATCACGGCAGCTACCGGCATGGATGCACTGACTCACGCAGTGGAAGCCTATTGCTGCTGGACCTACAACACCAAGGAAAGCCTTCGGGATGCCGAAGAGGCCACTGTGGCAATCTTCAAGTATCTGAAACGTGCATATGATAACGGTGACGACATGGAAGCCCGTAATGAGATGCTCATTGCTTCCTATAAAGCAGGCTTTGCCTTTACCCGTGCCGGTGTCGGCAATGTCCACGCCATTGCACATACCCTCGGCGGTCTGTACAATACTCCGCACGGACTTGCCAATGCGGTTATTCTTCCCATCGTGCTGGAAGATTACGGCCCCGCAGTTTACAAGAAGCTGGCAAGACTGTCTGAGCTGACTGGAACCTGCACGTCCGGAACCGAAGAGGAGAAGGCGAAGGCATTCATTAAAGAGATCCGTGCCATGAACGCTTATTTCGAGCATCCCACCGGATTTGATTTCATTCAGGAAAAAGATATTCCGCAGATGATCAAGTGGGCACTTCATGAAGCCAACCCGACCTATCCCGTTCCCGTAGTCTATGATGAGGAGCGCTGCAACAAGGTCATTCACCGCATCATCAACGAAGCATAATT
>CAJGCI010000274.1 GCA_904501855.1 Oscillospiraceae bacterium | reverse complement strand
GAAACATCCACGCCTTTGGACATGGATTCGCGGCGGAGAAGCTGCAGCGGACCGCCGTCCTTGCTGCGCCCGGCCATGCCCTTCACACCAAAGCATTTGGTGGCGGCGTCGCCGGCCAGATTGCGAAATACATCCATCGTTATGCTGATCGAACCTTTGTCGTTATTAATGGATACCATAAGTACGCTCCTTTCGTGAAATAAATGAGCCATAACATTATAATACGTAGGGAAAAAAGAAACAAGTCATGAAAGAACACAATATCCAGTGTCCTTAAGGTTTATTAATTATGATTTCTATCAAATAGTAGATGAGTTTTCTTATGAAGCCGGGGATCCGGAATCGGAGCCGGCTTTACTCACCATACACGTTTTGGTACAATGGTCCCAACAGGAAAAGCTTCATAGGGAGGGAGTTTTTTGGATAGAAAAATCAAGACTATGGATGGAAATGCCGCAGCCGCATACGTGTCGTATGCCTATACCGAAGTGGCGGCAATCTATCCCATCACCCCGTCCAGCCCCATGGCGGATACCGTGGATAAAATGGCGACTGCGGGGGAAAAGAACATATTCGGCAATACGGTCCGCGTCCAGGAGATGCAGGCCGAGTCCGGCGCAGCCGGCGCCGTACACGGATCGCTGAACACCGGTGCTCTGACGACGACATTTACCGCATCTCAGGGCCTTCTTCTGATGATCCCCAATATGGACAAAATCGCAGGGGAACTGCTTCCGGGAGTCTTCCATGTGACGGCCCGTGCACTGGCGTCCCATGCTCTTTCCATATTCGGTGATCAGTCGGATGTCATGGCATGCCGTCAGACCGGATTTGCCATGCTCTGCGAGAACAACGTGCAGGAGATCATGGATCTGTCACCCATTGCCCATGTGGCCGCATTGAAGGGACGGGTCCCGTTCCTGAATTTCTTCGACGGATTCCGTACCTCCCATGAGATCCAGAAGATCTCCGTCTGGGATTACGAGGATCTTGCAGATCTCATGGATCAGGACGCACTGGAGCAGTTCCGTTCCCGTGCACTGAACTCCAATCATCCCACCATGCGCGGCAGCCATGAGAACGGAGATATCTTTTTCCAGAACAGGGAAGCGTCCAACCGTTATTACGATGCTCTGCCCGGGATCGTGGAAGAGTACATGGACCGCATCAATCAGAAACTGGGTACGGACTATGCACTGTTCAATTATTACGGTGCCGAGGATGCAGACCGGGTCATCATTGCCATGGGATCGGTTTGCGATGCCGCCGAGGAAGTGGTGGATTATCTCAATGCGCAGGGAGAAAAGGTCGGACTGGTGAAAGTCCGCCTGTACCGGCCATTCCGGGCAGACCGTCTTCTGAGCGTCATCCCGTCTACCGTGAAGTCCGTTGCCGTACTGGACCGCACCAAGGAACCGGGAAGTCAGGGAGAACCGCTGTATCAGGATGTGGTGACCGCTCTGGCAAACGGCGGCCGCGGGGAGATCACGGTCATCGGAGGAAGATACGGACTCGGCTCCAAGGACACCGCTCCCAACAGCATTTTTGCCGTTTACCGCGAACTTGCCGCCAAACAGCCGAAACGGATCTTCACCATCGGAATCGACGATGACGTGTCCGGACTGTCCCTGCCGCTGGAAAAAGCGCCCACGACTACTCCGGAGGGAACGGTCAGCGCAAAATTCTGGGGCCTCGGCGGAGACGGCACGGTAGGAGCGAACAAGAACTCCATCAAGATCATCGGCGATCATACGGATAAATTCGTGCAGGCATATTTCCAGTACGACTCCAAAAAGACGGGCGGTGTGACTCTGTCGCATCTGCGTTTCGGAGACAGGCCCATCAAAAGCTCCTATTATGTGACGGCGGCGGATTTCGTTGCCTGCCACAATCCCAGCTATATCTCACAGGGCTTTAAAATGGTACAGGATGTCAAGCCGGGAGGAGTCTTCCTGGTAAACAGTCAGTGGGATGATGAAGAACTGGGAAATCATCTTCCGGCAGATGCCAAACGCTATATCGCGGAATACGGAATCCGTCTGTATTCCATCAACGCCATCGATCTTGCCCGGCAGATCG
>CAJGCI010000273.1 GCA_904501855.1 Oscillospiraceae bacterium | reverse complement strand
TTCGCCCTCCCAGAGCTGGGAATGCAGGTCCCGCGCACTGACGCTGGCTCCCCGCCGGTCGATGAGATAGGCCAGCAGTTCCTTCGTCTTGGCCCTTTTGAAGTGCAGCGGTTCCTCCCCGGCATATACCTCGAAGGATCCGAAACACTGCGCTCTCAGAAGCGTCTGTTTCCTGTTTTCTCCGAAGATATGGTCCAGTTCCCGCTGCACCGCGTCCTGCCGGATGGGTTTCGTCAGATAACCGGAGGCATGCAGCTGAAAGGCATCCAGGGCGTAGTCCCGGTACCCGGTACAGAACACGATGGGCAGCTCTGGATGGATCTTTCTCAGTCTTTCCGCCAGTTCCAGCCCGTCCATATCATGAAGACGGATGTCCAGAAAAGCTACGTCCGGATGATGATCTCCCGCCCATTCCAGGGCGTCATGTTCATCATCGAAGGCGGCGACTTCGCTTACGTCCGGCGACGCTTCCACCGCCCGTTTCAGTGCTTCCAGCAGCAGTACCTCGTCATCCACACACAGAGCGATCATGACTTTCTTCCCCCCTTCGGTATCGTAATGACACACCGGGTTCCTTTCCCGGGATTGCTGGTGATAGTGAGGGTCCCGCTGCACAGAAGATCCAGCCGCTTTGCGGTGTTTTCGATCCCGATATGGGAGCGCTCCGGATCCGCGGGAGCCGAGGGATCAAAGCCCGCTCCGTCATCCTCCACGGTGACGATGTACTGCTTCTCTGTCTCCCGGGAGGAGATGGTCAGGTTCCCCATGCTTCTGCGCTGGCGGCAGATCCCGTGTTTTACCGCGTTTTCCGCCAGCGGCTGTACGGACAGGCACGGGATGAGAAAATCCTCCGCCCGGATATCATAATGCACCGACAGATTGGGAAACCGGACCTTTTCGATGGACAGATAATGATCCACGTGCTGCAGCTCCGTGGAAAACGGAATCATGGGGCTCTTCGTCATATCAACATAATTGTCGCTCATGTATTCGGAGAACAGACTCATCATCCGCCGTGCCTCTGCCGTATCGGTCCGGGCGAGGCTCTCGATGGAGCTGAGAGTGTTGTGTATGAAATGGGGATTGATCTGTCCTACCATCGTATTCAGATGCATCTCCGCCAGTTCCTGCCGGGTACGGATGAGACCCTTCTCCTGTTCAGCATCCACAAAAGTATAGAGCATCGCCAGCACCAGAGTCAGTGCCAGATGAGCCGTGACGGAGGAATATTTCATATCCACCGCGTAAGCCGCACTGGGAAGGGCGCAGAACAGCACAAGCACCGCGGTCTCTGCCCGGCCCAGGACGAGCCGGTGCCTCCAGATGACATAGAAGTCGAACAGCACAAGAGGAATAAACAGATAGACCACCCAGTTGAACAGATCCGTGGGCAGAAATTTTCCGTTCTCGTCCATGGAGAAGAACCACCCGGTCCAGATGGAACTGATCACCAGCAGTACCAGAGCCACCGAGTACCCGGAGACCAACCACCGCAGAGACGGGTGGATGATTTTGGCTCCCTTCTCCTCAAACCGGGCGAAGAAGTACCAGGAGAAACTGCATACAAGGAACACATAGGCGGCATAGGAGATGGCATAGTCCACATAGATGCCCAGAGGCGTGGAGGCACCGGTATTCAGGATTCGGAAGATCAGGTCGGTAACCACCGCCAGAAGTTCCCCGGCAAAGATCAGGATGATCATCAGCAGAGAGCGGGTCCATTCCCGTTTGTACAGCAGACCCAGAAACAGGGTCAGGAGAAACAGCGTGCAGCAGATCTCCGTGGTCTTGTTCACGATGTCTATGGTCATGGTCCCACCTCCTTCTGTAATCCGATTAACAGAACAGCACTCGGTAATCACGGCAGAGTATCCGCCAGAAAGCCCCGGGTGCTGTTATGCTTTATTTCCGATCCTCCATTTCCGCATCTGCGGACGCCGGGATCTTCCTGTCTCTCTTTTTCATCGCGAGGAGGATGCACACCCCAGTTACAAGAGATACCAGTGCCCACACATGCGACAGATGGAACAGGTTCGTGGTCGTGGAAGAATAGCGGAAGAATTCCACGATGCCGCGGAG
>CAJGCI010000272.1 GCA_904501855.1 Oscillospiraceae bacterium | reverse complement strand
TACGGATCTCCGCTTCCATGTATCCGAAGCGTACCAGATGATCACTCCGGACTCCGGTTCCGGGAAACACTCCGGTCATGTCATAGTTCTTTCCTTCTGTCTGCAGCGTTTTCTGGAGATACAGGAATCCGCCGCATTCCGCAATGATGGGCAGTCCCTCTCGGATCTTTTCCCGGAGCGTCCTTTTCAAAGTCACATTTGCTGCCAGTTCCCTTCCCCAGAGTTCCGGATATCCTCCCGGCAGCAGCACGCCGTCGGTATCCTCCGGAATGCACGGATCATGCAGAGGGGAAAACGGAACAAGTTCTGCTCCCATCCGCTGCAGCAGTTCTTCGTTTTCCTTGTAAAAGAAGGAAAATGCCTCATCCCTGGCGATGGCCAGACGGACGGGGATTTTTTTCTCCGGCATGGGGATCTCCGGTTCTTCCACGGGGTTCCATTCCGTTGCGTTCGCGGCAATATTCAGAAGCGCATCCACATCCGCATACTGTTCCAGAAGATCTGCCATCATTCCAATTTTTGCGGATATCTCCGCATCCTCCTGGGGCTGATACAGCCCGAGATGACGGGAGGGAATGGTCAGTTCCGGACGGTACGGAATCGCTCCCAGTACCGGAACAGGGCAGTTCCGCCGGATCTCCTCCAGATCTCCCCCCCTGTCCGGATCCATGCAGTTGAGCAGCACGCCGGCAATATGATGATCTTCCCGGAAATCCAGGATCCGACGAATCTGCTGCACTACCGTCTCGTCCTCCTTCTGACGGTTCACCACCAGGATCACCGGAGTATCGGTAAGGGACGCGATTTCATAGGTGCTGGCCCTTCCGTCGGTTCCCCGGATGCCGTCATAATATCCCATGACGCCTTCCAACACAGCGATATCGCCCAGACGGGCGTGGTCCTGAAACAAACTGCACAGCATGTCCGGAGGCGTGAAATAACTGTCGAGATTCCACGACGGCACCTGCTGTACACTTCGATGAAACATGGGATCGATATAATCCGGCCCGCACTTAAACGAGACCGGATGTTTGCCACGGCGACGCAGCGCCTCCAGCAGCGCGCAGGTCAATGATGTCTTGCCGCTGCCGGAGGCCGGTGCTGCCAGAAGGATCCTAGCGATCGTCTCGCCCATTCTGCCTTCCTTCCCTTGCTTTGATTTTAATGATCATTACCGGCGTGTCGGGACGGCGCATATGAACGCTCCCCGTTTCCGCCAGATGTGTCACGGAGAATTCCGTGATCTCAAAATCATAGTTGTCCCGGAACTGTTCCTTCAGTTCCACCATCAGTGCCATGCTCTCCAGCGTAATGGTATTGATCACAATGGGGGCAAAGGGATTCTTCGCCAGCACGGCCTCAATGATGGCACCCAGATTTCCTCCGGAGCCGCCGATAAAGACGGCATCGGGATCCGGAAGTTCCTCCAGTGCCTGCGGGGCCTCCCCGCGGATGATCTCCATGTTGTCCACAGAGAATTTCTTTCTGTTTTCCTCCAGAAGAGCCAGCGCCCCGTCGTCCCGCTCAATGGCATAAACCGTGCCGTAGGGGATGTGCTGGCCTATCTCCACAGATACCGATCCGGTGCCGGCACCCACATCATAGACGATGGAATCCTCTTCCAGTTCCAGACGGGACAGGGACAGCATACGCACGTCCCGTTTCGTCATGGGCACCTTGCCGCGGATGAATTCCTCATCCGGGATCCCGTAGCTCTTCGGTTCTGCTCTGGCTTCCGGATTTTCAAACAGTGCGATGGCAAGTCCGGTTACCGGCTGTTCCACGAATTCTCTCGGAGATCCCACCCGGATCTCCTCTTCCGGATAGCTCAGGCGGAGTCCCACGGTGATTCGCACGAGGTTCATGCCGTACTCCATCAGCTTCTTGGCCGTCTCCGTCACCGTGTCCCCTTCTCCCAGGAACACCAGCACATACCGGTGGGTCTTGATCAGGGGGATCAGCCGCACATCACGGCCGTGAACGCTCTCCACCAGCACATCTTTCTCCGGAATTCCCAGTTTCGTCAGGAACTCTGTAGATGCGGAAATACCGGGGATCATCTTCAGATCAAAGGTCATGTAT
>CAJGCI010000271.1 GCA_904501855.1 Oscillospiraceae bacterium | reverse complement strand
TACCCCCACCGCATCCCGAAGAACAACGACGCCATGCGTCAGCAGGTGTATGAGGAGAAGGGCGAAGATGCCCTGAAGGAGTATCTGGGCAGCGAACTGGAGATCAACTTCAAGGAGGTCAACGAGATCCTCCGCCAGTTCCATGAGGGTGCGGACACCATCGTGCTGCGCCGCATGGGACGCACCGAGACGGAGCTGTGGTATGAGCCCGTGGATTTCTCCAAGGTCCAGGTCCTGATCCTGGAGTGGACACACGGCAACAATGACCTTCTCAGAGGCGTGGACATCCCCGTCTTTCTGGGCAGCACCCCGGCGGAGACCCTGGCCCACCGCATCCGGCGGAACCGGGACGGCAATCCCGACAGCCCCTTCGTCACCAAGGTGCTGGAAATGGAGCAGGATCTGCTCACCAGTCAGGGCGGAAAGGCAGCCTTCATCATCTCCAAGGACGGAGATGTGATCACCTACGAGGAGTATCTGGAGAAGATCGCCAATGAAAAATAGATCCATCGTGAACCTCGGTCCCATGCTCAACGCCTACCCCGACAGTATGGGGGGCGAACTGAAGGAGACCGTGGCACTGCTGAAAAACGAATGGAAGGGTGCCTTCCGTTCCATCTATATCCTCCCAAGCCTGTACTGCACGGATCTGGACCGGGGCTTTTCCGTCATCAGCTATGACATCAACGGAGACATCGCCCGTCCGGAGGATCTGAAGGATCTGCAGGATCTGGGAATCGACCTGAAGCTGGACTTCATCCTGAACCATCTGTCGGTGCAGTCCCCCCAGTTCCGGGATCTCACCGCCCGCGGTGAGGAATCCGAATTCAGGGATTTCTTCATCGACTGGAACGCCTTCTGGGAAGGCTGCGGCGAGATGACGGAGGAAGGCTATATCCAGCCGGACGAGAAATACATCCGGGACATGTTCTTCCGCAAGCCGGGACTTCCCATCCTCATGGTGCGTTTCCCCGACGGGAAGCGGGTCCCCTACTGGAACACCTTCTATCAGGAGATCACGAAGAATCCCGACGGCACGGAACGGTATCTGGGACAGATGGACCTGAACATCCGTTCGGAGCTGGTGTGGGATCATTACCGGGAGACGCTGGCAAAGCTCGCCGGATACGGTGCCGCCATCGTCCGGCTGGACGCCTTTGCCTATGCTCCCAAGGCACCGGGAAGGCGCAACTTCCTCAACGATCCCGAGACCTGGGATCTGCTTGAGAAGGTGCAGGATCTGGCGGACGAGCACGGACTGACCCTGCTGCCGGAGATCCATGCAAGCTACGAAGAGGGCATCTACCGCACCCTGTCCGAGAAAGGCTACTGGGTATATGATTTCTTCCTGCCGGGCCTTCTCATCGACGCGCTGGATTCCGGAGACAGCAGCCGTCTTGCCGCCTGGGCGGAGGAGATGCTGCGGGACGGCATCCACACCGTCAACATGCTGGGCTGCCACGACGGCATCCCCCTTCTGGATCTCAAAGGCCTCCTCACGGAGGAACGGATCCAGGAGCTTATCGGCATCCTGAAGGGCCGGGGCGGCTACGTGAAGGATCTTCACGGTGCCAAGAACATGTACTACCAGATCAACATGACCTACTACAGCGCCCTGGGTGCCACAAAAGACGCCATGCTCCTGGCGCGGGCGATCCAGCTGTTCATGCCGGGAAAGCCCCAGGTCTGGTATCTGGATCTTCTGGCGGGCGAGAACGATTACGCCGCCGTGGAGCGGGCCGGTGCCGGCGGGCACAAGGAGATCAACCGCTCCAACCTTTCCTCCGCACAGGTGAAGGAGGCCATGGAAAAGGAAGTCGTTCAGGAGCAGCTGGAGCTGCTTCGTCTGAGAAACTCTCATCCCGCCTTCTCGGCGGACGCGGAGATCACCGTGAAGGGAGACGGTCCCCTTCTCACCATCCGGTGGCAGAAGGGTGAGGACCGGATCCGGCTGGATGCGGATCTGAAGGAGAAGACCTTCACCATCGATCAGAACTGAAACAAAAAAGAATGGCACAGGCTGATATGATCTCCCTAAAGTAGACACGGTAAATAACCAAATCTACTTTAGGGAGATTTTTATATGGCGAAAAGGAAGCATTCTCCGGAATGGATGCTTGCAAGAGTGAACGAGTATCTTTCTGGAAGGGGCAGTT
>CAJGCI010000270.1 GCA_904501855.1 Oscillospiraceae bacterium | reverse complement strand
CAAGAAAGATCTTGGCTTATTTTGAGAAGCCGTTTGTATAAACCATAGGTTAGATGCTCTGCTTTTTTGTTTACCAGTTCAATTAACATTGGCAAAAGGTCTATTCCTACATCGTTGGGGAAAAGTTGAGCAAAACTGGATGAGGATCTACGGATCAAGCTGCAGTTCATCGCCAGTCACATCAGCGGTCAGTACGACTCCGTGCGGATGACCATCATCAACCGGACCGGGGGTGTGGTGGACAAGCAGAACTTCAAGTTCAGCGATATCATCGGCAAATGCATCCGCCCCGGCAGAGAGCCGTTGGACTACCATATGTGGGAGTACAACAACAAGCCCGAATGGTACACTCCCATCAGCCTGACCGATAAAGCCAGGATCGCTGATACCGTTATGGATTACGCCGAGATGTATGTAGGGCAGTCCATGACCGGCCAAGGCATGACCATGTAGTAGAAAAAGCAGTCCCGCAACAAAGCGGGACTGAACAGCTGATACCTTTCGGTATCAGCTGTTTTGTTATGCTAATATAGTGAATCAATCAGTTCTTTTGCGCTTCATTGCCAATAGCAGGGTGCCAACTACCACCATGACACCGGTTCCCATCAAAATACAGAACGGATCCGGCTCAAATTTCTCCTCTTGTTCTTCGTCCTGCGGTTTGGTTTTATCCGGTTCAGAGGGCTGCGACGGATCAGGATAGGCATCTGTTGCGTCGCTCAGGCGCTCGCCGCACATGCTGCATACCGTGCCGCCCTTACCATCGTCCAGCGCAACATAACCGAAGATATGGACCGCATCTGTCGTAGTGCCGGTTTTGGATGCCGCACTCATGCAAAGCTTTCCCTCGTAAATGGCGCAGCATTCCGGTTCTTTGGAGCCCATACCGCCACGGTCTGCCGACAGATCCACCCGGGCAACGATCCGTTCCTGTTCGATATCAAAAATACGGATACCGTTGGCCGTGGGAGAACCGTATTTACCACCGTTGCCGAAGGAGTAATAGATCTTCCCCTGATACAGAGTACCGCCTTGGGTGAAATAGATATCAAACTCCGTTTCGAACTGATCCGTGATATCCTTCGGTGTCAGAACCACCGTCTTGCCGAACTCCGCTTCTGAAGCGGGCAAGGCAGGCATCCGGAACTCCGTAATGATATATGCGTTGCAGTCGTAATAATTGAATTCCTTATACTGGATGCCGGTATCGCTGCCGGTGTAGATTTCCCGATTGAGGCCTTCCCACTTTTCCGTGGTGCGGAAACGGGCTCCGTGGAGATAGAACTTCCCTGCGGTCTTATGGGTAGGATCGCTGTCCACAAAGGAAGCCGGCCAGCCCCAGCCGATCTTCTGGTAGTTTTCCGTATTGGCCCATTCACCGTTGCCAATGTAGGTAAATCTGCCGTCACGGTACATCCCCGTGAAAGTCTCTACGGAGTCATTGTACTTCTTTTTATCGATCCGTACAAAATCCTTGTCGGAATAAGCAATCGTCTGCACCAACTGATTGGAGAAGCTGACCGAGCCGTCCGCATTTTCCGTGACAACAATACGCTCTACAGCGCATTTGGCTACATAGGTTCCGTCATCGTCATAGAAATCCCCCGTATTGCCGGTGGAAATATACAAAAGCGGGAAGGGATCGGATTCCGCCCATTTTTCCGCACCGAACATCATCTGGTTGGCATGATTGGCATGGGGATCATTCTTGGCAAGATCCGGGGTGTCGCTTGCCAGCTGATAAGTATCCAGCAGCTTTCCGGACGGGATGTCATAGACCTTCAGCACGGCTTCATTATTCGCGACGAACAAATATTCACCGTAAATTGCGGTACCCTGCATACTGCCGTCCAGATCGATCAGCGTTTCAATGCTGAAATCATTGCCTTTTCCGGTATCGGAATCATTGGATGCGTGACAGGACAGATCAAAGAAAACCGTTTCCTTCTGCAGCTCTTTTGTGCCTTCCGCATCTGAAAAATACTTGTCACAGGCTGCGCAGTAGTAATGCTCCGCATTACCCTGCCGCGCGATGCAGGCATCTTTCGCCACGACATAGGTCAGCTCATGGTCATGAGGCTGCGCCGCAGCCAATGCCTCGACAGCCATGGAAGCAGCCAGCGCCACAGTAAGTAAAACACGTACCCAGCGTTTCATCCGTTTTCGCTCCTTTGCTTTTTTT
>CAJGCI010000269.1 GCA_904501855.1 Oscillospiraceae bacterium | reverse complement strand
CGATCCAATCAAACTGACACGATCTGGTCTCTGAAAAACGGAGACCAGATCGTTTTTTCTAACAATATTAAGAATTATAAAAAAAGACAGAAACATATGATTCGAACGATCAGGAGTGATAGGATGTGGGTGAAAAATGTTTCTATAAAGAAACAAAAAATGGAAAAAATGGAGAAATCTGTCTCGAATTTCATAATCCTGAGAACTTCTGAAAGAATTTGGAAGGAAAGGCCGACGTAGAGCAAAGAGATAGTGTGTGTAAATGCACGTGGATCTCCTTACAATCAAAAGAAACGTAACAGTTTTTAATTAGTAAAATATGTAAAAACTGGTTTATTTTGGAATTGTGAGAGCATGAGTTGCAGTCGCGGGAAGATGTGATTCCATGAAAACGATCCACTGTGCAATGAAATGTGAGGCAGAGCATGAAGCAGAAAAACTATGAAAGGAATGTGATCGGTTTTCTGGCGGAACTGCGTCAGGAAGAAAAGAGTGAAGCAACACTGGACAAGTATGAACGGGATATCCGGAAGTTTCTCCGTTTTTTGAACGGAGGGACGGTAACAAAGGAACTGGTGATTGCGTACAAGCAGGAACTGATCCGGGAATATGCTCCTGTCAGCGTCAATTCCATGCTGATACCGGTAAACCGGTTTTTGCGGTATATGGATCTTCACGGCTGTATCGTCAGGACGCTGAAAATACAGAGAGCCTCCTTTCGGTCCACCGACCGGGAGATCACACGGGAGGAGTATGTTCGGCTGGTGAAGGCTGCAGAGCATTCGGGAGATGTGAGGATCTCTCTGATCCTGCAGACCATCGCAGCCACCGGGATCCGGGTCAGCGAGCTGCCGTTTATCACGGTGGAAGCGCTGCGTGACGGAATCGCGCATGTATCATTGAAGGGCAAGCACCGGGAAGTGCTGATCCCGAAGAAACTGAAAAAGAAACTGAAGGATTATGTGAGCAGCAGAAAAACGGTGTCCGGCAGCGTGTTTGTCACAAAAAACGGCAATCCCATTCATCGGGGCAATATTCTCAGGGCGATGAAACGGCTCTGTGAACTGGCCCATGTGGAAGCAAAGAAAGTGTTTCCCCATAATTTCCGTCATCTGTTTGCCTGTCAGTTTTATAAGGCAACCAGAGACATTGTTCGCCTGGCCGATATTCTGGGACACTCCAGCATCAATACCACCCGGATCTACACGGTGGTAAGCATGGAGGAACAGGGGAAGCAGATCAACCGGCTGGGACTGATCGTCTGAAAAAGAAAAAACTCCATAATTGCGATTATGATGCTTCCAAGAGATGCAGTATTGCCGGAAGCATACGGAACCCGGACCGCTCTGCCTCCCGGGGTCCGTAAAAGGATCGCATGACAAAGAGACTGACTCCATCGAAGGGCTTCAGTCTGGTCTGGTGCGCGCAAAAATGAAAAAGCACGCCGGAAATCATCTCCTGGCAGAAGTCAGGTGCTTGATTTCACCTATTCAATAAAGTACAATTGGAAAAAAAGAAGGAAATCTTATGTTTCGAACTCCGTAATCGCAATTATGATGCAAGAAGAGAGATGAGTCAGTTGGAAAAGGCGGAAAACGGATATCTCTGCTCGTTGTGCAGAGCAGAATACGAGACCGCTGCAGAAGCAGTCGCCTGCGAATGCAGCCACCATGGAGGCCCGGTGCGTGTCGTGTCGGTGCATTACCGCACCCCGCAGCAGGGTAACCATGAATACCCGGACCGCATGGAACTGATGATGGCGGACGGAACGGTTCGAACATACATTTCCTCATCGTAAGCGAGGGGAAATCTATGGGAGGAAAACGCACGGATCTGACAGGAATGCGTTTCGGACGGCTTGTGGCAGTGGAGTATAAGTACACCAATGAGCGAAGACAGCCGGTGTGGCTGTTCCACTGTGATTGCGGCAACGACAAGATCATGTCCGCATCCAATGTACGATGGGGCGGCGTGAGAAGCTGCGGATGCCTGCACAAGGAGCATACGGCGGCCATCAATCGCGTGGACATCACCGGAAAACGGTATGACCGCCTGGTGGCGGTCCGGCCCACCGAGGAACGGGATGCCGCCGGTTCCATCGTATGGGAGATGCAGTGTGACTGCGGCAACAAGGCGTATTATTCCGTCAATGCACTGAACGGCGGCCATATCCGGAGCTGCGGATGT
>CAJGCI010000268.1 GCA_904501855.1 Oscillospiraceae bacterium | reverse complement strand
CAAGAATCGCACAAATGGAGGTGGTTTTTCCTGTACCGGGTCCTCCGGTCAGCACGGCGATCTGATGATTAAGAGCGGTGGTGAGAATGATCTTCTGATCTTCGGAATAGGTAATCCCCTGCTCTTTCTCTACCTGCTTGATTATTTTGGAAGGGTCCATACGAATGGAGAGCCGATTGCTGGACATTTCGTAAATCCGCTCAGCAGTATAGGTTTCCGCTTCGTAAATGTCGGTAAGATAGCAGCCGGTAACATTGCCGATCGGTTCGACAATGATCTCTCCGTCTTCTTCCAGACTGGAAAGGCCCTGTTCACAGCGGTCCATATCCAGAGAAAGCAGCATGGAACAGGCTTCACACAGTTTGTTTTTTGATATAAAGCAGTGTCCGTTATTCAGGTTGTGCTTCAGCTCAAACAGGATCGCAGCCTTGATACGTTCGATGCTGTTTCGCTCAATTCCGATGCTTGCTGCAAAAGTATCCGCTTCATGAAATGTTCCGCCAATGCGTTCGGAACAGAGCAGGTACGGATTCTCCTGGACCCGCTCCAGTGATTTTTCACCATAATATCGGTAAAGACGAACTGCAAGTATTGGGCGCAGACCGCGGATCGCAAGATAGTCCACGATCCTGTGAAGAATCATCTGGGAATGAAAGGACTGGGAGATCTCAATAGCTCTCTGCGGTGAGATGCCTTTTATCTGAGACAGCTGTTCTGCGTTGTTCTCCAGAATATCCAGAACGTTTTCTCCAAATTTGTTAATCAGAAGTGCCGCCGTTGCAGCCCCGATATATTTTATGGCTCCGCTGGACAGATAGAGGAACAGATTTTCCTTCGTCTTCGGCATGACCAGATCATACTGTTCGATATTGAACTGGGCTCCATATGTTTTATGATTGGTCCATTTCCCTTCCGCATACAGCCATTGTCCTGGATACGCATACGGAAGATATCCGACTGCAGTAATGGTATTGCCCGAATCCGAGAGTAGTTTCAGTATCGTATATGCATTGGAATCGTTGGTGTATAGAATTGTCTGTATTGTTCCTGAAACAATATCAAGTTCCGATTCTTCCTGAAATTTTTCAAACTCCAGGTCATAACTCGAATTCAGGTTATCCATTCAACTAAACCCTCAATTCATAGAATTCTCTTTAAAAACTGTCCGGTAAAACTGGAATCACAACGGGCACAATCTTCCGGAGTTCCTGCGAAGACAAGCTCGCCGCCGCCGTCCCCGCCTTCCGGTCCGAGATCGATGATACTGTCCGCTGTTTTGATAACATCGAGATTATGTTCGATCACGATCACTGTGTTCCCGGCATCGGCGAGTCGGTCAAGGATGTTGATAAGGCGATGAACATCCGCCGCATGCAGGCCGGTTGTCGGCTCATCCAGGATGTATACGGTGGAACCGGTGGATTTTTTGGATAATTCCGTTGCCAGTTTGATACGCTGCGCTTCACCGCCGGACAGAGTCGTGCTGGACTGGCCGAGCTTGATATAACCGAGTCCTACATCATAAATGACCTGAAGCCGGTTGCGGATCTTCGTATGATTTTCAAAGAAGGACAACGCCTCCTCCACCGTCATATCCAGAACATCCGCAATGTTTTTGCCTTTATAACGAACTTCCAGCGTCTCGCGATTGTACCGTTTTCCTCCGCAGACTTCGCACGGAACGTAAACATCGGACAGGAAATTCATTTCGATCTTGACCAGACCGTCACCGGAACAGGCCTCACATCGCCCGCCTTTCACATTAAATGAAAACCGGCCCGCATCATATCCACGGAGTTTGGCATCATTGGAATTGGCAAACAGCTCACGGATATCATTAAACACTCCGGTATATGTTGCGGGATTCGAACGCGGTGAGCGGCCGATGGGACTCTGGTCGATGGCGATGACCTTATCTACATGTTCAAGACCTTCCATACGCTCATATTTACCGGGGCGAAGTTTCATGTGGTTTTTCTTAGCACCCAGTGTCTTGTACAGGATCTCATTAACGAGAGATGATTTTCCGCTGCCAGAGACACCGGTGACGCAGATAAAGGTACCCAGAGGAAACTCAACATCAATGTTTTTGAGATTGTTTTCTTTCGCACCGTGAACGGTAAGGAACTTGCCGTTGCCCTCTCGGCGTTTTTCGGGCAGGGGAATAAACTTTTTGCCGCTGAGATACT
>CAJGCI010000267.1 GCA_904501855.1 Oscillospiraceae bacterium | reverse complement strand
CACGGAGAGGATCCGCAAGCTGAATGGTCTGATGCATGCATCCAGACCGAATCTGGAGCTTCAGAGAACCAGAGTATTTACCAAATATTTCAAGGAGCACGAGAGCGAGTCTCAGCTCAGGAAAAGATATTTTGCCATGGCTGAGGTTTACCGCACGCTCCCGATCCATATCGAAGCAGGCGAGCGTCTTCTCGGCTGGCAAGGTGCAAAGATGCGCTGCAACAACTTCAGTATCGAGTCCCACGCCCACTGGCTGGAATCGGATTTCGAGACTTTTGAGAGCAGAGCCTTCGATCCCTGGCAGATCTCTGCAGAGGATAAAGAAGAGCTTCGCGTCGAGCATATTCCTTACTGGACTGAAAAGACGCTGACATCCAGGTTCATTGCCCAGACCAGAGAGCCGCATATCCTGCTGGAGTCCGGTTATGTCGACTGCTCCAACTACATTTCCAATCCGGGTTCTCATTTCATGCCGGATTATCATGAACTCTTTGACATTGGCTTCAAGGGCCATTACGAAAAAGCACAGAACATCCTTGCAGGCCTTGATTTTACAGAGCCTGAGAATGTCGATAAGCGCGATTTTTATGAAGGCATCATGGAAGTATGCCTTGGCATCAAGGAATACGGCGAGCGCCTGAAAGCTTTTGCCTATGAGGCAGCAGAAAAAGAGACAGACGAGACCAGAAAAGCAGAGCTGATCGCAGCAGGCGACCGCTCCGCAAAGATCTGCTGGGAGACGCCGGACACTTATGTTGAAGGTCTCCACCTGATGTGGATCACCCAGCTGATGCTCAACACCGAAGCTTCCGGCCCATGTATCAATGTCGGCCGTATGGATCAGTATCTGTGGCCGTACCTCCAGAAAGATCTGGTGGAGGGCCGCGAGACCGTTGAATCCGCACTGGAGTGGATGGAAGAGTTCCACATCAAGTGCTGCCAGATCCCATGGCTCCTTCCGGAGAACCTGACCCACTACTTCGGTGGTTACTACCGCTGGACAGGCGGCTACAGTCTGGGCGGTTACGATAAGGATGGCAATGATGCCGTCAATCTCTTATCCTACATCTGCCTGCGTGCTGCAAGAGAGACCAGGACCACAGCGCCGGCTGTACATGTACACATCGGCAGCAAGACACCTGATACCTTTGTTGCAGAAGCTGTAAAGCTCTCTGCAGAAGGCCTCGGACACCCGTCCTTCTTTGACATTGATTCCGTTTACAACATGATCCGTTACAATGGCTGCGGCCTGAACGGTTCCAATAACCTGCCGCTCAAGCTCATCAGAGAGCGCGCTACGACAGTCGGCTGTGTAGAGCCGAAGATCGAAGGCTACTGCTTCGGTCATACCAATGCCAACATCACCAACCTTGGCAATACCGTCAGCCTGACCCTGACCAACGGCATCCTGCCGGCAGGCTGCCCGGGCTACGGCGCAGGTACCAGGATCGGCGCTGAAAGCGGCGACCCGCTGACATTTGAGACCTTCGAAGACTTCTATGAAGGCTTCATGCGTCAGTACCGCTATCAGATCAACCTCTGCCATGAGCATATGCTGGTTGCAGAAAAACTTCTGGCCCAGGAGCACCAGATGCCGCTCTTTACCATCCTTGCAACCAATGCGGTCGAGAAGGGTATCGATGTCTTAAACGGCGGTGCAATGCTCAATTCCGGTCCGCACTACATGCTCTCCGGCGTTGCAGATATGGGCGATTCCCTGGCAGCCGTCAAGAAGCTGGTCTATGATGACAAAGTCATCACCATGAAGCAGCTCCTGGATGCAGTTGCAGCAGACTTCGTCGGATACGAAGACATCCGCCAGCTCTGCCTGAAGGCACCTAAGTACGGCAACGATATTGACTATGTCGATGAGATCACATCCAAGGCACTTCAGGACTGTGTGGAATACTGCGCAACACTCAAATGCTGGAGAGCCGGAAACTACTCCTCAGCAGGCGTACAGCCGACACAGACTAACGTAGCCATGGGTGCACAGTGCTGGGCACTTCCGAACGGAAGAAAGGCACTTACACCTCTGGCAGACACATTATCCGCAGAGCAGCATATGGACGTAAACGGACCGCTTGCAGCACTTCGTTCCTATGGAAAGATCAATCACAGTGCATGCACAAACGGCACAATTCTTAACATGTGGATCAGCAAGGGCGACCTTGTCGTGAATGAATAGGAGGATGAAATAATGTAT
>CAJGCI010000266.1 GCA_904501855.1 Oscillospiraceae bacterium | reverse complement strand
CAGGACGTCTTTTCCCTGGTCCGCGGCATAGGCCAGAGCCGCCGCGATCTTGCTGGAGTTTGCCAGACGGTACAGGGTGATCTTGATGGACAGCACGTCCGGATCGTCCGCCGCCTCGTAGAGCAGATCCACAAAGGGCATAACGCTCTGGAACGGGAAACTCAGAAGCAGATCCTTCTTCTCGATATACGGGATATACTCGCCCTTCTTCAGGCCCAGATCACGGTTGGGCCGGCGTTCCTCGTTCTTCATCTCCGGTGTCGCCTGGACGCCGGAACGGAAGGACAGGTCAAAGGGCGCATTGGTCACGAAGACACTGTTCTCCGCCAGTCCCAGATTGCGCATCAGGTATTCCTTCACCGGTGCGGGCAGCTTGCCGTAGACCTGGAGACGGACCGGAAGTTCGGTCTTTCGCTTTTTCAGCATGTTCTCCATCTTCTTCCGGGCGTCACTGTCCACGGTTTCGGACTTCTCCTCCAGAAACACGTCGGCGTTGCGCGTGACTTTGATGATGGCTTCGCCCCACACGTCCTCCTTCTTGTACAGAAGGGGAACAAAGTGGCGCACCAGACGTTCCGTCAGCACGATCTTCTGCCGTCCGTCGATCTCAAAGGCGATGTACGGCGGGATCCTCTCCAGAGGCACCAGGATCATCTGCATGTCGGTGCCCCGGCCTTTGGTGGCGATGACATAGGACTCCCCGTCCCACAGGAAGGGCAGTTTCTGGTTGAAGTCCAGGATCTGGGGCGTCAGCTGGTGTTTGATGTCGCCGAACACCTTCTTGCACATCAGTTCGTCCACCTTGGCCATCTTCCGGAAATCCATGACGTCGATGCCGGCGTCGATGAACTCGCTCTTCAGCTTTTTCCAGATGCTGTCGGCCACGGAGCGCTGCTCCGCCACCTTCTCCTGGATATGGACGATCTGCTCGGCAGGGGTCCATCCGGAGACGGTATCGATCATGTCCGGTGTCAGCTGGGCGCGGTGGGTCAGGATGCCTACGCGCACCCGGTAGAATTCGTCCATGTTGGACTGGTAGATGGCGAGGAATTTCAGCCGTTCCAGCAGAGGAACGCTGGTGTCCGCCGCTTCCATCAGCACACGGAGGTTGAATTCCAGCCAGCTCATTTCCCGGTTCACATAGAACCGGTACGGGGATGGTTTGGGCTTTTTGGCGGAGCTGTTCTTTTTCTCCTTGTCGGCCATATTACTTGGTCTCCTTGTTCAGCTGTCCTTCACATGCTTTTTCCAGTGCATCCACAATGATCTTCAGGGTGCGGATGCGGGCATATTTCTTGTCGTTGGATTCGATGATGAACCAGGGAGCGTTCTTCGTGCTGGTCTTGGCCAGCATCTCGTCGATGGCTTCCTCGTAGAGATCCCATTTCTCGCGGTTTCTCCAGTCCTCATCGGTGATCTTCCACTGTTTCTCCGGCGTGTTCTGGCGGTCGGTGAAGCGGGCCAGCTGGGTATCCGAATCGATATGGATCCAGAATTTCAGCACCACAGCGCCCCAGTCGGTGAGCTGACGCTCGAACTCGTTGATCTCGTTGTAGGCACGTTTCCAGTCGTTCTCCGTGCAGAATCCCTCCAGACGCTCCACCATGACACGGCCGTACCAGGTGCGGTCGAAGATGCAGATGTGTCCGGTGCGGGGGATCCTTGTCCAGAAGCGCCACAGATACTGGCGGGCCAGCTCATGGGGTTCCGGCGAGGCGATGGGCATCACGTCGAAGCCTCTGGGATCCAGCGGATAGGCCACGCGGCGGATGTTGCCGCCCTTGCCGGCAGCGTCCCAGCCCTCGTAGCACAGGATCACGGGGATCTTCTTGCGGTAGATGATGTTGTGCAGCTCCGCCATGCGTTTCTGCAGCCGTTTCAGTTCCTTCTTGTACTCGGCATCCTCGATGGTGGGAGACAGATCCACATCCTTGAGCTTCGGCATCTTGATGAGGGGGAACTTCTCCTCAAAGGGCTTGCCGTTGTACTTGCCCTTCTCCAGGGCCTTGTCGATGATCTTCACCAGCAGTTTCAGAGCGTCCCGCACCGCCATGTTCCGGCGGGAGCCGTCCACCACGTGCCAGGGGATGATATCGTCGGTCTTCTTCATGAAATCATCGTATGTCTTGAAAAATTCCGCGTACTCCTTATGCTGCCACAGGTCCTCGTTGGTGACACGCCACTCTGTCTCAGCGCTTTCCTTCAGTGCCGT
>CAJGCI010000265.1 GCA_904501855.1 Oscillospiraceae bacterium | reverse complement strand
GGCGGTAATGATCACCAGGGCGGGCTATCCCCTGGACGTGGTGGCCCACGGCGAGGAAAAGGCGGCTCTGTACCGGGATCCGGGATTCCGGCTCACCGGCGCCTTCGGAGACCAGCAGGTCTCCCTGAATGCCTTCCCTTCCGTCGAAGCGCTGGAAGGGACCTATGACGTGTGCTTCATCGCCACGAAATACCAGCAGATGCCTTCGGTGGCCCGGGACATGCTCTCCCATCTGAAGGAGGATTCCCTGGTGGTATCCCTGCAGAACGGCATCGTGCTGGATCTCCTCAGCCAGGTAGTGGGCGAGGACCGCACCGTGGGCGTCATGATCGGATACGGCGCTACGCTGCTGGAACCCAACCTCGTGGAAGTCACCGCCGGGGACGAATTCCGCATCGGCATGCCGAAGGGACACACCTCTCCCCGTCTGAAGGAGCTGGCGGAGATGATGAGCGCCGTGCTTCCCACCAAAGTGGACGACGACATCGTGGGACGGCTGTTCTCCAAGGTGGTCTTCAACTCCTGCATCAACTCCGTGTGCGGCATCTCCGGACTGGATCTGGGAAAGGCCCTGCATCACCGTCCGGTGCGCATGGCCATGCTGGATATCATGCGGGAAGGCGACGCGGTGGCACAGGCCATGGGCCTGGACGTCCCCCGCTTCAATGTTCTGCCGAAAAACAGCTTCATCGCCGCCCACCATTCCCGTTTCTTCAACGCCTTCATGGGACGGTTCCTGGAGGTGGGCATGGGCATCCGTTCCGGCAAGGTCCATCCCTCCACCCTGCAGTCCCTGGAAAAGGGAAAGAAGACGGAGATCGACATCATGAACGGCTTTCTGTCCGCCAAAGGAGCGGAATACGGCGTTCCCACTCCGGTGAACGACTGGATGACCCGGACCATCAAGGAGATTGAAAGCGGTTCCCGTCCCATCTCGAAAAAGAACATCCGGGAACTGGGAAAGGCATTCTACTGATCCCTGACTTTTCTGAACATGATTAAAGACCGGTCTTTTCCCTCGGGAAAGACCGGTCTTCTGTTTTGACCAAGCAAAAAAGGACTTCATTCCAGAAGTCCTTTTTCTCTCATTTTCCGTGCCCACTGTTCGGCGTATTCCCCGTAGGGCAGTCCGGGATCGATGTCGATGCCCTGCTGCCGGGCCGTTTCCATCATGCTCTCCTTCACCGCGTTCTGATACGCAGCAAGAAACTGGGGAAAAGCCTCGAACTGCATGGGGTCCAGTCCGTACCGCTGACCCTGGGCATCCCATTTTTTCTTGGCCTGATACAGAGCCATCATGAAATCGATGCGGTCCGGGTGATCCGCCTTCTTCACGCCGTAGTGCACCCCCAGGTCCTCCGCCCGGAGGCTGGCCCGTGCCAGGTCCGCCATGTAGAAACGCTGATACTCATACTGCCCGCGGTCCAGGCCGAAGATCTCCCCGATGGTGCGGAGGATGGCCTCCTCATCGGTCTCCGCCTTCTCCCGGATGAACTGACGGATCTGCGCCGTGGGCATCTCCATACAGGCCGCGAGGAAGGTCTCGGCGGAGGAGACACTGTCCTCCGGCAGCCCGAGATAGCGGGCCACCGCGTCCATGCGGTCCGCGCCGGCCTCACAGAAGGCCTTCACGAATTCTCCGAAGGAGCCGAAGTCCTTGGGATACACATAGAACAGTCCGGCCAGGTGGTTCCACATCTCCTCCAGGGGAAGGAACCGTTCCCGGTACTGATCGAAGGAGGCGAAGTCCTTCGGTTCGATGCCGTACCAGTGCCCGTTCTCCGCCAGATTCTCCGCCAGCGCGAGGGCCTCCTCGAACTCCTCTTCCGTATCGAACCGGTCCCGGCTCAGTCCGTAATCCATGCCGTTTTTCGTCGTGTCGCTCATGGTTCTTACTTGTCGTGATAGGTGAACACGTCATCGGGGGCCAGATCGGCGCTGATGTGGGCCTTCATGGCCAGCACCTTGCCCGGCGCGATGCCGTCCAGGTCGAACACTTCCCGGGACATGGCCACGGGAACGGTGCCCAGCACGGTCTTCACTTCCGCCAGCGCGAATTCCAGATCCAGCCTGGCCTTCACCACATGCACGTCCCGGACGCTCTGCACGGTGCCCACCAGGAAGGAGATGTCATCGGATTCCTCGATAAAACGGTCGGTGTATTCCTTTCCCGCGGCGGCGTTGAGGGCCTCTATGGAGTCGTACATGGCCGCTT
>CAJGCI010000264.1 GCA_904501855.1 Oscillospiraceae bacterium | reverse complement strand
CTCTGATCCGATCCATCTCTTCCTGACATAACTCAAAGTCCAGGATATCCAGGTTCTCCTGCATCCGCTCGGTATGCGTGGACTTCGGAATGATCACAATGCCCTGCTGGTACAGGAAACGAAGACCGACCTGTGCGTTGTTCTTTCCATGCCGGCTGCCGATCTCCATAAGGACAGGATTGCGGAAGAAGCCGTTTTGTCCGCAAGCGAGAGGCGACCAGGATTCGTGGATCGTTCCGTGATCGGCCAGCAGCTTCTTCATGCCTTTCTGCTGCCTGAATACATGCGTCTCAATCTGATCCACTGCAGGAACAATACTGGCCGTCTCCAGAAGGCTCCGGTAGTTCTTTTCCAGGAAATTGGCCACACCAATAGCGCGAAGCTTACCGGCTTTGTAAGCATCCTCCATGGCACGATAGATCTCGTGGAAGTCTCCGGTTGGCTCATGGATCAGGAGAAGATCGATGGTATCCAGCCCCAGTGCTTTTAGTGAATCGTCAATGGAACCTACAGTATCCCTGTATCCGCGTCCGCCCCAGAGCTTTGTGGTGACGAAGATTTCCTCTCTTGGAATG
Organism: Oscillospiraceae bacterium; assembly: GCA_904501855.1. Taxonomy (GTDB): domain Bacteria; phylum Bacillota; class Clostridia; order Oscillospirales; family Oscillospiraceae; genus UBA2922. The sequence goes on along the minus strand of CAJGCI010000264.1, from coordinate 1,680 downwards.
CCGGACGCTTTGATCGCCTTTCCCACGGCGCGTTCATTACCATAGCACTGAGCCGTATCGATCGACCGGTATCCGACAGACAGGGCGTCACGGACGCACCTCTCCGTAATTGACGACGGGATCTGATAGACCCCGTACCCGATCCTGGGCATTTCAACGCCATTGTTCAGTGTTACTGTACCTGCTGCTGTATCATTCATCTTTCCGCTCCGGTTTGTTTTTTTCTGCTGCTTTGCCTTGTGTCTGAAGAGATTTTAGTGTATTCTTTTCATAAAGTCTAATACCAAATCACTTAGAAGCTCATAAACAAATGATAATGCTAAACAACAACCTTCGCATCTTTATCACGGCCGCAGAACTGCAAAGCCTGACAGAAACGGCAAAAAAGCTATATGTTTCCCAGCCTGCCATCAGTCATGCAATAAAGAAACTGGAAGAAGAACTGGGCATCCGGCTCTTTGTACGCAATAAGAGAAGTACACTTTCCCTGACAGAAGCAGGGAAGGACATCCTGGCTATTGCTTATAAAATGGCAGATCTGGAAAACCGGCTCTATCAGCGTGCTTATGATGAAAACCATCTGCTGGGCGGCAGTGTCCGGATCGCAGCTGTACCCCTCGGTGTTTCTCTTATCCTCGCCCGCGTCCTTCCGATATTCAAAAAACAGTTCCCCGGTGTACAGGTAGAACTGCTGGAGGGAAATCCTCTGGAGGTCAAGAACCTGATCCTGAACTGTCAGGCGGATATCGGTATTACTACGTCCCCGTATATGGGACTGGAACACCGGCTGCTGATGGTGGATCATATGGTTTCCATCAGCCGCAATGAAGCGTCCGGGATCGATCTCAGGGAAGAGAACAAAGACCTCGTGCTCTGCCGGGTAGCTTATGAATCGGTAAAAGAACAGCTTGCCGGACAGGAGATCGATCTTTCCCACTGTACGATCATGGAAGCCGCAAGCACGCAGATCAATATGGTCGAAGAAGGCAACGGCAGAGGTGTTATCTCGGAACTGATGCTTTCCACGATCCCGAATGAACTCGTCCGGGGAAGCGTACATCCGAAAATGGATATCGAAATCAGCCTGGTGGCAAATGACTTCGATGATCTTCCTGCCGCCGCAAGGGAAATATCATCTATGATCCTGGAAAGAAAACTCTGACGTATGTCGACAGATTATTGCTCCGGCTACAAAAACAGCGCATTCGGAGGTGATTCCGAATGCGCTATGTACTGTTTTGTTATTCAGTTGTTTCCCGGCTTACCATTTCAGTTCGCCTTCGCCACCCATCAGCCTGGTCATCTCCTCGATCCGCTCCAGCGGGAACGGCGGAGTCGCAACGGGTTTCATGGCGATCGACATAAGCTTCATAGGGTTATCATCAGCGGCAATGCTATTCTTATCTTATACCGTCTCAAAGATCAGTTCCGAAGAACCATCCTCCAGACCGTTATAAGTATCCAGATGGATATGCGTTCCCGGCGGCTCCTCCGCCAGGCTTTTAAGACGATTGGCCAGGGAAAGCAGACCCTCCCTGTTGGCAGAGATAACCGCTGCACCATTTTCAATGCGGACGTTGATCTCGAATCCTTCTACCCAGTTTAATATCATAGCCGGTCTTGCTCAACTGTACTTTCAATGTCTTCAAGTATACCTTCTGCTCATCCGTAATCCTGTAG
>CAJGCI010000263.1 GCA_904501855.1 Oscillospiraceae bacterium | reverse complement strand
GCTGGAGTCCCATTTCTCTCTGTTGTCAAAGTCCCATACTTTCTTCGGGCAGAGGAATCCTTTCTTTGCGGCAACGATGACTACCAGAAGGGTCAGGATCGCACCGATCAGAGACGGGAACTCAGGGCCAAAGAAGAAGGCCATGATCAGATAGAACACGTCGAAAACAACAATAGTAAAGATGGCAAACGGGAATGCTGCAACTGCTTCCTTGCCGGAACGATTCGGTCCGAACATCTTCGTCATAACGAAGAGGCCGGCGCAGATGATAAAGAGTGCGCAGACCGCCTGGCCAAGTGCAGAATACTTCGTCAGTGCCATGGTGAACTGCTCCGCGTTTCCGCCCAGTTCCTCAACCGACTGCTGAACAACCGCAGCGGCGGTGGATGTCGGAGTTCCGACTGCACCGAACACAACCGGCGTGCTGTTATAGATCAGAGCCACAACAGCGGCACAGAGCGGCGGGAAGCCGAGGCCGATGAGCAGCGGTGCTGCCAGAGCAGCCGGGGTTCCGAATCCGGCTGCGCCTTCAATGAACGCGGCAAAGACAAATCCGACGATGACCGCCTGGATACGTCTGTCCGGGTTTACGCCGTTAAACACGCGCTGAATGGCGGTAACCGCTCCGGAATGCTTCATGGTGTTCATGATTAGGATGGCGCCGAGAATAACCACCAGAGTACTGATGGCTTCCAGGAAGCCGTCCAGAGCCCAGGCAGCGGATGTTCCGAAATCCTGTCTCCAGTAAAGGAGAGCAATCAGAACAGTAACCGCCCAGCCGAGAGGCAATGCCGTTTTTGCCGGCCAGTTGAATGCGATCATCAGAACGATGACCAGCAGAATGGGTACTGCAGCAATTAAAGCAGTCATAGTTTCTTCCTCCTAGATCTGCAACGATCCTGCGCTCGGAAACACACCACAGATGATATCTCTTACCCTCTCAAACTACATCTGTTTCACATTTCGCAATACACACATACACAAAAAAGTTGCAATACATATTTTTTCTGCAGTTCCATCATGAAACAAAAGGCGTTCTCCGATCTCTTCTTCAGACCGGTTTTCCCGCACGGCTATCCGATGATGGTTCATACAGAAACTAAAGCTAATGTATTATACCCTTTTTTTTGTGCGAATCCAATAAAAATAATCATTTGTAAACCAAACAAAAAGCACACATTGTGCGATTTGTACAGTTTTTGCATCAATTAATGACAGAACGGCCAAACAAAAAAAAGCTGAGGCCAGGTTTCATAATGAAACAGCCTGACCACAGCTTGGTTCTTCTTATTTAAAAGAGTCTATTCCCGGTTGTCCGGGATCTCAAAATCATTGGGGCAGCGGTACATTCCCTCCAGAATAAACCGGGCAAACCGGTAACAGCTCATGAAAGCTGAAAACTCTATGGTGTCCTCCATGGATTCATAGGTATCACCATGATACCGTTCGATGGCAACCCCCTGAATATGTTCAATATCCTCTTCCGTCATCCGGTCCAGCGGTGCGATGATGCTCTCCTCCGCAATGATCAGCCCGGGCATCCCGTTAAATCTGGAAAGATTCACCCAGTAATGCTCTTTCAGATCTCCCGTCTTCTCGGACACTTCCATTTCCACCATGTCGGCTTTTTCCGTCAGTCCGAATTCATCAACGGTCCCTTTTCGGGCCATCACATTCTCAATCATAAACTCCATATTCCCATTTCCCCTCTCTATTCGTTGGCAAACTGCCTTATAAATTCATCTTCCGAAAGAATCGGGATCCCCAGTTCTTTCGCCTTTTTGTTTTTCCCGGAAGTGGAATTGACATCGTTGTTAATCAGGTATGACGTGGATCCACTGACGGATCCTGCGACTCGTCCTCCCTGCGATTCTATGTACTGTTTCAGTTCATTTCTGTTTTTATACACATGTACATCACCAGTGACCACGAAAGTCAGTCCTTCGCACCGGCTTCCGGTCTCTCCGGACTCTTCCCGGATGCGCAGTTCCCGGAGCAGCCGCTGCACTTCCGCCAGATGGTCGCCTTCCTGGACCCATCGGATAAAAGAAGCGGATTTTTCCGGGCCGATCCCGTCGATATGGGAAAACAGTTCCGGATTCTCTGCCTCAGCGGCAGCTTGCAGCAGTTCTTCCATGGAATACGATCCCAGCAGTCTTTTTGCCACGTCCACGCCCACCAGCGGGATGCACAGTGCATACAGCACATGCTGTCCGTCCGTTTCCCGGGATTTCTCCACCGCGTTTTTCAGATTTGCG
>CAJGCI010000262.1 GCA_904501855.1 Oscillospiraceae bacterium | reverse complement strand
CCCGAGCAGGAATACTTCCTCATCGACGAGGAGATGTACAACCAGCGTCTGGATCTGAAGTTCACCGGACGCACCCTCTACGGCGCCATGCCCCCCAAAGGACAGGAGCTGGATGACCACTACTTCGGCGTCATCAAGCCCCGTGTACAGGAGTTCATGCGGGACCTGGACGACGAGCTGTGGAAACTGGGCATCCTGGCCAAGACCGAGCACAACGAGGTGGCACCCTCTCAGCATGAGCTGGCACCCATCTTCCTGACCACCAACGTGGCTGCCGACCACAACCAGCTCACCATGGAGATCATGAAGAAGGTGGCACGCCGCCACGGTCTGGTCTGCATCCTCACGGAAAAACCCTTTGCCGGCGTCAACGGATCCGGCAAGCACAACAACTGGTCGCTGAAGACCGACACCGGCGTGAACCTTCTGGAGCCCGGGGATACCCCTCACGAGAACGCACAGTTCCTGCTGTTCCTCGTCGCCGTCATCAAGGCGGTGGACGAATACCAGGACCTGCTTCGCATCTCCATCGCCTCCGCCGGTAACGATCACCGTCTCGGCGCACAGGAGGCTCCTCCCGCCATCGTGTCCATGTTCCTTGGGGACGAACTGACGGAGATCCTGGAGAGCCTCGACGCAGGCACCTCCATGGAGGGCAAGGAAAAGACCATCATGCGCGTCGGCGTCCACGCCATCCCCTATTTCCACCGGGATACCACGGACCGCAACCGCACCTCGCCCTTTGCCTTTACCGGCAACAAGTTCGAGTTCCGCATGCCCGGCTCCTCCGCTTCCATCTCCACGCCCAACGTGTGCCTGAACTCCGCCGTGGCGGATGTGCTGCGGGGATTTGCCGATGAGCTGGAAGGCGCCCATGATTTCGAAGCGGAACTGCATGAGCTGATCCGGAAGGAATTCCACGCGCACAAGCGCATCGTCTTCAACGGCAACGGATACGACGACGCCTGGCTGAAGGAAGCCAAGAAGCGCGGACTGAGCAACTATCCCAGCACCGTGGACGCGCTGCCCCATATGCTGGACGAGAAGAACGTCGAGCTCTACCAGTCCCTGAAGGTCCTGTCTCTCACGGAGATCCAGTCCCGCTACGAAGTGGCTCTGGAGACCTACTCCAAGAAGATCAACATCGAGGCCAAGGTCATGGTGGACATGGCCCGGAAGCAGATCCTTCCCGCCGTGACGGAGTATCAGCAGTTCCTTGCCGACACCCTCAACGGAAAGAGGGCCTGCGGCATGGATCTGGACACCACCTACGAGGAGGACACCCTCTCCCGCATCGCCGCCTACACCGGAGACCTGTTTAACAAGCTCCGTTCCCTGGAGGAAGATCTTCCCCGGGCACAGGCCATCGCGGACAATCTGGAGAAGGCAAAGTTCTTCCGTTCCAATATCCTGCGGGATATGGAGGATCTGCGTAACGTCGCCGATACGCTGGAAGGACTCGTCTCCCACGAGTACTGGCCCTTCCCCAACTATACGGAGCTGCTCTTCAGCGTCTGAAAAACCACATAGACAGCAAAAAAAGATCTGCCGTTCGGCAGATCTTTTTTTGTTCGAAACGATGATCGTTTCCTTCGGTTCTCTTATTTCTTGGAATCGATGTAGGCGACGATATCCCGGACCTTCAGCATCTTGCTGGCCTGATCGTCTTCCACGGTGATACCGAATTCATCTTCCACGGTCATGGACAGTTCCACGACGTCCAGAGAATCGGCGCCAAGATCTTCCACCATATCCGTATCCATGGTGATGGAAGCGGGATCACATTCAAACTGCTCGGCAAACAGTGCCTGAACTTTTTCAAAAGTGCTCATATCTATTTCCTCCTGTCAGGTTATGCCCATTCACGGCTCTCCGGCTTCTTGCTGCGGGGAGCTTCCACCGTTTCTTCGACGGCCGGTGCCGGTGCTTCTGCTTCCTCGGTCTTCTCGGGAGCCGGGGTGGCCGGCCGGCTGTTGCGGCGTTCTCCTCCACGGCGGCTGCCGCGGGAGGACGGTTTGCCTTCGCTGCGCTCACAGGAGATGACCACGCGGCGGTTGGGTTCCGTACCGGTGGAGGCGGTGGTGACGCCTTCGTAATCCTGCAGTGCAGTGTGGATCACATGACGCTCATAGGAGTTCATGGGCTCCAGCGCCATACTGCGGCGGTATTTGATGACCTTGGCGGCCATCTTGTTGGCCAGGCGGACGAGAGACTCTTCTCTCTTGGCCCGGTAGTTCTCGGCGTCCAGAGAAACATGGACATGCTTCTCTCCGCCGCGGT
>CAJGCI010000261.1 GCA_904501855.1 Oscillospiraceae bacterium | reverse complement strand
TGTGTATCGGGAAACCAGAACCGAAGCGGTGAAGATGCGAAAAGACATGGTGGAGGATACGAACCTCAGCGCACTGGTGGCTGCGAAGAAAGTGAGAAAGAACAACACCAGCGGGATCACCGGTGTGTATCTGCTTCCAAACGGAAAGTACGAAGCCTATATCAATTTCCAGAAAAAGCGGTATACTCTCGGCTGCTTTGCAACGAAAGAGGCGGCGGCACGGGCAAGGAAAGAAGCGGAGAAACGTCTGCACGATCCGATCCTGAAAGAGTATGAAAACGTTCTGACGAAACATACGAAGGATACCCTCAATGAATACATGTCCGATGAGGGAAACAAACAGGGAATCAGCGATTCATTATAGTAAAATGCATCAGCGAAGGATGAAGGGGAAACGACCCCAGAACATAGGGACGGGAAGACCGGAGAATGATCTCCGGTCTTCTATTTTTGCCCTGCGGAAAAGGGAAAAATGGAAATCGGTATACATAACAAAACAATACTGGAAAAAGAAGGAAAGTTTATTTATTAACACCCTCTATGCGGTTGATTATTACCCTGTGAATCGATACAATAATCTCGGTTGGTAAAAGATAATTGCGGCAGTTTATGCCGCAATGAGGAGGAGGTTCCCATGAGCGAGGAAAGAACGATTCAGGAACTGCAGAATATCTGCGTGGACCTGAAAAAACACGTAATCGAGATGACCTATCATGCACAGTCCGGTCATCCCGGCGGATCACTGTCCGTGGCAGACTTTGTGACCGCCTGTTATTTTAAGGAAATGAATGTCGATCCCAGGAATCCGAAATGGGAAGACCGGGATCGTTTTGTCATGTCAAAGGGACATTCCTGCCCAGTGCAGTATGCCGCGCTGGGAGAGCTGGGATTCTTTGATGCGGAACTACTGAATACTCTTCGGAAAGAGGGGAGCATCCTGCAGGGGCATCCGGATATGAAACGCTGCCCCGGGATCGATATCTCCACCGGCTCTCTGGGCCAGGGACTTGCCTGCGCCGTGGGTATGGCCATGAGCGCCAAGGCAGACGGTAAGGATTACCGTGTGTTCTGTGTGGTCGGTGACGGCGAATGCGATGAAGGCGAGATCTGGGAAGCCTGCAATACCGCAGCGAAATACGGACTGGACAATCTCATCGTATACGTGGATTACAACGGACTGCAGCTGGACGGCCCCGTAACGGAGATCATGCCCCTGGGCGACATCGCCGGCAAGTTTGCCGCCTTCGGTTTCGAGACCTGGTGCATCAACGGCAACGATATGGCCGAAGTGGTGGATGCACTGGAGAAGGCCACGGCATCCAAAAACGGAACGCCGAAAGTCATCGTCGGAAAGACGGTGAAGGGCAACGGCGTATCCTTCATGGAAAATCAGGTGGGCTGGCACGGAAAAGCTCCCAACGAGGAACAGTGCAGACAGGCTCTGGCGGATCTGGATGCCGCCTATGTGAAATAACGGGAGGAGACTGACATGGCTGATGTAAAAAAAAGAGCCACCCGTGAAGGCATGGGCGAAGAGATCGTTCTGCTGGGTGAAGAAAACAGAAACGTTGTTGTGATCGATGCGGACCTGGGCTCCTCCTGCAAGACGGATGCCTTCAAGAAGGCCCTTCCGGATCAGTACTATAACCTGGGCATCGCGGAACAGAACTGTGCCGGCGTGGCAGCCGGTATGGCTACCTGCGGAAAGATCCCCATCGTGGTGACCTATGCCGCATTCGGTTCCATGCGCATGTGTGAGATGGTGCGTCAGGAGATCTGCTATCCCAAACTGAATGTGAAGCTGATCTGCTCCCACGGCGGCCTGACTCCCGACGGAGACGGTGCCAGCCATCAGACGGTGGAGGATCTTGCCATCATGCGCAGCATCCCCAATATGACCGTGATCGTACCGGCGGACTATGTGGCCGCAAAGAAACTGGTGCGGAAGGCCGTGGAGATGGACGGACCGGTGTACATGCGCTTTACCAGAAACGCCGTTCCCATTCTCTATGAAGAGGATGACAACGATTTCGAGATCGGCAGAGCCAAGAAACTGGCCGACGGAACCGATGTCTCCATCATCTCCATCGGGGACACGGTGCGCCTGGCACTGGAGGCACAGGAGATCCTGGCAGCAAAAGGCATCTCCGCGGAAGTGCTGGACATGCACACCATCAAACCGATGGATGAGGAAGCGGTGAAGGAGAGCATCCGGAAGACCGGAAAGATCATTGCCATTGAGGATCACAGTGTCATCAACGGTCTCGGCAGTGCCGTGGCAGATATCATGGCACAGGAAGGAAT
>CAJGCI010000260.1 GCA_904501855.1 Oscillospiraceae bacterium | reverse complement strand
GATGATCGGTGCAGAAGGAACGGAAGGAGTTCTGTCCGGAAACACCGAAGGCATTGTTGTAGAAGGCACGGTCCCGGTACAGCTCCCGGCAGACATCCGGGAACAGGTCCAGGGCGCGGGAAACGGGCTTCTGCTCCATCTCCTTGACGAAATCTTCGTAGTAGACCCAGGTCAGAAGTTCGTACTTGTCCAGAAAATGGCGGTAGAAGTTCCGGCGGCTGGTGCCGGCACCTTCGCAGATGCTCTCCACCGAGATCTTATTAAAGGGCTTCTTCCTCATCAGAGCCTTGAAGCTCTCCGCGAGGGCCCGTTTTGTAATATCGGTCTTAGCCATAATCTCTCCGTCCGTGCCGCGCAGGCAGATCATTTTTCTTCTTATACTGATATTGTAGCAAAAAACAGGGACAAAACAAGCATCTTCCGTCCTTTTGCCCGCCGGAAGGGCGGAAATCCGGGGTCCGGAAACGATGACAAACTGTTCACAGTTTTGTAATAAGTTGACATAATTTAAGAAAACGATTATAATACTAGACTGCCACAGGAATCACTGCGGCGGAAGACGAGAAAAGAAATCACATTCATGCCGAAAAAGGAAGACAAAAATATCCTTTGAGGCAGGAGGTAGATCTTATATGACAAAGCGAATGCACTCTGTGATCAGCGTGCTGGTTGCATTTGCCATGGTCCTGTTCATGGGTCTGAGCACCCTGGGGATCAGTGCCGGGGCCGTTACGCAGTCGGAGATCGACGCGCTGGCGAAAAAGAAGAAGGAACTTCAGTCCCAGCAGGCATCGCTGCAGCAGACCATCAACAATCTGCGCAGCCAGCAGGCAGACGCCTACGCACAGAAGGAACAACTGGATAGAGAAGTCGAAGTCATCTATCAGAAGATCCAGGTGACACAGCAGGAGATCCAGCTGTATCAGGCGAAGATCGAAGAAGAGACGGCGGAACTCCAGAAACAGGAGATGCTTCGTCAGGAGCAGGAACAGAAACTGAAAGTCCGGATGCGCGCCATGGAAGAGAACGGCCGCTACGGATATCTGGAAGTGCTCATGACGGCGGAGAGCCTGTCGGATCTGCTGTCCAAACTGGATGACGTCGAACAGATCATGACCAACGACAAGGACCTGGAGGACGGCTACAAGGCCGCCGTGGAACAGTGCTCCAAGATCAAAGGGGAACTGGAGACCCAGGAAAAAGAGCTGAAGAACTTCGAATCGGAACTGAAGAGCCAGCAGACGGAGATGCAGAAGCAGATCGAGACGGCAGCCGCCACCATCGCCAGTATTCAGGGCGATATCGATGAGTATCTCACGGAGTACGATCTGAATGCAGCCAATCTGCAGGAAGTTACCGACGATATCTCTTCGCTGGAGGCACAGCGTGCGGCAGCGGCCCGTGCCGCAGCGGCAGCAAAGGCAGCAGCGTCCGGAACCGGGCATGTATCCCAGTCCTATGCGGCAGCCCCGTCCGGTGCAGCCGGAATGTTCATCTGGCCCACCACGGTGCGTACCATCACCAGTCCCTACGGTTACCGGTACCATCCCATCTCCGGAACGTATAAATTCCACTCCGGTGTAGATATCGGCGCCTCCTACGGCAGCCCGGTCTATGCCGCAGCAGCAGGAACCGCCACCGTCTCCTATGACTCCGGCGGATTCGGAAACTACGTGACCATCAATCACGGAAACGGTTATTCCACCCTGTACGGACACATGAGCTCCGTGGCGATCTCGTCCGGAAGCTATGTCTCTCAGGGACAGGTCATCGGATATGTGGGTTCCACCGGTGCATCCACCGGACCGCACCTGCACTTCAATGTGTATCACAACGGTTCTCTCACGAACCCCATGTCGTACTTCTAAACAGCACAACAGCCGCAGACGATTGTCTGCGGCTGTTCTTCTATGATAGGAAAAATGCGAGGCAGATGCCTCGCATTCTTTTTGTTATTCGGGAAGCTGGAATTGTTTTCGCATCAGAAGACGCATGGAGTTCAGGATGCACAGTACCGCCACGCCCACGTCGGCGAACACCGCCGCCCACATGTTGGCGATGCCAAGAGCGCCCAGAAGCAGGATGAGAAGCTTTACTGCCAGGGCGAAGATGATGTTGCCGGTGGAGATCCCAACCGTCTTTCGCGCGATGCGCATGACCACCGGGATCTTGCGGAGATTGTCGTCCATGATCACCACGTCCGCCGCCTCGATGGCGGCATCGGATCCCAGGGAGCCCATGGCGATCCCCACGTCCGCCCGCGTGAGAACCGGAGCATCGTTGATGCCGTCTCCCACGAAAGCGAGCTTGGCGTTCTTTCCGGCCT
>CAJGCI010000259.1 GCA_904501855.1 Oscillospiraceae bacterium | reverse complement strand
CAGCAGCTGCAGCTGTTTCTGAATGGCGGCTTTCTTATAAGCGACGCCTTCGGTATCATCGTACCGCTGCTTCAGATCCTGACGCAGCTCAATGGTGCCGCGGAATTTTTTCAGAGCCTCCTGTGTCATGAGGCCGCGTTCTTTCAGAGAATTGGTCTCCAGAAGTGCGTATTTCTCATCCAGCGTCATGTCCATGAACTGGCACAGTACCACCGCGAATGCGTTGATATCGTCAATGGCACGGATATAGCGCATGGCCATGTCCCCGCCTTCGAATTTGGCTGCGATCTCGCCGCTGATCCCTTTCATGGCGTCCAGCAGTTCCCGCTCTCCTTGGGCGGTAATGTCCTTCTCCTCGGGGATTATGCTGCAGGCACCTTCCAGGATCTCTCCCACGTTGGAGATGCCGGACACGGACACCTTGTCCAGAGTAGTGGCATGAAGGATCGTTCCCATTTTACTCTGGGAGACAGAACGGATATCCGCCAGAACGCCCAGCCCGTAAAAACTGCCGGCCGTGATCTCACCGGGTCTCGCATCTTCCTTCAGCGGGAGCAGGACAGCTTTGTTGCCGTCGATCTTGATCCTGCTTTTCTCGTTTTCCGTCAGATCATAGATCTTCATCTGCATATCTACTGCGGGAAGGACAACGGTATCATATACCGGGATGATCATATATTTTTTCGTATTAATCTCGTTGTACATTCAATTCACTCCTAATAATGCAATGCACGCTTGGCACTCTTATAATATGAGTGCTAATATCTTCACTTGCATTATACTCGGTGAGTGGAAACTGTCAATGATTCTGGAGCCTTCAAATGTGAACAAGATGTAAACTTTGGAGAATTATTTATATAAATTAAACCCAAAATTTTGAAAACTGGCACTTCAAAACTGCGAGTGACAAAAATGATGGAAAAAGATGCCCGGCGGAAACCGCCGGGCAGGAAGAATGTTTTTCAGTTCAGTCCCTTCATGGAAAGAGAGATCCGTTTCCGCTTTTCATCCACGGAAAGGATGCGGACTTCCACCACATCTCCCACATGGACGACATCCAGAGGATGCTTTACATAGCGATCGGACAGTTCCGAGATATGGACCAGTCCGTCCTGGTGGACACCGATATCGACGAATGCGCCGAAATCGATCACGTTCCTTACAGTCCCTTTCAGGATCATATCCGGCTTCAGGTCCTTGAAATCCAGAACATCGCTGCGAAGGATCGGAGCCTGTAACTGTTCACGGGGATCCCGGCCGGGCTTTTCCAGCTCGGTGAGGATGTCCTGCAACGTGTACTCGCCAAGGCCGGTCTCTTCTGCCAGACGGGAAGCACCATAGGACTGGATCTTTCCGCGGATGGACCGGGTGTTACCGGTTTGAACATCCGAATCTGTAAATCCCAGCGTCTGGAGGAGCTTCTTAGTCTCCGGATAGCTTTCCGGGTGAACACCGGTATTGTCCAGAACTTCCTTTCCGTTGCGGATGCGCAGGAATCCGGCGCACTGTTCATACGCCTTCGGCCCCAGTTTGGAGACTTTCAGGAGTTCGCGACGGGATGTGAAGGCACCGTGTTCTTCCCGGTAGGAAACGATATTTCTGGCGATGGTATGGTTGATGCCGGACACATATCCCAGCAATGCGGCGGATGCGGTATTGATGTCCACCCCCACGCGGTTGACGCAGTCCTCCACCACCGCGGAAAGGGCATCGCCGAGTTTAGTTTGGTTCATATCATGCTGATACTGTCCGACACCGATGGCCTTGGGATCGATCTTAACCAGTTCCGCCAGAGGATCCTGCAGCCGCCTTGCGATAGATGCAGCGCTGCGCTGGCCCACATCAAAATCCGGAAACTCTTCCGTGGCCAGTTTGCTGGCGGAATAAACGCTGGCACCGGCCTCGTTGACGATGACATACTGCAGAGGGCGGGGGCATTCCCGGATAAACTCTGCAATCACGGCTTCGGACTCCCGGGAGGCCGTGCCGTTGCCCACGGAGATCAGATCCACCTGATACCGGTCCACGAGCCGGGAAAGCGTTTTTTTGGATTCCTCCACCCGGTTCTGTGGAGCCGTGGGATAGATCACCACGGTGTCCAGAACTTTGCCGGTAGGATCCACGACGGCAAGCTTGCATCCGGTACGGAAAGCGGGATCCCAGCCAAGGACCGTCTTGCCCTGCACCGGGGGCTGCATCAGAAGCTGGGTCAGATTCGTGCCGAATACGGTGATAGCACTGTCTTCCGCACTCTCCGTCAGACTGCTGCGAAGTTCTGTTTCAATGGAAGGGGCGATCAGGCGTTTGTACGCATCAGAAATAGCCTCCT
>CAJGCI010000258.1 GCA_904501855.1 Oscillospiraceae bacterium | reverse complement strand
GTTTTTTATATTCTTTTTATTCCGTCTCTTCCGGTTCCTGTTTCTCGGAGTAGTGGGTCACCCGGTACATCCGCTTCGTCAGCGCTTCCATGGTCCCGTTCTCCAGCGCGTCCGCCAGTGTTCCCGGCAGCACCCGTTCCGTACGGATGATCCACGTGATCATGGCGAGGACTTCCTCCAGCACCATCTTCTCCGGATCCTTTCCCCGGAGGACCGGATACCGGTCATCGTAGTCTTCCACCGCCAAACGGAGATCCTCATATTCCTCCAGCCACCGGAGCACTTCCTCCGGATAGTCCGGCACCCGCTCCTTCATCTCCCCGTCTCCGGAGTAATCCAGTTCCGACCAGGAGACCGATCTCGTCAGAAGGGGCTTCATGGTCCGGGCATTCCACCGGCGGTCGTCTTTCTCTTTCCACTTGTCGTACCGTTTCTCATCCCAGCCGATGACGTACTCGTCCAGGATCTCACGCAGAAAGCTCATGGTCCCCCTCCTTTTCCTTTGTTTGGATATGGTTATTATATCATGGACTTCCCCCTTGGGGGATTTTTTCTTTTCTGAACGGAAAATCTAATTGTGAATTCTCCCATTCCCTCATTGATTTTCCGTGCCCGAAGCCGTACAATATCCATGATCGATTGACATAACACAGATTGTTTGAGGTTACAACTATGGGACTGTTCGTATCCGCACAGGATCAGAAAGCAAAAAAGGCATTCCAGGCCATCGCCCCGTCCCGCACATCCGTGTGGATGCCCGGGGGTGTCTCCCAGGCCCGGCAGCTTATCCGGGCACTGACGGAAGTGCTGGAGTGGGATCCCGACTCCACCGAGACGGAGGACATGGGACACCTCCTCACCCTATTCATGGAAACCTGCGAAGCTCTGCAGGGCTGCACTTCCCCCTTTGAAATCAAAAAACGCCTGCAGGCCGTTCCCATGCTGGAGGAAGCGCCGCTGTACGGATTTCTGGCGGTCTGCCAGGAGTTCTACAAGGACTCCGCCGCCAGCTGGAAGGACGAGGAGACCCGTCAGAACGTCTCGGAGGCACAGCAGGAACTGGAGGACGAGGACGGCTGGATCCGGTACAACTCGGAAAAGGCCAATGCCCACTTCCGCTCCGATGAGACCGGCCTCAATGTCCATATGCCCATCTACACCATCGGCACCCAGGGAGAGCAGAACTATCTCAACACCCTGGAGACCGCCGACGGGCGGAAACTGAACTGGGAGCGCATCAACTCCTACGTGGTGGATCCCAAAGGCGGATCCGTGGATGAGTTCATCGCGATCCTGGATTCCGGTGAGGAATACGGACGGATCTTCCTGAACATCTACTGCGACCGCACCTCCGTGGTGGTCCCCAGGGGATACCGCATCAATCTGTCCTGAAACATTTGAATAAAGAAAAACGCGGAAAGACGATGTCTTTCCGCGTTTGTTTTTTCTGTGATCAGTCCGCCGCGTAGGCGCTGTGGGAGATGGCGAGATTCTGGAAGATGTACAGATGGGACAGCTCATAATACGGAAGCGGGATGTCCGTCTCCGAGTGCAGGCGGTTGTAGTGCATGTCGAACTGCTCCAGTTTCTTGCCGTAGGTGTACAGGACGGAGAAGGCGTGGCCTGCGTCCATGTTCCGGATGATCTCCTCTCCCTGGTAGAACAGCGAATAGGTGTTGTAGTAGGGCACCAGGTTCATATGGAGAAATTCCTGGCTGCCGATGGAGTAGTACCGGGGCGACAGATGCTGGCCCAGCACCACCTTTGCCGCCGGCACGGAACTCTCCCGGGCCGTGCGGAGGATCTCCGCGGCGATGTCCCCGTCCACCGGAGCATCGTAAATGGCCTTGCTGAGGATGTAGGTATAGGCGGATGCCAGATCCCTGTCCTCTGTCTCCGCGATCTTGCTGAAGCGTCCCCGCCGGATCTTGCCCACCTCGTAATGGTCGGAGATCTGACGCATCTGGATGTAGTTTTCCGCATGGGTAATGGTGGCCGTGTCCAGCACATCCACCCGGCTTTTAAAGACATAAACGCCGTGTCCGTCCTGGCTCAGCAAACTCTCCACCTGTTCGTTCAACAAAGATCACCTCGGTTCTATTGCTCGTATAGGTTATTGTACCATGGACCGGTATCATTTGCCAAACATTTCTACCCTTCCTCCGAATATTTTAAGTTGCTTTAAGGGTCGGCTGTTATCCTCATGGACAGAAAAGCAATCCATGAAACCAAGCAAGGAGGAAGAACCTATGACTCTGCGACATTCCGTGATCCGGAAGATTCTGGCCATGGTGATGGTCTTTACCATGGCCGCCGCGATCATTCCCATG
>CAJGCI010000257.1 GCA_904501855.1 Oscillospiraceae bacterium | reverse complement strand
GGCTCCGGTCCTGCCGGTCTGAGCTGTGCCTATTACCTGGCCACCGACAACTATCAGGTCACCGTATTTGATAAGAACGAACAGCCCGGCGGCATGCTGCGCTACGGCATCCCGTCCTTCCGTCTGGAGAAACCGGTCCTGGATGCAGAGATCG
The DNA here is from genome assembly GCA_904501855.1 of Oscillospiraceae bacterium. Classification (GTDB taxonomy): domain Bacteria; phylum Bacillota; class Clostridia; order Oscillospirales; family Oscillospiraceae; genus UBA2922. The sequence continues at coordinate 2,184 of CAJGCI010000257.1, read as the reverse complement.
ACGTTCTCAAGCAGCTGGGCGTGAACTTCCGCTGCGGCGTGGAAGTGGGCAAGGACGTCACCATTCAGGAACTGCGCGATCAGGGTTATGACGCATTCTTCCTGGGCGTCGGCGCACAGAAATCCGCGGAAATGGGCATCCCGGGCGAAGATCTGGAAGGTGTCTGGGGCGGTATCGATTTCCTGCGTGAGTTCAACGCCGGAAGCAATCCCGACATCGGCAAGAAAGTCGTCGTCGTGGGCGGCGGCAACGTGGCCATGGACGTGGCCCGCGCAGCGGTCCGCACCGGTGCGGAAGTCACCGTGGCATACCGCAGAACCGAGAAAGATATGAAGGCCGATCCCGCGGAAGTGGCTGAGGCAAGAGAAGAAGGCGTGAAATTCGTCTTCGAGTACAAGCCCGTGGAGATCAAGGGCAAGAACGGCAAGGTCACCGAGTTCGTGTGCGAAGCCGGTTCCATCAAGTGCGACTCCGTCCTGACTGCCATCGGTCAGAAGATCGACTTCGGCGGACTGGATCTGGGCGAGCTGAAATGCGATGAGAAGGGCCGCGTGGAAGCCGACGGTATGACCTATCAGACGGCACAGCCGGATATCTTCGTCGGCGGTGACGCACTCACCGGACCGAAGTTTGCCATCGACGCCATCGCACACGGCAAACAGGCTGCCATCTCCATCCACCGTTACGTCCATCCGGGTCACAGCCTGGTCATCGGACGTGACCGCCTGACTTATCATGCATTCGACAAGGAGAACGTGGACTTTGATTCCGTGAAGCGCGACTACGACAGCGGCGCACGTCAGGTCCCGGGCAAGGACGAGGCCAAGGCCAAGAGCCGCAAGGACGACCGCAAGACCTTCACCGAGGAACAGGTAAAAGCAGAGACTGCTCGCTGCCTGGGCTGCGGCGCCTCCTTCGTGGATCCCAACAAGTGTCTGGGCTGCGGCGTCTGCACGCAGCGCTGCATGTTCGATGCCATCCATCTGAGAAAACGCACCGACGTGGAGAGCATCGACTACTTCGATCGTCCGAAAGTACTCCCCGAGTTCGAGGAAGCACGCCGGAAACGCATCCAGATCAAGAAGATGCAGGGCTGATCTCACAAATTCTGCGAACAGCGCAGCCGTTTTTGGCTGCGCTGTTTTTGATCGTAACAACCGACAGAACTTGACAAATGTGCAAATACTGATATATTTGAGTTAGTTGCAACTAATGCAAACGCGGCGGGAGCCATATTTTTTTGGACTAGAGTTAGGCAAAGCTAATTCAAAAAACAGGGAGGACACGAACATGGGACTGCTGAGAGACTTTTTTAATCAGACGCGGCGGCCGGAAGGTGCCCTGGGCAGTATGATGATCCGGGGGATGAACTCCGGACACGGCGCCATGGCGGACTGGGGCATGAGCCATCTTAACGTATCTTCTCCGGCCCAGATCACGGATCTGGGATGCGGCGGGGGACGGAACGCCGGAGCCCTGATGGAACGCTATCCGAAAGCGGTGGTCACTGCGGTGGACTACTCGCCCCTGTCGGTGGAGAAGACCATGGAGTATAACCGCAGCACGGTGGATGCCGGACGGTGCCGGGTGCTGGAGGGCAATGTGAAAGACCTTCCCATGGAGGATGAATCCTTCGATCTGGCCACTGCCTTTGAGACCGTGTATTTCTGGCCGGGACTGGAGGACTGCTTCCGGGAAGTGTTCCGTGTGCTGAAGTCCGGCGGGACCTTCCTCGTAGTTAACGAGTCCGACGGAACGGATGCCGCCAGTCAGAAGTTTGAGAAGATCATCGACGGCATGAAGGCCTATACGGCGGAGGAGATCACCGGAGCACTGCAGGCGGCGGGCTTTTCCCGGGTGGAAACGGATCATCATCCGAAGAAACCGTGGATCGCCGTGACCGCGGTGAAATGACTGAATCATACAGGATGGGGCGATCCCGTCTTGATGAAATACCAATTGAAGGAGAAAACAAAATGAGAAAGACCTTAGCACTGCTGATGGCACTGGTCATGATCGTGGCTCTGTGCGCCTGCGGCGCGGAGACTGCGGAAGAGTCCGTGGCAGCGGCGGAAGACACTGGCGTGTTTGCCGATGTTGCCGGCACCTATGACGAACTGTTTCCTGTCATGTGCGATGCGCAGTACGACCAGCTGTGGCTGGATAACTGTGCTGCCGTAGTGG
>CAJGCI010000256.1 GCA_904501855.1 Oscillospiraceae bacterium | reverse complement strand
CTCCGCGGCATCGTGGAATTCTTCCGCTATTCTTCCACGACCACGAACCTGTTCCATCTGTCGCATGTGTGGGCACTGGTATCTCTTGTAACTGGGGTGTGCATCCTCCTCGCGATGAAAAAGAGAGACAGGAAGATCCCGTAGGCGATCATATACACCGGATAGACCCGGCCGCGGCTGATCCCCTTCCATACTTTCGGAGCCATGATCAGAAGGAAGATGATGTAAAACAGGATCTCCGCCTCACGGGTGGGCCACCGCAGCGAAGTTGCTCCGATATTCAGTCCGTAGCAGCACCCGGAGGCCAGACAGTTAAAGCGGGAACACAGCAGAGTGAAGATCATGGGGATGGCAAAGATATCGAACACTTCCGCCACGGGTCTCTTGAACAGTCTGGAACCCAGATAATAACCGACCGGCATGAAGAACACGGCACCGAAGATGCTCATGGAACCTACGCTGGCCCCCTCCATCACGGCAAATATTTTCACGCAGAACACGCCGTAGAACACGTGGACCACCGCCAGCAGAAGTGCCGCCCACCAGGTCATCCTCAGACGTCCGCGGAACTTCAGAAGCCAGAGAAACGTTGCGGCTCCCGCCAGCACGAGAACCAGCAGCAGGATATGATGTTTCAGAAAATCCATAATAACTCCCTTCAGCTCCCACGCCGGGGAACATGACTGAAAACACAATTTCCAGTTTTTTCTATCTTTGCCTAAAAAGTATCAAACCTGATTGTTGCTGTCAATGAAACGCCTGCTCTTCTTAAGAATCAAAATGAATGTTGTGGGATCCGTCAATGCAGGATCCGGTGGCGGGTGAAAACCAGCTTTATTATCCAGTCCTGAAACAGTCCGTATAGGAACTGTTCCGCACCTTCGAGTCCGGAGCGGCGGGAGCAACATCGTACGTGTGCTGCCACGGGACTACCACTGAAAAAAAGCAAAAAAACTCAGAGAACCACACAGTGATTGTGTCTGGTTCTCTGAGTTTCTCTATATCAGTCTCAGCTTACTGCAGCTTCCTCTCCCAGTACCTGCGGTACATCCGTTGCGTCCGCAGCAGTGGGAACGATGGTCATGGTGCCGGTGGTCTTGTCTTCCTTGGTGGAGATGAACAGCGAATACTCGCCCGGTTCCACATCCACTCGGCCGGCGGCGTCTCCGGAGAAGGCGCCTTCGAAATATGCCTCGTCATTTTCCACATCCGGAAGTTTGTTGATATCCGTTGCCGGTGCCATGATCCGCACGTAGATGGTTCCCTTTTCCAGTGCCGGTGTGAAGACCAGAGTCTGTCCTTCGGCGACGGTGATATCGGCGGAGACGCCCGATCCGTACATCCGGTCACAGGTGATGGACAGCGAGCCGTCGTCCTGGGGTTCCACGTTCATGGTGGGTTTGGAGCATCCGGCCAGTACCAGGACCAGTGCCAGCACAACACTCAGTAAAAGAAATCTTTTTTTCATTTTTCCCTAAGGATCTTTCGATCCGATCCTTTCTTAAATCTGTAGATTCATTATATTAAACCGACGTGTCGTACGCAATCCGTCCGCGCGTAAATTTTCTGTGAATACTGCGCAACAAGACCCCGATCCCAAGGGGGAACGGGGTCCCGTTTCAAAAGAGAGCAGGTGTACGAAGCGCACACACTGATGCTCACAGGGTCTGCCGGGTGTATTACCGCCCCGGACACGCTGCAAAAGGCATATGTACGGGCCGGTCATTCCGGCACATGGAGAATGCCCCATGGGTCTCCCGCTTCTTTTCCAGCGGTGACACAACCGGGCACATTTCAAATTCTATCACGATTCGGTTAATAATAAAGGGTCTCTGTCTGTTTTTTCGGAAAATAATCAACCAAAAAGAGATCCCAATTTTTGTATAAAAGAGCGGACATCCCGACAGTTTTGCCGAAATGTCCGCTTTTTTCATTCTATAAAGTTACGATGTGTATCAGGATTGACCGTTCGAATCAAATCCTTTGTAGTGGAGCACCAGCATGGTTAGATCGTCGAACTGAGGAATGTCCCCCACAAAATCGTACACCGCGGTGCTCATCCCGGTTACGATGGACTGCGGCGGCAGATCTTCGAAGCGGCGCAGCATGGTCAGGGTGCGTTCCAGTCCAAACTGTTCCCGATCCGCCCGTTCCGCTTCCGGTACGCCGTCGGTATAGACGAAGAGCTTGGAGTCGGGTCGCAGATGGATCGTGTAATCGGTATACTTCATTCCCGGCATGCCGCCGATGACGAAGCCGTGCTTATCCTTCAGCAGTTCAAAATGCCCGTCCGGCGCTTTGACGATGGGATACTCATGTCCGGCGTTGCTGCAGGTCACCTCTCCGG
>CAJGCI010000255.1 GCA_904501855.1 Oscillospiraceae bacterium | reverse complement strand
TCGATGGTGTAGTTTTCCCGGGGAACGCCCAGGTCTTCCAAACACTGCACGATGGTGTGCAGCTCATCCAGTCCCTCGTCATACTGGGCATCCGTGCCCCGCATCTGTTCCAGATACCGGAACACGTCCTCGTTGTCGCCCTTGACGGCGGTGAACTCCAGCACGGAATCCGCCTTCTGGGCATACATGCCCACCTCCGGGCTCATGAGGATCTCCCGGACCTTCTCCGGTCCGATCTTGTCCAGTTTGTCCACGGTGCGCATGATCAGGGACGCCCGGGACAGCATGCCGTTCATATCGTAGAAGCCGTTGAGCAGCTTACGGTTGTTGATGTGGATCTTGAAGTTCTTCAGTCCCAGCTCCGTAAAGGTACGGTAGATGATGGCGGGGATCTCCGCTTCGTTGACGATATCCAGCTTGCCGTCGCCGATGACATCGATGTCCGCCTGATAGAACTCGCGGAACCGACCGCGCTGTGCCCGCTCTCCCCGGTAGACCTTGCCAATCTGATACCGGCGGAATGGAAAGGTCAGATCGTTGTAATGCAGCGCCACGTATTTGGCAAGAGGCACCGTCAGATCAAATCGCAGAGACAGATCGCTGTCTCCCTTCTGAAAACGGTAGACCTGTTTTTCCGTCTCGCCGCCGCCCTTGGCCAGCAGCACCTCAGAGGATTCGATCACCGGGGTATCCAGCGGGGTAAACCCGTAGACGGAGTAGGTACGGCGCAGTACTTCCATGAGCCGTTCCATCTTGATCTGATCCGGCGGAAGGAGTTCCATGAATCCGGACAGTGTTCTCGGTTCCACAATAGACATGTTCGTAGTGTTCCTTTCTCAAAAAAGATGCTGCCGGCGGATGCGTCGGCAGCATCTGTTCGTATCATCGAAGTGCGTATGAATCAGTGCTTCTTCGGATTGACGATGTCGCGCCAGTCAAAGTCGCCCCGGCGCAGGCCCTGGATCAGGACTTCCGCAGTAGCGGCGTTGGTGGCAAAGGGGATCTGCCTCTGGTCGCACATCCGTTCGATCTTCTGCAGCTCATCCAGTTCCTCCGTGTCGTTGGGATCACAGAAGAACAGCACGAGGTCGATCTCGTTGTAGGCGATGCGTGCCGCGATCTGCTGGGCACCGCCCTGCTTGGTGTGCAGATACAGGGTAACCGGCAGGCTCGTGGCCTCCTGGACCAGTTTTCCGGTGGTGTTGGTTGCGCAGATCGAATGCTCGGCCAGGATTCCGCAGTATGCGATGCAGAACTGGACCATCAGCTCTTTTTTGTTGTCGTGTGCCATTAATGCGATATTCACAGCGTAACCTCCTGTCCGTTATGGTGACCTCTCATGAGGGGTGAGAGGATGATCGTTTTCAAACTCGATTCATTTTATTATATCTTTCCACTATGGAAAATTCAACTGATAATCCCCCGGGATTCCCTCGAAACAGGCGGGTTTTTACTTCAGGACCTGTTTTTCGTTCTCCGAGGTGCTCTCCGCGGACTTGGCCAGGTTGAAGTAGGCGTCCAGCACATCCTTGGCGATGGGTGCCACGGAGGCACCGGCGCCGGCGTGCTCGATAACCACGGCCACCGCCACCTGAGGCTTGTCAAAGGGTGCATAGCAGATGAAAACACCGTTGTTGGCGGCACCGGTCTGTGCGGTACCGGTCTTACACGCCACGCTGATCCAGTAGTCGCCGAAGGTGTCGTAGGCAGAGCCGCTGGGATCCGCACCGACAAGACGCATGCCCTCGTGCACCGCTTCCCAGTTCTCCGGGTCGCTGTCCACGGTGTTGAGCACGTCCGCCTGACGCTGATAGATAGTGTTGGTCAGATCGAAGCTTCGGACGGATTTCAGCATGGAGGCGGTATGACGTTTGCCGTTGTCCGCCACGGTGGCGCAGTATTCCGCCAGCTGCAGCGGGGTGAACAGAGAGTCGGACTGGCCGATGGCCGCCTGGACGCTGTCACCGGCATACCACTTGTCCGGTCCGCCGGGGTGGTCCTCCGGGTTGGCCATGACGCCTTCGCTCTCCGGCAGTTCGATGCCGGTGTCCACGCCGAGACCGAAGCCCCAGGCATACTTGTCCAGACGGTCGATGCCCAGACGGTCGCCCATGGTGTAGAAGAAGATGTTGCAGGAGTCCCGGATGGCGCCCACGACATTGTCGCCGCCGTGCACCAGGTGGTAGCTGCTCCAGATCCAGCATTCCGGTGCATAGCCCGCGGATGCGTATTTTTCAAAGATACCGTTGCAGACGATGGTGGAGTTGAGATCGATGATCCCCTCGCTGAGGGCTGCAATGGCGGTACAGGGCTTGAAGGTGGAACCGGGGGCGTAGGTGCCCATGGTGGCACGG
>CAJGCI010000254.1 GCA_904501855.1 Oscillospiraceae bacterium | reverse complement strand
CGGGCACGCCGATGGAGCCGCGGTTGGCCTTGAACTCCTCGGGGGACAGTTCGCAGACGTAGGCCAGGCCTTTCTTGATCAGTTCCACGGCCAGCTCGTAGGTCTTCTCGAAGTAGTCGGAGCCGTAGAACATGCGGTCGCCCCAGTCGAAACCGAGCCAGTGGATGTCATCCTGGATGGCTTCCACGTATTCGGAATCTTCCTTGGCGGGATTGGTATCGTCCATACGGAGATTGGTAATGCCGCCGAATTCCTCGGCAATGCCGAAATCGATGCACAGAGCCTTGCAGTGGCCGATGTGCAGATATCCGTTGGGTTCCGGCGGGAAGCGGGTGTGGACCTGCATTCCTTCATACTGACCGCCGGGGCCGATATCCTCTTCCACGAATGCTTCGATAAAGTTTTTGGAGTTTTTGACTTCTTCCATGAGAAACCCTGCCGGAAAACCGGCATCTCCTTTCCATATAAATAAGTACAGCCGCCCTCGGGCGGATCGCTTAACAGATTCAAAACTAATTGTTTATTATAGCGGAATAAAGTAGTAAATACAACAAAAAAGGATGACTCTTTTTGTTATGATACCAGTGAGGATGTGAGATCTATGAAAACAGATGTATTGATTATCGGTGCCGGCCCCGCCGGCGCATCCGCAGCACTGACGCTGCGCCACAGAAACAAGACCGTGGCCGTTGTCGCCAATGCTCCCGAATCCAGCAGCCTGTACAAGGCTCCGCTCATCGCCAACTATCCCGGCGTCAAGCTCACCGGTCCGGAATTCCAGCAGGCACTGCTGGACCAAATGGCCGAAGAGGGTGTGGAACTGATCCACGGAAGAGCTCTTTCCGTCATGAATCTGGGAGAGACCTTCGGCATCGCAGTGGGCAATGACTTCCACGAAGCCACCGCCGTGATCATTGCAGCCGGCATCACCCGCGAGAGCGCCTACAAGGGCGAAAACGAGTATGTGGGAAAAGGCGTCAGCTACTGCGCTACCTGTGACGGCATGCTCTACAAGGGAAAGAACGTGGCGGTCATCGGGACCAGCTCCGAAGCCAGGGAAGACATGGAGTTCCTCCGTTCCATCGGCTGCGATGTGCTGGAACTGACGGGCTCGGAAGGGATCGAGATCCGCGGAGAGGACAAGGTGACCTCCATCGTTGCCGGAGGGGAAGAGCATGAAGTGGCATGTGTCTTCATCCTGAAGGACACCATCTCGCTTTCCAAACTGGTCCAGGGTCTGGAATACAGCAACGGTGCCATCGTCGTCGATTCCGACATGGCGACCAACATCCCCGGGATCTTTGCCGCAGGTGACTGCGTGGGCAAACCCTATCAGGTAGGTAAAGCCGCTGGTGACGGAAACGTCGCAGCACTGAGCGCCAGCAGCTATGTAGAAAACAAAAACAAATAAATGACTCGATAAAAGGAGAAAAACTATGGCAATCGTAACTCTTACCAATGAAAACTTTGACGCAACCGTAAAAGAAGGAACCGTTCTGGTGGACTTCTGGGCAACCTGGTGCGGACCCTGCAAGATGCAGGCTCCCATCCTGGAGCAGCTGGACGCCAAGCTGGGCGGCGCTGTCACCATCGGCAAGGTCGATGTGGATGAGGAGCCGGTCCTGGCAAACCGCTTCGGCATCGCCAGCATTCCCACTCTGCTGATCATGAAAAACGGCGAAGTTGCGGAAAAGAGAGTCGGTGTGACCGACGCAGCCACGCTGGAAGCCCTCGTTAAGTGAAAGCGGCTTGACAAACCGCCTTTCCGGATACTATAATTCCTTCATCAACTGCGAAGAAGGTCAGGAGTACGCAGCAGCGGATTTACAGAGAGAAAACGGCTGGTGAAAGTTTTCATGAAGCACTGCGGAAGGTCGGGCCGGAGCATTTCGGGTGAAGGAGAAGTAGTCCGAACGGGAGCTCCCGTTACTGAGCGAATGAGTGCCGTATCGTTACGGAATTCAGGTGGTACCGCGTAAATTCTGCGCCCTGAGATTGTTCTCAGGGCGTTTTTATTTTTGAGGAGTTGGATTGGAATGAAAGAACTGCCGAAAATCTATGATCACAAAGCAGCCGAAAAGAAAGTCTATGACATGTGGATGCAGGGCGGATACTTCCGGGGAGAAATCGATCCGGACAAGGAGCCGTTCTCCATCGTCATGCCGCCTCCCAATGTCACCGGACAGCTGCATATGGGACATGCCCTGGACTGCACGCTGCAGGATATCCTGATCCGATACAAGAGGATGCAGGGCTATGCGGCGGAATGGTTCCCCGGCACCGACCACGCCGGCATCGCCACGCAGATCAAGGTGGAAGAGGAACTTCGCGTCAATGAAGGACTTTCCCGCTATG
>CAJGCI010000253.1 GCA_904501855.1 Oscillospiraceae bacterium | reverse complement strand
TATCAAAGAACAACATCCGATTCTTTTCGTTTGTAGGGAGGTAATTATGAAAGGCGTACTGCAGATCGTGATCAAAGTCCTCTGCCTTCTCGTAGGCATCGCAAGCTTTGCCTATGTCATCGAGAAGAAGGTCGAGGGTGTGAATAAATACATCTTTATGGGAGTAGGAGCTCTCGTCACCCTGTTCGGTGGACTGTTTGATCTGGTGATCCCCAGGAAACGGTAACACCGTCTACGGCGCGAAGCCGAAAAGGAAGAGGACTGCGGTAATCATCCGCAGTCCTCTTCCTTTTTTCTTCGATCAGACTTCCTCAAAGGAAGGATCGTCGTCGAATTCCGGCTCCTCGTCTCCCAGCGTCTCTTCCAGAAGCTGCAGGAGCTCAAAGACCTCATCCTTGGTCATGGAAATTCCTTTTCCCATTTTCTCATGTTCCGGAGCCCAGTCCCGGAGATCATACTTGGGTTCGCCGCCGTTCCAGGACACCAGATTCAGCTCCCGGGTCCATCCGGCGCGGTTCTCGGAGATCACGCCCAGTTCTTCCACGATCTCATAACGAAATTCAGCCATGGTTCGCACCTCTCTGTTTTCTCATTTTTCCACAACATCATAGCAAGACTTTTTCCATTCTGCAAGATGCCGCCGTTTCCGCGGCTTCCTCCCTGCCGGCAACACAAAAAGCCTCCGGCAGAACACCGGAGGCCGCATGATCGTTCCGTTATTTCTTCTGCAGGATGTCTGCCAGGATATCCACGCATTTGTCCGGTCCCAGGAATCCGGAATCCAGACAGATGTGATAGTGGCTGTAGTCGCTCATTTCCGAGCCGGTGTAGAGCTTGCAGTAGGTCTCCCGCATGGTGTCCCTGCGCTGGACATATTTCCGCAGATCCATCTCGCCGTTTTCACCCAGTTCCGCCGCCCGCTGGATCCGCTTTTCCAGATCCGCGTACAGGAACACATGGAAAGCGGGAATGCCCGCTTCCGACAGGACATGGTTGGCGCTGCGGCCCACGATGATGCAGGGTTCCTGGGACAGTTCCAGGATGACCTTGCTCTCCGCGGCGAAGATCCCGTCGTAAGAGCTGGAATACACGGTGGCATTGTTCAGGAAACTGTTCCAGAATCTGCTTCCCTTCGTAATATCTTCTCCTTCGCGGATGATATCCTCTTCCGCATATCCGGATGACTCGGCAGTCTTCTTGACGAAGTCCCTGTCATAGTACGGGATCCCCAGACGCTCCGACAGTCCTTTCGCCACGGTCCTTCCGTAGGCAGCATATTGTCTGCTGATAGTGATCAAAGGATATGCACTCATATTCCGTTCCCTCCACTCAATCTGTTTGTCGCGGTTTTTCTATTGGGAAAATTATACCATTCCGGAAGGAAAAGTACAATTCTCCATTCGTTTTCTTCCCCGGATGGCGCTCCCCTGCGGTCCGAACGATGTGATTTCCTGTTTTTCCCTCTAAAAAGTTTAAAATATTTGAAACAAACTTTGGTTTTACGTATTTTTCATAGAAAAAAATTGAAAAAACAGTGTCAGGTGATTCAAAATTCAGCCGCCGTATAGTAGAATGGACACAACGAAGAAAAGGAGAGGATGATTTCAATGATTATTTACTGGATCCTTCTTGCTCTCGGTGCGGTCCTGCTGCTTCTGTATATCCCGGCCAAACTGAGAAATTATGATGTCAAGGAACTTCTCCTCAAGACATTCACTTCCGTCTGTTTCTGTTTCATCGCCGTCTTTCTGGCGTATCTGATCCCGTGGGGCACACCGGCGAGAGCCTATGCCTTCTTTGTCATCGGCGGTCTGCTGATGGGACTGCTGGGGGATGTGTGGCTGGATCTCAAATTCATCTACCCGAAGGACGACCGGACCTACACCTTTGCCGGGTTCTATTCCTTCTTTGCCGGTCATGTGCTGTTCATTCTCGGCATGATCATCAACTACGGAGATCCGTCCCGGCTCGGATACATCTTCATTCCCATCATCATCGGGTTCGTCATCGGCATCATCAACGGATTCATGGGCAAGATCATGAAACTGGACTACGGCATCTACCGTCCCATCGTCATGGGCTACGGCGGGATCCTGTTCAGCATGACGCTTCTGGCAGGAAGCCTGGCATGGATGCACGACTTCCAGTTCATGACCCTGAACTTCATGTTCGTGGGCGGGATCTTCTTCCTGATCTCCGACCTCGTGCTCAGCCAGACCTACTTTGCCGGCAATGAGAGCAAGGGCGTCATCATCGCAAATTATCTGACCTACTACCCGGCTCAGTTCATCATTGCCAGCAGTCTGCTGTTCATCCGCTGAGACGGCGCAGCGATTCCAGGCGGTCTCATGACCGCCTTTTTTCATG
>CAJGCI010000252.1 GCA_904501855.1 Oscillospiraceae bacterium | reverse complement strand
GCAAGGATGCCCCACCGGGACCGGTTGCAGCACCACACCGCCAGTACCGCCAGCAGGACTCCGATCATATAGGCAGAGGCCGTGAACATGTACAGGAAGGTGTATGCCACCGACGGGATCGCCACCATCAGGGTGCCGGCCAGAGCTCCGGATGCCGGAGAACGAAGTTCCAGCACATCCGCCACCACCGCGGCAGCCAGTGCCAGAAACAGCACCGACAGGAAACCGATCAGCGCCGGCGACTGCACAAAGCCGTGGAAATAGGAGGCATAATGCAGGAACCAGCGGCCGGAGATGGTCATCTGCTGGGTATCATAGATCCGACTCAGCCCGTCCGGATTGGGAATGGTATTGGTAAAGGCGTACAGATGAATGACATACCCGAAGACGAAGGCCGCTACGAAGGCGGCAAGAACGCCGGGCGAGCATCGTTTCACCCGCTCCCACAGTCCGAAACCGGGAGCCGGACTCCGATTGTATTTCTTATCTTCCATAAAAAGCTCCAGAAAAATACTTAAAACTGTCATGATTCCGATCTTTTCCGGGGAGAAAAACCGGATCTGTTTATCCTAAACAGTATAGCAAAGACCCTGTCTGAAAACAAGGTTGCCGGAAACGGAAGCGCTCCCGGACACAGGGTCCGGGAGCGCTGTTTCGTCTGTTGTTATTTCTTCAGTTCTTCCACGATCTTTGCGTTGGCCGCAAAGGTATTGGATTCCGCATCCATGATCCGGGACAGTTCTCCCGCCGCCGCATCCAGGTCGTCGCTGTAGACGATGTAGTCGCAGAAGGAGGAATCCTCCAGCTGACGCTGAGCCTCCTCCATGCGGATGGGCACTTCAAAACGGTTGCGTGCAGTTGCCTGATACCGTTTTTCCAGCTCCTCCCTGCTCCGTGGAATCATAAAGATACATACCGCCTCCGGCATGTTCTTCTTGATCTGGCCGGCACGGCTCAGTTCCAGATTCAGAAGGACGTTCTTTCCCTGAGCGGTCTGCTCGTTGACCTGCCGACGGGAGGTGCCGTAGTCATTGCCTGCAAACTCGGTGCACTCCAGAAGATCGCCTTCTGCCGCCAGTGCATCCCATCCTTCCAGATCGTAGAAGTAGAATCCGACACCGTTTTCTTCTCCCGCCTTCATCTTCCGTGCGGTGACGGGAATGATAAAGCCGATGTCCTCACGGCTCTCAATGGTCTTTTTCATCACATCGCCGATCCCGGCACCGGAGGGTCCGGACACGACGAACAGTCTTCCAGTTTTATCTGACATGGTTTCAATCCCCTTTTGTATCGCGATGATTTCACTACTACAGCATAGCACAAGTATGTTTCCGAAACTGTGTATTCTGCCACAGTTATTCCATTTCTCTCAATACCTCATCCAGCAGTTCCGGCAGAGAGACCTTGACGGGATCCGCGGTGCAGCCATGGACATAGAAGGCATGGCCGTTGGGCAGGATCACCGACTGGATATCTCCGTTGGGCGGCAGGCGGTATTTCTTCTCCATCCGCCAGGCAAGCTCCATCAGCTCGGCGTCTGTCAGTTCATTGAACTTCTTCCGTGCCGCTTCCTCCAGTTTTTCATAACGGAAACGGTGTTCCTTCTCATAGGTCTCCACGGCTTTCTGGTTCTTTTCATATTCCTCATCGGAAAGCTCCGCATCGTCGAAATTGATGGATCCGGTGTCCGGTTCCTTCTCCAGCATCTCCCAGAAAAGATGGCTGAGAAGCTCATCCGCAGGATCCTCTTCCCCGGTGACCATCCGGAAAAACTGCTGGGTCCCCACTTCCCGGAATTTGGCGTCCAGGGAGATGAACCGCTTATCCGTGCCGGCAATGAACTGATCCAGGACATCTTCCGACGGGAAGAATGCGTTCATTCTGTTAAAGTAGTCCCATGCCAGAGCACATCCCAGTTCCGACAGTCCTTCCTCTTCTCCGTGGCTCTTCCGGTAACGCTCCAGGAAATCCGTACGGGTGATCTCAGTTTTTCCTGCTTTGAACATGACATTTCCTCCATAATATGATACGATGAGAATAATGTACTACAAATTGTGGTCAAAATCGAGTATTAATCTATATCTTGTGTCTTGTTTTTTTCATTGAATCCCGGTTTTATGAACGGAAAAACCGCTGTCAAGGCCAATTGTGCAAAAACTCGCCGATATTTTTCTTCTTTTTTAGTGTATTCTTCACCTTGATTTCATCCTGTGTCTCACGTAAGATTGTAAAATGTAATTGTATGCGCATTGAATGAGACACAGACCTTAAGAAAAACTGGTCATCCAGCCGAACGAAAGGTAATTTATAATGAAGAAAAAACTAATCAGTATTCTTGTCGCTGTGGCGCTTGCCGTGATGCTTCTTCCGG
>CAJGCI010000251.1 GCA_904501855.1 Oscillospiraceae bacterium | reverse complement strand
TGGTAATATCAAGATCTACAACAACAGTGAGATCTCCGGTGTCCTCAACATGACCAAGGAAGCGTCCGTTGCCATGGTCCGCATCAATATCGAGTACGGGCAGGACATCGACTATGTTGAGAAAGCCCTGGAGACAGAACTGCCATTGCTGCAGGAAATGAATCCCAAAATCATGGAAGGGCCGGTCTATCTGGGTATCTCCAGTCTTGGCACCAATGGTGTGGAGCTTCTGGCTTACTGCAAATGTGCCGAGGCGGATATCAAGGGCGTCGAGCGTTTCCTGAACAAGGAGATCCTGAAGATCTTTTACCGCTACTGCATTCACGTCCCATACCCGCACGTTACCATCTCACAGCAGAGTACCGTCATGGGCGGGATGGCGCAGGGTCCGTCATATAAAGACCCGGAACCGGAAGCCGGAGGAAAAGAATAGCAATGTATTTATCATAGAATGAAAAAAGCTGCCCGTAAGGACAGCTTTCAGAATGTAGACAAAGTCCAGTGCAAATGCACTGGATTTTGTTTTGTCAGTAAGGAAAGAAACTCTTAGAAATGGTATAATATAAATATCAAATCCAAGGTGGTATCTTCCTATGATGACACAGAATTCGGATAAGAAACGGGAACAGTACCAGATGTTCTGCATGGATGATCTTGTTCCGGAAAACCATCTCCTTCGACTGATCGACAAGGCCATCGACTGGACATTCATCTATACTCTTGTTGAGGATAAATATTCTCCGGATTTTGGACGCCCGAGTATGGATCCGGTCACTCTGATCAAAATCCCACTCATCCAGTATCTGTACGGAATACGCAGCATGAGGCAGACCATAAAAGAAATCGAGGTCAATGTTGCCTATCGCTGGTTCCTTGGATTGGACATGTTGGATTCCGTCCCCCATTTCTCTACTTTTGGGAAAAACTACTCCCGTCGTTTTAAGGATACCGATCTTTTCGAACAGATCTTTGAACACATCCTCTTTGAATGCTATAAATACAAACTGGTCGACCCCACTGAAGTTTTTGTCGACGCCACCCATGTGAAAGCCCGCGCAAACAATAAGAAGATGCGGAAGCGGATTGCGCATCAGGAGGCAAGATTCTATGATGAACTGCTCAAAGAAGAAATCAACGCTGATCGGGAAATCCACGGAAAGAAACCACTGAAGGAAAAGAAAGACAACGATCCGAAGAATGGGGCATCTGGTGGAGGGAAAGAGATCAAAGAAAGCATAACTGATCCGGAAAGCGGCTGGTTCCATAAAGGGGAACATAAGCAGGTCTTCGCCTATGGAGTGGAGACGGCTTGTGATAAACACGGATGGATCCTTGGTTACAGCATACATCCCGGAAACCAGCATGACAGCGTTACCTTCCCGGTATTATACGACAAGATCCGGGGGATCGGCATAGAGACGCTGATTGTAGATGCCGGATATAAGACACCTGCGATTGCGAAGCTGCTGATAGATGATGGTATCCGCCCTCTGTTTCCTTATAAACGTCCCATGACGAAAGAAGGCTTCTTCAAAAAAAATGAATACGCCTACGACGAGTATTACGACTGTTACGTTTGTCCAAACGGGAAGACCCTTGAATACAGTACAACAAACAGGGACGGATACCGGGAGTACAAGAGTTGTGGAGTTGTTTGTGAACAATGCCCATATCTGACACAATGTACTGCCAGCAAGGACCATGTGAAAGTCATTACACGGCACATATGGGAGGAGTACATGGAGAAGGCGGAGGACATCCGTTATACCATCGGAATGAAGGAACTGTATCAACAAAGGAAGCAAACCATAGAGAGACTCTTTGGAACGGCAAAAGAGAACCATGGATTCCGTTATACACAGCAGTACGGAAAAGCCCGGATGGAAATGAAAGTCGGGCTTACTTATGCATGCATGAATCTCAAGAAACTCGCAAGGATTCTAAAAAGAAAGGGATGGTTGCCTGGCAATCCCTCGCCTATTAACTTGAAGATTCTGCAATTCTTCACGGTGATCACTAAAAGAAGAAAAGCCATGCTTTGCCTTGCGGCTTAAACATGACTTTGTCTTCAGTCTGAGGCCCGGTACATTGTACCGGGCCCTTTTTGCGTGCTTCTTATTTAATTCTCCAGATTTTTGTAAGTATGACTCCGAAAAGTGCCCCGATCAGGCAGCCGATGGTGTTCAGCAGGATATCGTCTACCTGAAAGACTCCGAGATGGAAGTACAGCTGGGAAAACTCTGTTGCACAGGAAGCCAGGAAGCCGATAAGGGTGATGAGCAGGATATGGCCCCGCAGGTTCTTGAATACAAAGGGAAGCAGGTAGCCCATCGGCAGGTAGAGCAGGATGTTCAGCAGGACCTCGCGGGCCATGAAGGA
>CAJGCI010000250.1 GCA_904501855.1 Oscillospiraceae bacterium | reverse complement strand
GGCATCAGCATGACCTGGAATCGATCATAGAGAGCTGTGCCGGATCAGATCTAAGGCTAACAGGATGATACCGATGGTATTCATCCTGTTTTTATATCTGGATACTTAGAAATACGCACACCCGTAAGGATGACGGTACCGTACGCCGCCCTTGCGTGAACCTCAGACGGATGCTGTCGGACAGATGACCGACGGCGATGAACTCAGGAACAGGCTTCCCGTCACTGAGCCGTCGGGGAACGGATTGTAGCATCCGTCTGAGAACCCCGCAAGGGTTCCCTGACGGCGGCTGGCAACGACCTCGAGCTCAGAATCTTGGAACATGGCGGGTGAAGCCGGAAGGAATTCCCCATCAGGAAACATCTTTTTTTCTCTTTGATGTTCCCTTTGTAATGCGGCAGTTGCCCCTCATCCTCCAGTCTGTCATCCGCTCATAGTCCGTATTGAACCCCAGGTACTGGTGGATGTCATCCGTAAGGTCGGTGCGCTCATAGGCGGGATGGTAGGAATCTTCCGTGGGATATTTGGCGATGTACATTCCCCTTAGGCAGTCCATGATCTGCTGGTCCGTGTATGGATGCGCAAGCTTCCGCTCCAGTATCCTGTAGAACAGCAGCGCGATGAACACGACCAGCAGGTGCGCGCAGATACGGTCCTTCCTCGCAAGGTAGATCGGCCGGGCGCGCATCTGTGTCTTCGTGATCCGGAAAGATTCTTCTATTTCCCATCGCCCCTTCATGATCTTCAGGACGTCGGAGGTCTGTGCCTCCTCGAGGTTATGCATTGCCGCATAGAACCCGTCAAACCTGGCCTCTTCTTCGATCACGGCTTCATTGAGAAGGTATTTCGTGTTTGTCGCCTTCTCGCCGTTTTTTGTTGTGTTTTCCGCTTTTACGAACCTGCGGAAGTCATTCTGGTTCTTCTTTTCCAGCTTTGCGCCTCCCTGTGCGATGGCGCGCTGCGCCCGCTCGACCTGGGAGCGGCGTATGCCGGCTGTGTAGTCCCTGTATTTGAGGGAGAATGTCACCAGCAGGGTCTGGTTGAAGGAAATGCCCCGTTCCTCATCATAGGATTCGATATACTTTTCCTTATAGAAGATCTCGTCATAGTATCTTTCCCGTGATTCTTCAGTCTCATCGAGTTTTGTGATGTCATAGGTCCTGCCTGGCTCAATATCTTCCCCTTCCATGTGCCAGCCGGCCGGGGAGAGGCACCACTCCATATCTTTTGCGGACATCTTCTTTATGGAGACGGTGGTAATGAACGCCCTTCCGCGGCAGTTGTTGAACTTCCTGTTGGCCTCGCTGGAAAGGCCCGAATCGGTGCAGATGATGAAATCGTGGATCCCATAGTCTTTCAGGATCTTTTTTTCGATGGGCACCATGGTCGTCTGTTCGTTGCGGCTTCCGCTCGTGACGATGATGGCGATCGGGAGCCCCGTGAGGTCCATGAGCAGGCCGACCTGCACAATGGGAGCCGGCTTGTGCTCCTTGCTCTTCCCGTATTTCCTGAGCCCTCTTTTTTCCTCCATTTCCCCGGAGGCACCATCATCATCAGCCGGCAGGTCCTCATCCTCCCTTTCAATCTCGAAATAATAGTTGGTGCAGTCGTAGAAGACGACGCCGGCCTTCCTGTCGATCACCTTCAGGCTGTTTTTAAAAACGGAGCTCTGTATATCGTCAAAGTGTTCGCTGATCACGGACAGGGCGCGCAGCACCTGGTGGTATTCAAAGTCCGGGTGCTCGAAGAGCCTTTTGGAAAGGTCCGTGACCCGCAGCTTTGATCCCGGGAACAGGATCTGGCTGTAGATCAGACGGGAGAAGATGGCGTCCAAGTCAAAATCGAAGCTGTGCTGCTTTGAGATGGTGTTGCATATGGAAGGGAACCTGAGGTCATAATAGATCTTTTGCAGGGGAAGGTATCCGACATTGAAGGAGTTCGGCGACCCCTTGGGGATCCGCACGTTATCCCTGGCGAGGATGAAGTGGCGGCCCTCCGGGTCGCCGGCCTCGCGGTCTTTCATATCAAGTTCAAGTGCGCGCTGTCGTGCCCATTCTTTCGCGTCATCACAGCCATGGGCGGCTATGATCTCCTCGGCCGTGCCGAGCTTCTCGACGGTTGTGGTGGAGTGCTTCCCGTTCTTTGTGATGTCCTTGAGGATATAGTATCTGTCCTTGATCTTTACCGCATGTAAACTCATAGTCAAAACTCCTGTATATAGTACTGGTTCTACTCTATGATACCATATTTAGGAGTTTAGGAAAAGCAGGGAATCTAAATTTGACCAAAAAAATAAGGCTGCAAGCGCCTTTCGGGGATTTGGGGTGTCAAAGACCCGGGAATTCGTTTTCTTCCTCCGGGGATTACAATTTCCCGCCAGCAATAATCCCGGAATTT
>CAJGCI010000249.1 GCA_904501855.1 Oscillospiraceae bacterium | reverse complement strand
GATTGATGGAACCGGACCGGTCGATTCCTTCCAGCAAATCCACGAGGCCTTTCCCGAAAGCCAGTCCCGCTTCCGGTCCTTTCCGCCCCAGCTTCACCTGGACAGAACCGTACAGTTCATGCCGTACCGGAAGCTTGCCCATGTCGTCCCGGATAAACTCCGCCACTGCGGTATAGTCATCCAGTTTAAACTGAGGGACATCCAGATCCAGCGGAGTATCTGTGCATACGGCAAGAAATTCTCCCTGGATCTCTGCCAGGGGACGTCGGGACGCCGCCCGGTACAGCCCGATCTTTTTATAGTTTTTCTGTTTATACCCTTCCGCGATGACCACATCCACATCCCGCAGTCCCATGAGGATGGATTCGATGGAAGTAGGCCGGTTTTCCATTACCGCCGCGTGAGTCGCCGACGTGATGCAGGTGACATCCGCACCGGCTTTTGTCATGCGCCAGGTATCTTTTCCTTCATGATCCACGTCAAATTCATGGGCATCATGCTTAATCGCTGCGACGCGTAGTCCCATTTTCTTCAGTTCGGGGATCAGTCTCTCAAGAAAAGTGGTCTTTCCGGTTCCGGAATACCCGACGATGGAATAGACAGGGATGCTCATTTATCCTTCCTCCGTTTCATATACAAGGAAGCCGCGAACAAGGTCTCCTTTTTTCGGCGGTTCGGCATTGGGCGGAATCTCTACGATGACATCACACCCTACCAGTGGAGATAGCCGGCTGTTCCGGTCTGCGGACGCAGCGCGGAACCACACCTTGCCGTCATGAAAGATCCGCTTGCCCCGGACCAGACGAAGCCGGTCTGAGGTCTTACGGAAATCGCTCTCCATAAACAGTTCCATGGTGCGCGGCATCACATTTTCATAGCCGCACAGTCTGCGGATACAAGGCAGTCCGATCTTCAGGAGCCCATCCACCGCAGCACCGGGATTTCCCGAGAGGCTCATGATGATCTTTCCGTTCTTTTCACTGGTGACGAAGGACCCGCCGGGTTTGATCTTGGCACCGCAGAACAGCACCCTGGCACCCATCTTCTCCGCCGAGCGAAGGGCCCAGTCATAATCCCCGACGGAGGCCCCGCCGGTGGTGATGACCATATCTGATTCTTCCAGCAGGGATGAAACCATATCCGTAATCGTGTCCAGATCGTCCTGAACCAGTCCGGCGTCCCGTACTTCCACATTCATCGTCTGAAGAAGACCTCGGATGGTATAGAAATTACTGTTGTAAATTTTCCCTTCCGGCAGAGGATCTCCGGGCTGAACCAGCTCGGATCCCGTGTTGAGGACACTGACTGTCACAGGACGGTACACGCGAAGGCTGGCAAAGCCCTGACCTGCCAGCACGCCCATATATGCCGGCGTTACGACAGTGCCTTTCGGCGCCAGAAGCTGTCCTCGTTCCGCATCCTCGCCTCGGTAAATAATACTCTTTCCCGGTTTCTCGTAGGAAAAAACGGAGACGGTTTTCTCATCAAAACGAGTCTCTTCATATTTAATCACCGTGTTGGTTCCTTCCGGCATGGGAGCTCCGGTGGAGACCTTGCCCGCCTGACCCTTTCCTACAGGCATCGTCGGCATGCTGCCGCAGGGAATATCTTCCGTAATGGAGAACACCACCGGATGATCCGTTGTGGCATCTGCAGTCTCTTCTCCCCTCAGTGCATATCCGTCAAAGGGACTGCGGTCAAATGGCGGGATATCATATTCCGCGATCATATCCTCCGCCAGCACCCGGCCGAGGGCATCTGCCAGAGGTACGGTCTCCGTTTCCACCGGTTTTACGATATTCAGCAATACATCAATGGCCTGCTGGGCCTCCATGCGTTTATCGGTCATGGTCTCTCCTTTGCTTTGTGCCGTCTCTTGCGTATTCACGGTTATTGTTCTCACTTCAGTATAATGACCTGTCTTGCAGTTGTAAACTCACAGTTCGCCTTCACTGTGCATCGTCGTTTTGTAAAGCAAGCTCGTACTGCTCCCCTGTTTTCAGATCCATATAGCGGATCCTGCTTCGAAGAGAGCTCTCTTCTCCCCGAAGGATCTTTACCGTCTCCGCAGCTTCCAGCCCTGCGCAGATCGATGGGACGAAAGACAGGACATGCTCTTCTCTTCGCGATATTGCGGAAGCCATGGGCAACAGATCGCCCGGATACAGGACTCCAACCTCCAAGGACCAGTCGCAGATTGCACCGTGGACCAGCGGAATCTGAAGCTCCCTGCAGACCGAGCGTAAAACACTGCGGCCCTCCATGGAATCCAGGGCATCCACTACCAGCACACAGTCTCGAAACAGTTCTTTTCCGTTTTCCTCATCGATAAAGACATCGTATGCTTCCACCGTCGTGTTCGGAGCAATTTTCTTCGCCCGTTCTCTTGCTATCTCCACTTTT
>CAJGCI010000248.1 GCA_904501855.1 Oscillospiraceae bacterium | reverse complement strand
CACTTCACTCTGCTGAAGGGGAATGTCGCCATCGCGGACAACGTCCGCATCGCCGCTCTCCATGATTATTCCGCACAGCTCAAGGAAGAACAGCTGTACGCCCGGGGAAGCTATTCCGTAACGGCCACCATCGCATCGGATCAGAAGAAGGTCCTGGTGGAAGTACGGGCAGCGGATGTGAAGAGCCACACCAACATTGAAGGGAAAAAAGGATACTGGACCGGATTTGCCGTCCTGGCACCGGAAGGTGCGACACAGGTCCGGTACAGCCGCACCGGGACCTCCCAGGGACTGGCCAGCGGGATCATCGCGGAAGAAGCGGACGGTACGAGCCGGGGCCTTGTGGTGACCTATGATCTGAATTCCGTTTCCGGAAAGCAGGAGCTTCTGGTCCAGTGGCTGGGTGAGACCGGCAATGTCATCGAGCAGACATCTTATACCGTGGATCTGTCCGGGGCACAGAGGGAAGGCAATTATGTGGAGCCTTTCCGGGATGTGCCGAAGACCGCGTGGTATGCGGATGCGGTGCGCTACACGAAATCCTTCGGGATCCTGGACGGCACCGGTGCTGATTCCTTCGGACCCAACATGAAGGTCACCCGGGCCATGGTGGCGCAGGTGGTATATGCCATGGAAGGGAAGCCCAACGTCAGCTATTCCGAAGTGTTCAAGGATGTGAAGGCCAGTGACTGGTTCGCTCCGGCGGTCGTCTGGGCAAGTCAGCACGGCATCGTCTCCGGATACACCACCGGGAATTTCGGACCGAAAGACAACGTCACGAGAGAACAGATGATCGCCATCCTGTACAAGTATGCCGGCTACCGGGAAGGAAACATCAGCTGGCGGGGAGATCTGACACCCTTCAAGGATGTGTCCTCCATCAGCAATTATGCCGTGGAACCCATGGCATGGGCGGTGGGGTCCGGACTGCTCAGCGGCCGGGATAACGGAACGCTGGATCCCAAAGGCACTGCGGTGCGCAGTGAGGTGGCACAGATCCTCATGCAGTTCCATAAGAAATACATCGCCGCCTCATAATCATGAAGGCAAAAAGAAACAGGCAGGATCCGTCCGGATCCTGCCTGAAACTGTGTATGGATTTGTTTAACGGGAGATGTCCTCTCCGGGACCTTCTGCGGACTGGTCGATATCATAGTACCGGACCGTGATGGAGGGATAGCTTCCGTCCATGCCGCGGTAATCCCCGTATACCGTCACTTCATCGTTGATCTTCATGGGCTTGTCGCCGGCCTGGTAGGAGACGTTCAGTTTCACTTTCTTCGATTCCGTGCCTTCACAGATCATGTACAGCACCACGTCCGTACCCAGTCCGGGGTTGGAGAAGATGCGGCCGGAGATCTTCACGGGCTTTGCGAGGAATGCGGAAACGTTGTTGACGAGATTGCTGTAGGTCACTGCCGTGCAGGTGGGCTTGTACAGCTCTCCGGGATTCGTGGTGCAGGGCACTTCCAGATCGCACTGCATGGCTCCGGAGAAGATGGTGACCTTCGCGGTCTCACCGGCCACCAGGGTAACGGGAACGAGGATGTTCCAGTCCTGGACGGCGGTTGTATGTCCGTCGTTATAGACGGCAGCGACATTGATGCCCGGATTGTTCTTGTCCAGAACGGTCCCGTGGGCGGTATTGCCGGTATAGGTCGCCTCAATCCCGATGATCGAAGCGGGACCCGGTACTCCGATGGCGCCGCTGTGGAAACGGTAGAGCATCTGTGCCAGCTGAGCACGGCTGAGGGTGGCCTGGGGTTCCAGCGTGGTGGCGGAAGTACCGGTGAGCAGACCCACGGCAATGGCCCACTGCATGGCCTCTCTCGCCCAGTAGCTGGTGCTGCCTGCGTCCGAATACTTGTTCAGATCTCCCCGCTTGGAGGTGTCGATACGAACGTATTCGGCAGCCTTCTTGAAGATCACGGCCATCTGTTCCCGGGTGACGTCCTGCGCCGGAGCGAACCGGCCGTCACCGACACCGGCGGTGATCTTATAGTACACGGCCCAGTATACCGCATCCTTGTACCAGTCCTGGGACAGATCCGTGAAACCGGGATCGGGGAACCCGATGGGTTTTCCCGCAAGAGCGAAAAGGACCTGGACCGCCATGGCACGGGACACCGCCACATTGGGCGAGAACATCAGAGGAGCGGCGGAAGTTCCGGTCATGATGTTGTTCTTCAGAACATAGTCCACGGCCTGGTGATACCACATGGTTTTTATGACATCGCTGTACGCGGCACTGGCACAGGGATTGTCCCAGTCGTTCTCATCGGCCAGGATCGCAGTGGAAAAGAGCGATACGGCCATACAGAGAGCCAGCAGAAACGTGCACAGCCGTTTCATCGTTTTACTCAAAACAGAACACCTCCGAATTGGGTTGTTGTAGTTATTAATCTTAACGGAT
>CAJGCI010000247.1 GCA_904501855.1 Oscillospiraceae bacterium | reverse complement strand
TACCGCTATTTCCGGGACAAATACGATGTCCTGAACTACAACTATCAGAGCCTGCTGGATCACAGTCTCCGGCAGTGCGGCAATTACCGGGACCTCTATTATCTGCTCTACAGCTTTGCCCGGGACGAGTGGCGGAACTTCACCCGCGCCTTCAACACCACCGGCATCAATTCCTTCGACAACTTCATCTACTCCTACTCCCGGGACGTGGTGGAGGAGATCACGCGGCAGAACCGGAACGGCAGCGGTCTGACGCCGGAGGAGACGATGCAGCTGGATGTGTTCTGTTACGGCATCAGCCACATGTACAAGAAATGGACCCTGGGGCAGTACGATCTGGAGCCGGATGCGGCAGCGGACGCTCTCTACGCCATCATGCCGGAGAGCCTGAAACACCTCTGGTTCATCACGCCCCGTTTCGATTGATCCGATGGAGAAAATACGAAGGAACGCTTCCCGTGATATCGGGGGGCGTTCCTTCTCTGTTATGTTCTCCTGTATGGAATCAGGGAAGATTATTCTTCTTCACCAGATACCGGGGATCAGCCGGTATCTCACTTTTTCCATGTACTCCCTGTATCCCGGAAGTCCCTCCTCCAGGACCTTCTCCTCATTCCGGATCCGTTTCACGATAATGGGGATGTAGCACAGCATGATGAGGAAGGAAAGGACGGAGCCCAGCACCAGGGGCATGGCCAGAAACAGGAGCACCGTGGAGGAGTACATGGGATGGCGGACGATGCCGTACAGGCCGGTATCGATGACCTTCTGGTCTTCCTGCACTTCCACCGTCCGGGAAAGGTAGGTGTTCTCCCTGAGCACTTCCGCATACAGGACGTATGCTGCCAGGAAGACTGCGGCCGCGGCGATGCTCACCGGAAAGGGCAGCATCCACCAGCCGAACCGGAAGCTCAGGCCCGCAGCGACGAAAGCCGCCAGAAACATGATCCCGCTGAAGAGGATGACTGCTTTCTGTTCGGATTCCTCCTCCTTCGCATTCAGCCGTTTTCGAAGAAGGTCCGGATTCTTCTTCATCATCACCAGTCCCGCAATGAACATGGGTACGAACAGGATCCCGGTGAGGAGCCAGCCCTGAGGATACCGGAAGGTCTCCGCCGGCAGGAACAGCAGGACCCCGAAGGCCAGAAGGCCTGCGGAGAACTTCGTCAGTGCCTGTATAAACAGTTTCCGATCCATGTCATTCCTCCTTCCGCGTGTTTTGCATGGGGTCATCGATCACAGTTTTTTTATCATGCGGACGCACCGGAAGGTGTCGCCGTCAATAAAGTCTTCTCCGGTAAGGGCATAGCCCAGCTTCTCATAGAACCCCACCTTGTTGTCCCGGCTCTCCACCACGCATCGGGCGTATCCCTCTTCCCTCGCCCACTGCTCGCATTCGGTGACGGCGCGGGAACCGAGGCCCTGATGCCGGTATTCCGGCAGGACCACCACACGGCCGATCATCACGCTGTGGTCGTCAAGCCCGTACATGCGTGCCGTGGCCACGGGAAAGTCCTCGTCGGTGATGACGATGTATTTCGTTCCTTCCCCGTCGTGGTCATCGAATTCCTGCCGCAGGGTGATATGGTGTTTTTTCGCCATGGCCTGGATCCGGACGTAATAGGCGCCGGCCCGCTGCCAGGTCTCGGTGGCTCGAAGGATCTCCACGGGGCATCCCTCCTGCTTTTGTTATTGGTATTACAAAACGTGCGGTAGAATGCCCGCCGCTTCAGCTGCGGGAACAATTTCGCACGAATCAATGTATGCAACAGATTATATCGTACAGGACAGACCGGTGGCAAGACGATACTGAAACCGTCAGGACAGCCAATCCTGACGGCTTCTTTTCTTTGTTTTTTATCCCAGCTTGCCGTAGTCTTCGTCGCTCACCGGCTCCAGCCATTCGTTGGATGCTTCCGATCCGGGGATCTCCAGTGCCAGATGGGAGAACCAGGACTCGGGAGCGGCGCCGTGCCAGTGCTTCACTTCCGCGGGGATGTTGATGACGGTGCCGGGAAGAAGCTCCACGGCCTCCTTGCCCCATTCCTGATAGTATCCTCTGCCGCCGACACAGATGAGCATCTGTCCGCCGGCGTTTTTGGCGTGGTGGATGTGCCAGTTGTTGCGGCAGCCCGGCTCGAAGGTCACGTTGAAGACCGGGACCTGCTGTGTGGTGATAGGAGCCAGATAGCTCTGTCCCACGAAGAACTGCGCAAAGGCGTCGTTGGGGTCGCCGATGGGGAAAAAGATGGTGTTCTGATACCGGTCCTTCTCCGTCAGGGCAGGGGTCTCCTCGTTCCAAACCTCCTTGGCCAGACGGAACACCGCCCAGCCCTTAGGCCAGCCCACGTACATGGTGGCGTGGGTGATGATGGCGGCGATTTCCTCCTTGGTGACACCGTTTGCCTTGGCATTC
>CAJGCI010000246.1 GCA_904501855.1 Oscillospiraceae bacterium | reverse complement strand
GAAGAAGAGATCCTGTCGGCGGAGCTGGTCCGGCGGTCTCTGGATGCCAGGCGAAAAAAGGATCTTCACTATATCTGCTCTGCGGCCGTATCACTGCGCCGCGGGGAGGAGGATCTGATACGGAAAAACAGGGCACAGATCTATGAAAAGAAGGAGTATGTCATTCCTTCCGTTTCCTGTGATAGCCGGCCGGTCATCATCGGATTCGGACCGGCGGGGATCTTTTCCGCTCTGGTACTTTCCCGGGCAGGACTGAAGCCCATTATCATCGAACAGGGCGCAGATGCTGAGACCCGTGCGAGAAAAAGAGAAGAATTCCTTAACGGAGGTACGCTGGATCCCAGCTGCAATGTTCAGTTCGGGGAAGGCGGAGCCGGGACCTTTTCCGATGGAAAGCTCAATACCGGGATCCACGATCCACGGCTTGACTTTGTGCTGGAAGAGATGGCAAAGCACGGTGCGCAGGAAAGTATCCGTTACGATGCCAAGCCTCATATCGGAACGGATGTGCTGATCCGTGTGGTCACGGAATTACGAAAGGAGATCCTCGACCGAGGAGGAGAGGTCCGCTTTCAGACGAAGATGACGGAACTTGTAACGGAAAACGGAGAAGTATCCGGTGTGCGGGTCCGACAGGGAGACCGGGAAGAAGTCCTTTCCTGCCGGCATGTGATTCTTGCCATCGGACATTCGTCAAGAGATACATTCGAGGA
The DNA here is from genome assembly GCA_904501855.1 of Oscillospiraceae bacterium. GTDB lineage: Bacteria > Bacillota > Clostridia > Oscillospirales > Oscillospiraceae > UBA2922. The sequence goes on along the minus strand of CAJGCI010000246.1, from coordinate 1,708 downwards.
ACTATACCGCAAAGGGATCCCTATGGAGCCCAAAGCCTTTTCCATGGGCGTACGGATCGAGCATCTCCAGAAGAGCATCAACGAGGCACAGTATGGACCTCAGGATCTGAAACTGCCGGCGGCGGACTATTCACTGAATGTCCATCTGCCGGACGGTACCAGTGCGTATACGTACTGCATGTGCCCCGGCGGATATGTCGTGGCGGCAGCCTCGGAGGAACGGGGCGTCGTCACGAACGGAATGAGTTATTCCGGACGAAGCGGAGAGAATGCCAACGCCGCACTGCTGGTGACGCTCCAGCCGGAAGATTTTCCTGACAAATCCGTTCTGGGAGGCATGTACTGGCAGCGGGAGATCGAACAGGCCGCCTTCCGGGCAGGAGGCGAAAACTATTACGCTCCGGTACAGACCGTGGGAGATTTTCTGAAGGGAACTCCCAGTGAAGGTCCGGGGATTGTTCAGCCGACATACCGGCCGGGTGTATGCTGGACCGACCTGCATGAAGTCCTGCCGGAACGAATCACCTCGGTGCTTGAAAAGGCCATTCCGAAACTGGGGCAAAAAATGAGAGGATTCGACGATTCGGAAGCGGTACTGACCGCCCCGGAAACGAGATCCTCCTCTCCGGTTCGGATCCTTCGGGGAAAAGACCGGGTGAGTCTGGGCCTGCGGGGACTGTATCCCTGCGGGGAGGGAGCCGGCTATGCCGGAGGCATCAGTTCCGCTGCTGTGGACGGGATGCGCTGCGCCGAAGCGCTGATTGGAAACCTTCAGAATCTTTAGAACACAATATCTTGTGATGGAACACCGTTCTTTTTAAGCAAAAAGCTGAAAAGGACGGTGTTTTTTCAGGCCGAAAAGGGCCTCTGTCACTATATCTTGTGTTCTGTTACGAAATTTTAATCAATATATAGTGCTTTGTTGCTTGACTTCAGAAGGAAGGGAGACTATATTGTAGAAGGCGGAAAAATCCGCCGAAATTTGTCTGTAGGAAAAACGAATGAGAATATCCGGACTGCAAAAGTTAACACTGTTGGACTATCCGGGGAAGGTCGCATGTACGATCTTTACCGGCGGGTGCAACTTCCGGTGCCCCTTCTGCCACAACGCAGGACTGGTGCTTCCGGAGGAGATGCCGGAGGATATGACAGAAGAAGAGATCCTTCGCTTTCTGAAGACCCGACAGGGCGTCCTGGATGGTGTGGCCATCACCGGAGGAGAACCGCTCCTCTACGATGGAACGCTGGAGCTTCTGCGAAAGATCCGGGAACTGGGATTCTCCATCAAACTGGACAGCAACGGATCCTTCCCGGAACGGCTGCGCAGAGTGGTGGAGGAAAAACTGGCGGACCGCATCGCCATGGATATTAAAAATGATCCTGCGCGGTACGGAGAAACGGCAGGGGTGCCCGACCTGGATCTGGGCCCCATCACCGAGTCCAAGGAATTCCTGATGGAGTGCGGGGTCGAGTATGAATTCCGCACGACGGTCGTGAAAGGAATCCATACGGAAGAGAGCATCCGCAAAGCAGCCCAGTGGATCCAGGGGGCGCGGGAGTATTATCTGCAGCAGTATGTGGATTCCGGAAATGTACTGGCTCCCCAGGGTCTGGCATCGTTTTCCGCAGAAGAAATGAATACATTGCGCGACTGTGCGCGGGAGTTTGTCCCCGCCGTACAGCTTCGAGGAGTTTAATTGTTTGGGAG
>CAJGCI010000245.1 GCA_904501855.1 Oscillospiraceae bacterium | reverse complement strand
TCCCTGCTGCACGACAGTGACGTCTGGATCCCGTGCCGCATGGAGCAGAACGGGGAGGGGCCGGCACAGATGCTGCCCCAGATCCTTCAGAGCGGGGAGACGAATTTCTATCCCGTCTTTTCCTCTCCGGAGGAGGGCCGGGAGCTTGCGGAGCAGTGCACCTTCATCCGCCAGTCCTTCCTGGAGGCGGTGCAGTATGCCCGGGAGCACGCCGATGAGATCGAGGCCATCGTGGTCAACGCCCTCACGGAGCCGTTCTTCCTGGGCGGCGAGATCTATCCGCTGGTGGAGTCCATGGAGACCCGGGTGATCCGGGAGAAGGACCCGGCAGCGTTGGAATAACATCCGTTTATGTTCGGAGGTGACGGGAGATGAAAGGACCGGATGCGGATACCCTGATGTTCTTCAATGAGCATCCTCAGGCGCTGCCGCTGTACGAGCATCTGGAGGAGATCCTGTTCGAGGGATTTCCGGATGTGAGCAAGCGTGTGCAGAAGACCCAGATCACTTTCTCGAACCGACACGTCTTTGCCTGTGTTTCCTTTGCGAAAGTAAAAAGGAAGGCGGAGCTTCCGGACCCGTATCTGGTGGTCACACTGGGACTGCCGTACCCGCTGGAATCCCGTCGCGTCGCGGTGAAGACGGAACCGTATCCCGGACGCTGGACCACCCATTTCGTGGTGGGAAGCACGGAGGAATTCGATGAGGAACTGCTGGAATGGATCCGGCAGGCGTATGTATTTGCGGATTCGAAATGAACCGCGATCCTGTGAGGTGATCCCATGACGTGGAAATGTCCGAAATGCGGCCGGGAGTTTGCGAGAGAGAATCAGGACCATTACTGTGTCAAGCCCCGGACCATCGATGAGTACATCGAGGCACAGGAGGAGACGGTCCGGCCCAGACTCCATGAGATCCGGGCGGTGATCCGCGGGGCGATCCCCGAAGCGGAGGAAACGATCTCCTGGTCCATGCCCACCTACCGGAAGGGCAGGAACATCATCCACTTCGCGGCGGCCAGGAAACATGTGGGACTCTATCCCGGGGAGGAAGCCGTCGCCCGGTTCGCGGAAGAACTGGACGGATACGAGGTGAGCAAGGGGACGATCCGGCTGCCCTATGACCGGCCGCTGCCCGCGGATCTGATCCGGAGGATCGCCGGCTGGTGTTTCGAGAACTATGCCAGATGACCATGTAAGGAGGAGAACCCATGAATATTGACCGCTGGTGGGCACTGAGTGCCATCCTTTGCGGGCTTTCCGTCATCGTCATGGCGGCGAACAGTCTTTCCGGGCACACTTTCCCGGACTGGCTGATCCGGATCAGCGGGATCCTCGGCCTTGCCGCACTGGCGGTGCTGGCCTATACCACCGTAAAGAAGACAAAGAAGAAATAATCCTACCAACGTCAATAAACAGAAAGAAAGGATCGTGCCGTTATGGGAACAAAGTCAGGACACAGCAGCCGAAGAGTTTTCGTCATCCTGATGCTTGCAGCCGTTACCCTCTGCATGCTGCTGCTGGCGGGATGCCAGAAGAAGGAAGAACCGGCTTCTTCCGAAGCAGATAAACTGGAGGAGATCATGGACCGGGGCGTACTGAAGGTGGGGACCACCGGGGATTACCAGCCCATGTCCTACCTGGATCCGGACACCGGCGAGTATGTGGGCTTTGATAATGAGCTTACGAAAGATCTTGCCGGCGAGATGGGCGTGGAGATCCAGTATGTGGAGACCTCCTGGCCGACACTGATGGAGGACACCCTTGCGGGGAAATTCGACCTTGCGATCTGCGGGATCACCGTCAACGATGCCCGGAAGGAACAGGCACTGATGTCGGACGGTTACATCGTAAACGGGAAGACCATCCTCTGCCGTGCGGAGGATGCGGACAAATATACGAGCCTCGAAGCCATCAACCGGCCGGAGGTGCGTGTCATGGTGAATCCCGGCGGCCTCAACGAACAGTTCGCCCGGGAGAATCTGCCGGATGTGACCCTGATCATCCATGATGTCAATCAGGAGATCCCGGGCCTCGTGGCCTCCGGCGAAGCGGATATCATGATCACGGAGATCATGGAAGCCGGGTACTACGTGGGGCAGGACAGCCGTCTTGCCGCACCGCTGGTACAGGAACCCTTTACCCACGGGGAGATCGGAGTCCTCATGCCGAAAGGTTCGGAAGATCTGCTGAACTATGTGAATGAGTTTCTGAGGAAGGAAAAGGAGTCCGGCAGGATCGACGAGCTGGCGGACGAGTATTTCTACAGGTATCTGGAACCGGATGAGGAACTGGCACCGGCTGCCTGAGCCCATCCGATCGAAGGAGGAACTGACATGGGAGAACTGCTGTTGCCTGTGGCGCTGGGGGCCGTGATCATCGGTCTCGGTGTCCAGAACATGAAGGGGAATATCTCTTCGCTGCATCGGTACCACCGCAAG
>CAJGCI010000244.1 GCA_904501855.1 Oscillospiraceae bacterium | reverse complement strand
GCCTCCCCGGTGAAACCGGCTACAAATCCCAGCGCCGTATTCTCCAGGCCAAGCTCAGACAGAACATTAGAGACATTGATTCCCTTGCCTCCGTAATAATATTCCTCCCGGGTGGTTCGATTGGTGATACCGGCAACCAGACTCTCCATGTGGACAACATAGTCGATGGATGGATTCAGAGTAACAGTATAGATCATTCACTCACCTCCTTAATTACGGTTATTTCCGAAAAGTCACCTTCCGGAATATGATCGGTTATAATACAGCAGGTATCCAGCGGGGAAAATGATACTGGATAAACCCTGCGGAATTTCGTATGGTCCGCCAGAACATAGGCGGTATAGCTCTGCCCTACCGCTCGTTCCTTCATGCGTCCCTCTTCCACGTCTGGTGTCGTAAAGCCGGCCTGAATATCTATACCGTTGGTGCCCATGAAAGCCTTGGTGAAATTGTATCCCTCCAGACTTCGGATTCCTTCCGCTCCAACGATAGCTTCGGTTATCGGCTTGATCTTTCCTCCCACCAGATAGGCATTAAGGCCCTTTCTCAGAAGCTTCAGGGCATGGGACACACCATTCGTCACATAGGTGGCATTCCGATTCGTGATATGATCTACCAGACAGGCTGTTGTCGTACCGGAATCGATATAAATAAAATCATGATCATTGATGAGGGTTGCGGCATACTTCCCGATGCGCTCTTTCTCCTCGCGCATCACAAGCTCTCTGCTGCTGACTTTCTCATCTCCCACGCTCGGAATCTTCTGTTGGATCGATGTTGCTCCACCAAAAACTTTTCGCAGTTTTCCTTCTTCATTCAGAACATTAAGATCCCGCCGAATGGTAGATTCTGAGCTGTTCAGAAGCCCGGTCAGCTGAGTGACAGTCACCGCGTCGTGCTTGTTTAAATAATCCAATATGACCTGATGACGTTTCTCCGTCAACATGGCTATCACCTCATTGTTAAGATTACCACAATCTCATTCAAAGTCAATCAATCTCGGTCACATTCGTTCATTCGCACTATGGGAACACTCCTTTTTTGGATGCTTTGTCGAGAGCATTTTCATGCGCCGGGGTCATTTCTTTTTACACGCGAAAAAAGAGCTCTCCAAAAGACGGACAAAACCGTCAGGAAAGCTCACTGATCATGTTGTTTTCCGGTATTCCTCCGCCGCCCGGACCGTATTGACAAGATAACGGATGACCTCTGCCGGATACTCCCCCGCTGCGGTCTCTCCAGTGACCATGACGGAAGAAGCGCCGTCCAGCACGGCATTGAAGATGTCGCTGACTTCCGCCCTCGTCGGGACCGCACAGTGTTCCATGGATGCAAGCATCTGTGTCACCACCATAAAATCCCGGCCCGCTGCCCGGCAGGCGTCAGCGATGCGTTTCTGAACGGCAGGAAGTTCCCATAGCCTGACGGCATTTCCCAGATCTCCTCTGGCGATCACAATCTCATCGGCCCAGGGAATCAGAGCATCCACCTGCTCGATACCTGCCGTGTTTTCGATTTTTGCAAACAGCCGGACCCCTTGTGCTCCGGCCTGCGCCAGTTCGTTCCGAACATCCTTCAGATCCTGCGGAGATCGGACAAAGGGCTGCATGACTCCGGTTACACCGTATTTCTGTGCGCAGCGGATGTTGACCCGGTCCAGTTCTGTCATGGCCGGCATGGGAACCGCAAGGCCGGGAAATGCGATGCTTTTGCGCCCCACGAGAGTCCCCCCGCGGAGAACGACGGCCCGGATCCCGGCCTCCCCAGTTTCCGTTACCCGGCACAGGATCTTTCCGTCATCCAGCAGGATCTCCTGTTCCGGCTGTATCATGGGAATGCTCCGGGCGGGGATCTGTATCTGCGCCTCTCTTCCATTGGAGAGAACCACACGTTCTCCCTCCTGAAGGAGGATCGGGTCCTCCGGCGGTCCGATGCGCAGTTCCGGTCCCTGCATATCGATCAGAAGTTCCGCTTTTACGCCGGCCGCCGCTGCAGCCCGGTGCATCTTCTCAATGCTCCCGGAGGCGTCGTGCAGTGTCGTATGCGAGAGATTCAGCCGGATGCCGGTCATTCCGTGTTCAAACATCTGTTTTAGGACCGCCTCATCTCCGCAGGCAGGTCCCAGAGTCCCGTATATCTTCATGGAATACTTCTCCCAATTGTTCTTTCTCTGGCAGCTTCGGTTTTTCATCTCCTGAAACTGTGTCTATTATATCACTGATTTGATTGCGCCAGCCACTTTCTTTCGACACGAAACATATGGTCTGAATGCGTCTGAATTGCGAGGGAAAATCAATAATAATTGTTGACATCCCCTGTCATTTAGGTTAGAATAACTTTCGCTGTGAGGACGATTGGCGCAGCTGGTAGCGCATCCGCTTGACGTGCGGGAGGTCACAAGTTCGAGTCTTGTATCGTCCACCAGTAAAACCCTTGAAGCATAGGCTTCGAGGGTTTTTTGTTTTTCGCGAG
>CAJGCI010000243.1 GCA_904501855.1 Oscillospiraceae bacterium | reverse complement strand
CTGTTCTTTGCCGGCCTGTTTCTCGGAAAGAGCCGCCACATCACCGTGGAGAAGAAAACGGAGCTGCAGACGGAGATCACCATGGACGGAGAGAGCATCTATCAGGCGCTTCATACGGCCGTCATGGTCATGGACAAGAATCTTGAGGACGTCCGTTCCTCCTCGGAATGGGAGGCCCGGCGAAAAGAGAATACGGGAGATGCTCCCGCTCTGGCTTCCGACGAAGCCGACCTGTACGGTGCCCTTCTGGAGGCATGGTACAGCAAAGACGGCGACATGGCTCTGGACCGCCTGGCCGACCTGAAATACTACCTGCACAAAAAAGGAATCGACTGTGCGGATTATTCTGCCGAGCATGCCGCATGGTTTGACATGATGCCTTCCTTCAAAGAAGGCACCCTGCGCCCGGCACTTATAAAAGACGGGACCCTTCTGAAGAAGGGCCTGGCTTCGGGAGGTGACTGATCGTGGAACGGTTTTTCGGATTTGATCTTGGAGACGCCGAGAGTGCCATCTCCCGGCTGGACAAAGAGGGACAGACGGTCCCGGAAGTGCTGACCATCCGAGACAGCAAAAGCTTCATCACCGCCTATGCGCGGCTGCGCAATCATGATCTGCTCATCGGCGAGAACGCCTGCTACAATCCCAACGCGGTGGAACGGAAAATCCGTTTCAAGAGCAAGTTCCTCACGGACAAGGAGAGCTCCAAGGATGTGAAGAGCTTCGCGGCCGGAGTTCTGGGTGAGCTGTATCTCAACGGAGATCTCATCAAGAACGAAGACTGCTGCTTCTACATCGGATGCCCCGCAGGCTGGGACAAGACGGCACGGGAGGAATACCGACAGATCTTTGAACAGGTGGGGTATCCCCCTGCCCGCATCATCTCGGAATCCCGTGCGGCGCTGGTGAGCGCCTGCCAGTCCAAACATCTGCAGGTGGGCTACGACATCCTGTCCAAACCGGTACTGGTGGTGGACATCGGATCTTCCACCACGGACTTTGCCTATATCAAGCACGGCAAGGAAGTGAGTCTGCAGACCGCCGGTGAAGTGTTCCTGGGCGGCGGCATCATGGACGAGATCCTCCTGGAGGAGGCCGTCTCCCGCTCCATGCACGCCAAGCGGATCCGGGAGGTCTTTTCCGCCAGCGATCCCTGGCGCAGCTACTGCGAATTCACCGCCCGCCGTCTGAAGGAGAAGTACTTCTCCGACGAGGATTACTGGCAGAACAATACTTGCTCCGAGACGGTGGTCATCAATTACCGCATCCCCATGCGTCTGACCATGACCATGAACAAGGAGACCGCGGACAAGCTCCTCACCAAGGGCGTGGAGCGTCTGGGCGGCAAGTCCTTCCAGACGGTGTTCATGGAGAGTCTCCGCAACGTCAGAGATCACATCGAAGGCGACATGCCGGAACTGCTGTTCCTCACCGGCGGCGTCTCCCGGCTGCCGGCCATCCGCACCTGGTGTCAGGAAGTCTTCCCCGACTCCGTGGTCATCGCCGGGAGCGAACCGGAGTTCTCCGTGTCCCGGGGCCTTGCCTGGAGCGGACGCATCGACGAGGAACTGCGCCAGTTCAACCGGGAACTGCAGGAACTGACGGAGTCCTCCCTGGTGGAAGATGTGGTCCACCGCCATATCAACGAACTGTACCGTGCGGCGGTGGATGTGCTGGTGGAGCCCATCCTGGAACACGCGGCACTGCCCTGCTTTGACCGCTGGCGCTCCGGCGAGATCCGCCGGCTCACGGACATCGACAAGGAGATGGAAGCGGAGATCTCCCGCTATCTCCACTCGGATGAGGCCCGGGAGCTGCTCATTAAGCCCATTTCCACCTGGATGAAGCCCGTGGCCAGTGAGATCGAGCATTACACCGTTCCCATCTGTGTCCGGCACAACATCCCCTACACCGCCCTGAGCCTGACCTCCTTCTTCAACACCTCCGATGTGGATATCAAGCTGGATGCCAAGAGCGTCTTTGCCATGGAGGAGATCACCTGGATGATCAACTCCATCATCGCCATCATCGTGGGTCTTCTGTGCGGCGGCAGCGGCATCGCCCTCATGGCCGAAGGCCTTCCCGGCATGATCGCCGGCGCGGTGCTGTCCCTGCTGGTGCTGCTCATCGGCAAGGAGTCCATTCAGGGTGCCGTGCTGAAAGCGGACATTCCGGAATCCATCCGGAAGATGGTGCCCAAGGGATATTTCCGCTCCCGTCTGAAGAAGGTCAGTTCCGAAGTGAAGGCCAGCTTCTACGAATCTCTGGAGACGGAACAGAACGAAGCCATCATCGAACAGATGGTGTCGGACATCTCCGTCCAGATCGAGCAGTGCCTGCACAAGATGGCCGAAGTGGTGGAGATCCCCCTGGGATAAGGCCAGAATGACAACAAAAAAATCAGACTTCCTGATGAAGTCTGATTTTTTTACGTTCCTTTTCATTCCGGGATCCGGTCCCGCAGCCTGCCCTGCCGTTT
>CAJGCI010000242.1 GCA_904501855.1 Oscillospiraceae bacterium | reverse complement strand
GAAAAAATGAAAAAGGTGTATTACAACGCCCGCGGATGGACCAAGGAAGGAGTTCCCAGTTACCGGAAGCTCCAGAAAATGAAGATCGTGTAAGGGAGGCGGAATCATGGTAACAGTAAAAATGTTTGGAACATTCCGCTTGGACAGCGGGATCAAGGAATTGCAATTGGAAGCAAAACGGGTGAAAGATTTGTACCCGCAGATCATGGAGAAGGTCATAGAGGCAAATCCTGATACGACTCTGACGATGAAGGATGTCAAGGGCTGTATCGTCTGCCTTCACGACAAGCAGGTAAGACCGAGCACCAAACTGAATGACGGTGACGAGGTCGTCCTCGTGCCGGCAGTGGCGGGAGGTTGAGACTATGGCATATAAGATAAATGCGGATAAATGTATTGGCTGTACAGCCTGTGCCCGGCAGTGTCCGGTAAAGGCGATCTCGGGCGAGCGTCAGCAGACCCATGTGATCGATCCGGAGTATTGCATCAACTGCGGACTGTGTGCTCAGTTCTGTGCTCAGTCTGCCATCATCAATCAGTGGGGAGCTCCGGTCAAGTTCGATAAGGATGCGCGGAAGCAGCGCAAGGTTCCGGACATCGATACCGAAGCATGTACCGGCTGCTGGATGTGTGTGGAAGAGTGTCCCAAATTTGTGCTTCGCATTTCGGAACCTCTGTTCCACGGAGATATCCGTACCCATGCGGAGCTGTTTGACCCGGACAACTGTATTGGCTGCGGAAAATGCGAAAAACGCTGTCCCATCGGCGCCATCACCATGGAAGACCTGGAGACAGCAATGAGGAATGCAGCGGATAGGAGAGGATCCGTTACAAATAAAAAAACATCGAAAGGGAGAAGAATAATGTCCACTCTGAAAAAATGTTACTATCGTGTATTCCAGTGGATCTTCAACATTGGCGCAAGATGCCTGTACTGGAGAAGACCTATCGTCACTTCCGGCCCGAACAGCGTTACGAAGATTCCGGAATTACTGAAGGAACGCAATGTTACGAAGCCAATCATCGTTACCGGACCCAGCATTGGGAAAAAGTTGGCACCGCGTGTTACGGAAGCTCTGGATGCTGCGGGGATCCCGTACTTCATGTTTGCAAACGTGGAGGCAAACCCGTCCGTCAACACCGTCAACACCATTCAGAAACTGTATTTTGAAAACAACTGCGACGGCTTCATCGCCATCGGCGGCGGCTCCCCCATGGACGCAGCCAAAGGCGCTGCTGCCCGTGTAGTGCGGCCCAGAACACCCGTTGGAAAGATGGCAGGTCTTCTGAAGGTTATGAAGAGAATCCCTCCGTTCATTGCCGTTCCCACTACGGCAGGTACCGGCTCCGAGACCACCATCGCAGCTGTTATTACGGATACCGATACACATCACAAATACGCACTGATGGATCTGCACCTGATCCCGCGTTATGCGGTCCTTGATCCGGAGATGACCCGCGGTCTGCCTCCGAAAATCACGGCAGCCACCGGTATGGATGCACTGACTCACGCAGTGGAAGCCTATTGCTGCTGGACTTACAACACCAAGGAAAGCCTTCGGGATGCCGAGGAAGCCACTGTGGCAATCTTCAAGTATCTGAAACGCGCATATGACAACGGTGACGACATGGAAGCCCGTAATGAGATGCTCATTGCTTCCTATAAAGCAGGCTTTGCCTTTACCCGTGCCGGTGTCGGCAATGTCCACGCCATCGCACATACTCTCGGCGGTCTGTACAACACTCCGCACGGCCTTGCCAACGCTGTTATTCTTCCCATCGTGCTGGAAGACTACGGCCCCGCAGTCTACAAGAAGCTGGCAAGACTGTCTGAGCTGACCGGAACCTGCACGTCCGGAACCGAGGAAGAGAAGGCGAAGGCATTCATCAAAGAGATCCGTGCCATGAACACATATTTTGAGCATCCCACCGGATTTGATTTTATTCAGGAAAAAGATATTCCGCAGATGATCAAGTGGGCACTTCATGAAGCCAACCCGACCTATCCCGTTCCCGTAGTCTATGATGAGGAGCGCTGCAACAAGGTCATTCACCGCATCATCAACGAAGCATAATTGTAATACTGAGATAATTCTCGCAAAAAGGACTGTCCGAACTTCGGGCAGTCCTTTATAATATTCAGTGTGAAAATCAATACATGATCAGATAAAGGATGAGAGAAATGGAGAATCAATGGAAACAACAGACCATAGGAATCGCCGGATGCGGAGGCCTGGGAGGCAATCTGATGGAAAACTTTCTGCGCCTGGGCATAACTCATCTGGTAGTCTGTGACGGAGATGTTTTTGAGTACTCCAACATGGATCGGCAGATCCTCTGTACCGAGGATTCCATCGGAAAGAAAAAAGTGGAGATAGCAAGAGAACGGGCGAAGAAAATTGCTCCGAACACGACGGTGGAAGCATACGATGTCTTTATCGATGAGGAAAACGGAAAAGAACTGTTTCGAGACTGTGTGCTGGTAGTGGATGCCCTGGATTCCAT
>CAJGCI010000241.1 GCA_904501855.1 Oscillospiraceae bacterium | reverse complement strand
CGGTGTACATACTTTCCCAAATACGCCGCACTCGCTGGGCTTGCATTTTCCCTGCAGTACTTCGCCGCAGCGGCAGGCGGGGTTGCTTCTTCCCTCAACCGGAGGAAGACGGAACTTTTTCCGGGCATCAAAGTCTGCAAATTCTTCCCGAAGCTGCATACCGGACTGCGGAATCACGCCCAGTCCGCGCCATTCCGTATCGCAGGGCTCCATGATGGAGTTAACCAGCTTCACACCGGCGGGGCTTCCCTCTTTGGTGACGACACGGGGATAGCAGTTTTCGAAGAATGGCTTTCCTTCCTGTGCTTTGGAGATCGCCACCGCAAGTGCCGTGAGCAGTTCTCTTCCCGTGAACCCGGCAATGACCCCGCTGACACCTTCCTTTTCTGCCATATCTTCACACAGCTGGGTGCCGATAATGGCATGAACATGTCCCGGGTAAAGAAACACGTCCGCACTGTTCTTTAAAGCAAGATATGCTTCCGGCATGGTCTTGTTGGCGGTAAGCAGGGAAAAGTTCTCCAACCCCGCTTCCTTTGCCCGTTTGACCGCCAGACAGCTGGCAGGAGTCGTGGTTTCAAATCCCACCGCGAGAAAAACAACCTGTTCTTCCGGATGCTCCTTGGCATATTCCACTGCATCCAGAGGAGAATACACGACCTGGATCTTTCCTCCCTTGCTGCGGGCGCCTGCCAGGCTCATTTCGGTGCCCGGAACACGAACCAGATCCCCGAAGGTGCAGATGGTGGCACCATGTTCCAGCGCCAGCATTACGGCCTCGTCAATAAAACCCACCGGAGTCACACAGACCGGACAGCCCGGGCCGGAGATCAGGTCAACATTTTCGGGAAGCAGTTTGCGGATCCCGAGGCGAAAGATCTCGTGTGTGTGGGTTCCGCAAACTTCCATGATCCGGAGTTTCGGACCTTTATAAGAGGAAAGGATATTCCTCGCCTGTTCCAGTTTGTCCTCGTTCATCCCAGTGCCTCCATGATTCGATCCGTTTCGGGAATGTCCTCATCGGTGATCTTGGCAATGGCAGTTCCGGCGTGGACCATGACATAATCTCCCGGTTCCAGATCTTCCAGAAGCTCAACCGAGATGTTCCTCTTGGCACCAGACGCGTCCACCAGTGCGGTTCCGTCGGTAATTTTGATCACTTTCGCAGATAATCCTACACACATTATTGTTTCCTCCCTATGAGTAATGATTTCGTTCTTTTATGTAATTTCATTATTTCTTCTGATCTTCCAGTGCCTGCATGGCCACGACTGCCTGTCCCAGTGCAATGCCGCCGTCATTTGGCGGAACCAGCCGATGGATCAGCACCTGCATGCCGGCCTCTTCCAGCCTCCGCTGTGTGAGCTCCAGAAGCAGTGTGTTCTGATAGCAGCCACCACTGAGTGCGGCGGTTCGGATCCCGGTCTGCGCGGATGCATCGATGCATGCTTTTGCCGCCATGGCAGCCAGGGCATCGTGAAACACATACGCCAGCACTTCAGGGTCTTCTCCTGCCAGCCGTTCTTCCAGCAGCTGTGCTGTCAGCGTGTCGGTGGGCAGGATCTTCCGTCCGTCCTGTTCCCTCAGCGCACCGTTCCAGGGTTTCCTTTTTTCTCCCCGGATCCGGCCTCTCTGTGCCGCGAACTGGAGTGTGGTCGCCGCTTCCCCTTCAAAGGTGGATTCCTTTCGGATCCCGAGGATTGCGCTGACGGCATCAAAGAGCCGTCCCGCACTGGTGCTGTCAACTGCATTGATGTGTTTTTCGAACATCATCCTCTGCACCTTCGCTGTTTTTTCATCGCAAAGATCCAGATCCCGGATGATCTTCAATGCCAGTTCATGGTCCTCATAACGGTCCATGATCATAGAGCAGGCAATCCGCCATCCTTCGCGGGAAGAGTGATCTCCTCCGATCTGAAGGAAAGGGGCGATGCTGCCGACCCTGGTAAAACCGCGGTAATCCGCCCGAAGGATCTCACCTCCCCAGATGGTGCCGTCGGTTCCGTATCCGGTGCCGTCGAAAGACACTCCCAGCACCGGTTCCTCATAATCGTTCTCCGCCATGCAGGACACGATGTGAGCATAATGATGCTGGACTTTGATCAGCGGCTTTCCGATTTCTTCCGCCACCAGGGTGGAGTTGTATTTTGGGTGAAGATCACAGGCTACGATCTCCGGTTCCGTTTCCAGAAGCGTCTGCAGCCGTCCGATGGTCTCCTGCAGTGCGTCCACGGTCCTGAGATCCGCCAGGTCTCCCACATAGGAGGATGGATAAAACAGATCGTTTACGCCCACGCAGAAGGTGTTCTTCAGTTCACCCCCCGTTGCCAGGACCCGTCCCTGAAAACCATGAGACAGGATATAAGGAAGAGGAGCATATCCCCGGGAACGCCGGATCATATACGGCTCTCCCCGGTAAAAATCCATCACGGAGTCATCTGCCCGTATCCGGATTTTCCGGTTATGAGACAGTACCGCATCACAGAAACCGGAAAGCTGCTCTTTCACGTCT
>CAJGCI010000240.1 GCA_904501855.1 Oscillospiraceae bacterium | reverse complement strand
GCCAGCGAGCCCAGGGACGGCATCGGCGCGTTGACACCCAGTCCCAGGAAGGACAGGTAGCTCTCCGTGAAGATGGCGTTGGGGATCTGCAGAGCCGTGGAGATGATGATGACGCTGATGCAGTTGGGAAGCAGGTGCTTCCGGATGACCCAGCCGGGCTTTGCGCCGGTGGCTTCGGCGGCCATGACGTACTCCTGTTCCCGCAGGGACAGGATCTGTCCGCGGATCAGTCGTGCCATGGAGACCCAGTAGAGCAGGGCGAATACCACGAACAGTGAGATGATATTCGATCCGATGTGCTCCAGGATCGTGCCGTCCAGCGCTCCCGCCAGCGTCTGTTTCAGAACGGAGGCCAGCAGGATGACCATCAGCATGTCGGGAAGACTGTAGATGATATCCACGATGCGCATGATGATGAGGTCCACCGCGCCGCCGGCGTAGCCGGCAATGGACCCGATGAGAAGCCCGATGATAAGCACGATGATACTGGCGAAGAATCCCACCGCCAGTGAGATGCGGGTGCCGTACACCACGCGGATGAAGTAGTCACGTCCCGAGGCGTCGGTGCCGAAGACATGGGGGAAGACTTTCTCCCCGGCCTCCATGGCCGCGATCTCGGACCGGCCGTACTCGAAGGGTTCCAGATTCTTGAAGCTGGGATCCACCGGTCTGCCCGTCTGCACCCCCAGCATCTGGTCGTAGGAATAGGGCCAGAACATGGGGATGAGGATGCTGGACAGGGTGATGATCACGATGATGATGAGACTCACCACCGCCACCTTGTTCTTCATGAACCGTTTCACGCCGTCCTGGAAAAAGGTGGAGGACGGACGCATGGTCACGATGTATTCTTTTTCTTCGTCCGTTGCAGGAATAAAGGAGTCCAGATCCACCTGCATGGACAGTTTTTTCATATCCATTGGGGTCTCCTCCTTATTCCAGATTGATGCGCGGATCCACGATCTTGTACAGGATGTCGCTGACGAGGTTCATGATGACGATGAGCGTGGCCAGGATGATGGTGGTGCCCATGATCATGGGGTAGTCACGGTTGGTGATGCTGGAGACGAACTGACGGCCGATGCCCGGCACGGCAAAGATCTGCTCCACCACGAGGGAACCGGTGACGATGTAGGCCAGCATGGGGCCGAAATAGGTGATGACGGGGATCAGCGCGTTCTTCAGCGCATGCTTGAAGAGCACGGCCCGCTTGGAGACACCCTTGGCCCGGGCGGTGCGGATATAGTCCTGCCCCAGAACGTCCAGCATGGACGATCTCGTCAGTCGCGTGATATACGCCATGGGGTACAGTGCCAGGGTCACGATGGGAAGGATGAGTCCCCGTCCCGTGGAGCCGTTGGCCGGCAGCCAGTGCAGGACCATGGCGAACAGTACCAGAAGCAGTGTGCCCACGATGAACGAGGGCATGGAAACAAAGGCGGTGGTGATCACCATGATGATGCGGTCGATGAGCTTGTTGCGCCGCAGCGCCGCGAAGGCACCCAGCACCACGCCGGAGATCAGGGCCGCGACGGCGGCGATGACGCCCAGTTTGGCGGAGGTGCGCATGCCGTCGGAGATGATCTCAATGACCTGACGGCCGCGCTGCTTCAGGGACGGACCGAAGTCCATCCGTGTCACCACGTCTTTCAGATACGTAAAATACTGCGTCATCAAGGGCTTGTCCATGCCATACTTGGCCTCCAGCTGCGCCTGCGCCGCGGGAGAGATGGCCTTCTCGCTGAGGAACGGTCCGCCGGGGACAGCACGCATTACGAAGAAGGTAATGGTGATGACCACCCAGACGGTGAACACAGCCAGGATCAGTCTCTTGACGATATACAATGCGGTCTTGGAATCCACCCGCAACTTCCTCCTCCCTTGAGGGTATGATAATAGCCATAATATTATATCACAGATATTTGAAGTATGTTGCGATTGTTGCGGAATAAGTGCCGAAAAAAGCCGCCGCAATCGGGATATGTTGCACAAAAATAGCGAAAAAGGGTTAGGGAGGGCTTGACAGATAATGAGGAGTGTGTTCCACAGAAAACGACCGCAGTTCCGGGCTCTGTTCATCCGAAAACTGCGGTCGTTGATGTTTGTTACAGACTGTCTTGCGTCAGGTCTCGCTGACGCCGGCGAGATAGGTGACGAACTGCTGGGCGGTGCGCCCCGTCCGTCCGCCGTGGCGCATGGACCAGGCCACGGCCTGCCGGTGCAGTTCCTCGCCCCGGAGCATGATCTGGGGGTACCGTTCCACCAGGGTGTCCACGATGTGGAGGAACTCCTCGTGATCGGGCTTGAAGTAGCCGATGGAGACGCCGAAGCGGTTGGCCAGGGACATCTTCTCCTCCACGGTGTCGTTGCGGTGCATGTCGTCGGAGGACACGTCGGACTGATCCCGCCAGGTCTCCCGCACCAGATGACGGCGGTTGGAGGTGGCGTAGATCACCACGTTCTCCGGCTTCGGCTCCAGTCCGCCCTCGATGACGGCCTTCAGGTATTTGTATTC
>CAJGCI010000239.1 GCA_904501855.1 Oscillospiraceae bacterium | reverse complement strand
ATATTACCCGAACGGGTATAATATCTATCTATGAATACGATTGCTTTTTTTGTAAAACAGAAGAGAAAAGAAGCCGGACTGACGCAGGAAGAGTTTGCCATGCGGTCCGGACTCGGGCTTCGTTTTGTCCGTGACCTGGAGCAGGGGAAAGAGACCGTGCGTATGGATAAGGTCAATCAGGCGCTTGCCATGTTTGGAATGCAGGCCGTTCCGGGAAGGATGGATGACTGATGGAACAGGGATTCCGAAGTGCACGCGTATACGTACGGGAAACTCTTGCCGGTACGCTGCGGGAGACGGACGCCGGATACGAGTTTGAGTATGATCCGGTCTATCGGAAGGATGACAAGCTGCCTGCGGTCAGCCTGACACTGCCGAAACAGGAGGAGCCATACCGCTCCAGGACCCTGTTTCCGTTCTTCGACGGTCTGATCCCGGAAGGCTGGCTGCTGGATCTTGTGGTACACAACTGGAAACTGGATCCGCGGGACCGGTTCGGACTGCTGCTGGTGGCATGCAGAGACTGCATCGGCGCGGTCCGCATCGGGGAGGTGGGAGCATGAACTGTTTGTGCTGCGGAAAACCCATTGCGGGAGCGGGAGACGACAGCCGGTGGCATGCCTCCTGTATCCGAAAATTCTTCGGCACGGACATACTGCCGGAACTGGATGTCTCCGAGGAGACACTGGCCCGGATCGCCTCCCAGAATACCCAGAAGGGATACACGGTCCCCGGCGTCCAGAAGAAGATGTCTCTGCACCTGAGTACGGAGGGAAAAGCCCCTCGTCTCACACTGGTAGACTATCCGACCGGCTATATCCTCAAGCCGCAGACCCCCGGCTATGCGGCACTGCCGGAGACGGAACAGCTAATTATGAATATGGCGCGGAAGACCGGGATCGCCACCGTGCCCTTTGCCCTGATCCGGGTCGGGGACCGATGTGCCTATATCACAAAGCGCATTGACCGCATCCTGCCCACACGCCGTTATCCGGAACTGCAGATGTTTGCCATGGAGGACTTCTGTCAGCTGGATAACCGGCTGACCGAGGATAAGTACCGGGGCTCGTACGAGCGCTGCGCAAAGATCATCACGCGGTATTCGCAGCGTCCCGGTCTGGATCTCTCGGAACTGTTTCTGCGGGTGGTGTTCTCCTATGCCGTCGGCAATTCGGATATGCATCTGAAGAATTTCTCCCTGATTGAGACGGCTCCGCGAAGCGGGAGCTATGTCCTTTCCGGGGCCTATGATATGCTCCCGGTGAGCATTGTCATCCCGAATGACCCGGAGGAGCTGGCACTGGCGCTGAACGGGAAGAAGAGGAATATCCTGCATAAGGATTTCCTGGCCTTTGCCCGGAACGCCGGGGTCTCCGAAGCGGCCGGGGAGAAGATGATCCGGAAAGTCGTTTCGATGAGAGATCTCTACATCAAAATGTGCGAAGCGTCCGATCTTCCGGAGGCGATGAAGGAGCCGCTGGAAGAACTGATCCGGAGGCGAACGGATCTTCTCGCCGGATAAAAACAATTATGCCCCGTTTCCGGGATCGATCCGGAACCGGGGCACAGTCCGTATACGGTGGTTGTGTCTTTTTTGGTCACAGCCATTTTTTCTTTTTAAAGAAGATCAGGCATGCCACCACGATGACGATGCACACCACGAAGACGATGGGATAGCTCCAGGGCCAGTTCAGCTCCGGCATATAGCGGAAGTTCATGCCGTACCATCCCGCGATGAGGGTCAGCGGCAGGAAGATGGACGTGACCACGGTGAGGATCCTCATGATCTGGTTCTGCCGGATATCCATCTGGGTGGCATAGAGGTCGTGGATCTGGATCGTATAGTCCCGCAGAGCCGTGGCCATGTCCCGCAGACGTTCCACACGGCTGAGAAACTGCCGGAAGTACCGCAGGTTCTCCTGCTGGAAAAAGCCGTTCTCGTTTTCCTCCAGTTCCTCCGCCAGATCCAGAAGCTGTTCATAATGGTTCTGAAGATCACGGATGTCCCGGCGGATCTTGTTGAGCCGGGTGACAGGCAGTTCGTCCCCGGAGTTTTCCAGAACGGCCTGCTCCATGGCGTCCATCTCCAGCTCCATCCGGGTCATCAGCGCCAGGTCGCCCTTGACGATCTGCTCGAGGAAATCGTAGAGGAAGCGCTCCAGACTGGGGCTGCGCCAGCGGCGGGTGTTGCGGATGGTCTCCACGATGCCTTCCGCGGCTCCGGTATCGTCAATGAAGATGATGCCCTTTTCATCCAGCGCGAAGGAGAACTTTATGTCCTCCGCGTCGAAATTCTTCCGGTCCGGGATGCAGAAGGTCCCGGTGAGGGAATCGTAGTTGACCTGCGCGTGAGTGGTGAAGATCTCGGCCTTCTCCGGTTCCTCGATGTCCATGCCGAGATCGAACTGTTCTTTCTGTGCACGCCATGCGGAATAGCTGAGGAGCGAGACATACTGTGCGTCGTCCTCGCCGATCACCGGCTCTGCCACCGGTTCCAGTGTTTCGCGGATCGAATAATACATGGTGCACTCCTTTCGAAACT
>CAJGCI010000238.1 GCA_904501855.1 Oscillospiraceae bacterium | reverse complement strand
TAGTTTAGTATATCGGATTTTCATTGAAAGTTCTATATAAAAATGTTAAGATTTTAGAATGACTAATAATAAAGGAAAGTAATCAGCACATGGCGATAGAGCGAAGAGAAATCTCGGACGAACAGATCCAGAGACAGGAAGGGATCTGCCGGGAGATACAGCAGACAATCAGCGCATCCCACAGGCCCCCGCTGGCAATGGTAGACACCTACGGATGCCAGCAGAACGAAGCAGACAGCGAGAAGATCCGCGGATATCTGGAAGAGATGGGATATCAGTTCACGGAGGATGAGTATCAGGCCGACGTGATCGTGATCAATACCTGTGCGGTCCGGGAGCATGCGGAGCAGCGGGTCTACGGAAACGTCGGGGCACTGGTCCACACAAAGAAAAAGAAACCGGACCAGATCGTGGCCGTCTGCGGCTGCATGGTCCAGCAGGAACATGTGTCGGCAAAACTGAAAAAATCCTATCCGGTCGTGGATATGGTATTCGGGCCGCACGAACTGTGGCGGTTTCCGGAGCTGCTGCAGACCGTCATGCAGACCAAGAAGCGGATCTTTGCAACCGACCCATCGCAGGGAGTAATCGCGGAAGGCATCCCGCAGCAGCGGGACAGCCGCACCAAGGCATGGCTGAGCATCATGTACGGGTGCAACAATTTCTGCACCTACTGCATCGTCCCTTATGTGCGCGGACGGGAACGCTCCCGGAAGCCGGAAGATATCGTGGCGGAAGCGCGCCGACTGGTTGAAGAAGGCTATAAGGACATCACTCTGCTGGGACAGAATGTCAACTCCTATGGCAAGGACCTGGAGGAAGAGGTGGATTTTTCCGACCTGATCCGCCGGATCAATGACATTCCCGGAGACTTTCTCATTCGCTTTATGACCAGCCACCCGAAGGATGCAACGGATAAGTTGTTTGAAACGATGGCGGAATGCGAGAAGTGTGCGCACCACATCCATCTTCCCGTTCAATCCGGCTCCAACCGGGTCCTGAAAGCCATGAACCGCAACTACACGCGGGAAAAATATCTGGGGCAGGTGGAATCCGCCCGGCGGTTTATGCCGGATCTTGTGATTACCACGGATATCATCGTCGGATTCCCCGGCGAAACCGAGGAAGAGTTTGAAGAAACACTGGATCTGGTCCGGAAGGTGCGGTACGATGCCATGTTCACCTTCATCTACTCCCCTCGGGAGGGAACACCTGCGGCAAAGATGCCGGATCCGTACACACGCGAGGAAAAGCAGGTACACTTTGACCGGCTCGTGGAGACGGCGAATGAGATCTCCGCGGAAATCCATCACGGATATGAGGGAAAGGATCTTCGGGTCCTGGTGGACGGGCAGTCCGGCCGGGCGCCCTACAATCTTACCTCCCGTACCGAGGGAGGAAGGCTGGTTCATCTTCAGGGCGATCCGTCCCTGATAGGCAGCTTCGTGAATGTTCATATCACAAGTTCCAACACCTGGGCGTTGTTTGGAGAGGTCCGAAACGAAACAATCTGAAAGAAGACGAGGAATATCATGGCAGAATTAACTCCCATGAAAAAGCAATACAACAAGATCAAGCAGGAGCATCAGGACTGTCTGCTGTTTTTCCGGCTGGGCGACTTTTATGAGATGTTCGATGACGATGCGAAAGTAGCATCCAAGGAACTGGATCTTGCCCTGACCACCCGTGACCGGGGAAAGCCCAAGGAAGAACAGACCCCCATGTGCGGGATCCCGTTCCATTCTGCGGAGACCTATATCGCCAAACTCATTTCCAAAGGATACAAAGTGGCGATCTGTGAGCAGCTGGAGGATCCGAATCTGGTAAAGGGCCTTGTGGAACGGGGAGTGATCCGGATCATCACGCCGGGAACAGTAACAGAAAGTTCCATGCTGGAGGAATCCTGCTCCAACTACATCGCTTCCGTTTTTGCGGATGATAGCAGCGGCGGGATCGCCTTCTGCGATATCTCCACCGGCGAATTCTGCACGACATCATTCTCCGGAAAGAGCGATATGGTGGACGGACATCTTATCAATGAACTGACGCGGTTTTCTCCTTCCGAAGTGCTGGTCTCCCCGGAGACAGCAAAGCGCACGGAAATCCTGGAGTTTATCCGGGACAAGCTGGGTGCCATGACCGAAGAGGATGAGAACTGGTTTGTGCCGGAAACCGCCAAGGCGTCTGTCGCAGAGCAGTTTCCGGAAGACAGGGCTGCGCTGAACGGACAGCCCTCAGCGGAAACCGCCAGCGGGGCACTGCTCTATTATCTGAAGCAGACCCAGAAGTTCGATCTGAGTCACATCGATCAGTTGAATATTTACAGTGAAAAGCTGTATATGGAGATGGACTGGACCACTCGGAGAAATCTGGAGCTGACGGAATCTCTTCGAACGGGAGAGAAGAAAGGAAGCCTGCTTTGGGTGTTGGACCGGACGCAGACTCCCATGGGGGGAAGAATGCTGCGGTCCTGGCTGGAGCGGCCGCTGCTGTCTCCGGTTCCCATCAAACGCCGTCTGTCTGCCGTGGAGGAGATATCCAAAGCCAT
>CAJGCI010000237.1 GCA_904501855.1 Oscillospiraceae bacterium | reverse complement strand
TGTAAGAATCCGCCGTCGATCGCAATATCACCAAATTCATTCTCGATGAGAACGATCTTCTGCCCCTTGTAGGCCTCTTCGATTAATTTTCGGATCAGCGTCGTTTTACCGGCACCAAGAAACCCGGAGAAAATATCTATCTTTGTCATTTTTCAACAATCCTTTTCATTTATTTTAGCAAAATATTCTACCATACAACTATTTTTTATTCAAGGCGCTTGCACTCTCTGCAATTCCGATTATAATTTAGTCGTCAAGGTTATTACGGAGGTTATGGAATGATTACTCTGAAAATACAGATCCGCGAGTTTGACTATTCTTCCAATCTGGACAAATATGTTCCCAACTTGCTCAAGCATATGAAGAAGACCGGCGACACGTCCAACCCTCTGCTGAAGGCGGCGGAAGCTGCTCCCAATGCATCTGCTCTTGTTCTTAAGGGCATCCTTGCGACCATGACGAAGAAGCAGAAGGAAGATCTTGCGTGCATGCTGCTCAACACCAATATTGATTCGATAATCAACGCGCTGAACAATCTCGCAACCAACAATGGTATGGTCCTGGATATCGAGTCAGCAGAAGCAAAAGTTATTCGCTGATCGCTATTTAATATATGACAAACGGAAGAGCTATGCTGTGGAAATCGCCACAGCATAGCTCTTTTTCTTTTCTTTGTTTTCTCAGCAGAGACGATACCCTGCGGGAATGGCATCATCCAGTATCAGCAGATGCAGTTTCTCTTCACCATTCTCCTCTTTCACCGCAGAAAGCAGCATTCCGCAGGAATCCTGTCCCATCATCTTGCGGTTGGGAAGATTCAGGATCGCCACCAGTGTCTTTCCCACCAGTTCTTCCGGTTTGTAGAACGCGGCTATGCCGGAAAGGATCTGCCGCGGGGTTCCGCTTCCGTCATCCAGAGAGAACTTCAGAAGCTTCTTGGATTTTTTCACTGCCTCACAGGAGAGCACCTTTACAACTCTCATGTCACATTTTGCAAAATCATCGATTGTAACATCCGGCAGGACCGGCTCCACTGCCGGCGCAGGGTTGTTCAGGTTTTCCAGCTCTTCCAGTTCCTTCTCCATATCAATACGCGGGAACAGCGTATCGCCTTTGACGACGGCTACATCCGCCGGCAGTGCTCCAAATACCGATGCGCTTTCCCAGGTGCGTACCGCTTCCGGTGCGCCGATCTGTTCAAAAGCTTTCACACAGGTGTCGGGCATATAGGGCTGCAGAAGGACAACACAGATGCGCAGTGCCTCCAGAAGATTATAAAGGACCGTTGCCAGTCTCGCCTTTTTCTCCGGATCGCGGGCAAGCACCCAGGGTGCGGTCTCATCCACATACTTGTTGGCACGGGAAAGAACCTTGAACACTTCCGTTGCCGCCGCCTGCGTTCCGAAATGATCCATCTCATTTTCATAGCGATCTCGGAGCGAGGAAACCATTCCAACGAGGTCTTCATCCAGCGGATCGCTTTCGTGGTCTGTGATAAGCTTGCCGTCAAAATACTTTTCCACCATGCTCACCGTGCGGGAGAGCAGATTGCCGAAATCATTCGCCAGGTCCGTATTGATCCGGCTGATCAGCGCTTCGTTGGAGAAGTTGCCGTCTGAGCCAAGAGGGAACTCTCTCATCAGGAAGTAGCGCAGTGAGTCCGTGCCGTAGCGTTCTGCCAGCAGATACGGATCCACAACATTGCCTTTGGATTTGGACATTTTTCCGCCGTCAAGCAGAAGCCATCCGTGGCCAAACACCTTTTTGGGCATCGGCTCTCCAACGCTCATCAGCATTGCCGGCCAGATGATGGAATGGAACCGTACGATTTCCTTGCCCACCATGTGCACATCGGCAGGCCAGTAATGATCATAATCATCATAGCGGTCATTGAGATATCCCATGCCTGTTGCATAGTTAAACAGCGCGTCGACCCACACGTATACCACGTGACCCGGATCGAAATCGACAGGAATGCCCCACTTGAAGGATGTGCGGGAAACGCAAAGATCCTCCAGTCCCGGTTTAATAAAGTTGTTGATCATCTCATTGACCCGGGAAGCAGGCTCCAGAAATGTGCCGGTTTCCAGCAGGTCCTGAACCGGTTTCGCATATTTGGACAGTTTGAAGAAATATGCTTCTTCCTCTGCATAACGCACCGGCCGGCCGCAGTCCGGACATTTGCCGTCCACCAGCTGGCTTTCGGTCCAGAAGCTCTCACAGGGCGTGCAGTACATTCCCTTATAAGCTCCTTTGTAAATATCCCCATTGTCATACATCTTTTTAAAGATTCTCTGAATGGATTCCACATGATAATCATCCGTTGTGCGGATAAAACGGTCATTGGAGATGTTCATCAGTTTCCAGAGATCCTTGACGCCTTTAGGGCCTTCTACGATATTGTCCACAAACTGCTGCGGAGTGACCTTTGCTTCTTTTGCCTTCTCCTCAATCTTCTGTCCGTGCTCATCGGTTCCGGTCAGAAACATGACATCATAACCGCACATCCGTTTGTATCTCGCGATCGGATCCGTCGCCACCGTGCAGTAAGT
>CAJGCI010000236.1 GCA_904501855.1 Oscillospiraceae bacterium | reverse complement strand
GGGCGGATGATTCGGTGATGGATTTCTATCGGGGAGAACCTTATATGATCCGGCGATCCCGCGGATATGCGCCACTTCCGTATATCCTGTCTCACGGTTTTCAGGGACGTGTCCTTGCTACGGGCGGGGAATTGAAAAACACCTTCTGTGTGGGTGTCAACGATCTGTTTTATCCCTCCTCCTATGTAGGAGATCTGGCGGATCTCAGAACCGTGGATGCACTGCAGGAGACAATCGGACGGCTGCAAACGCTTCTGGAAACGGAGCCGGAGATCGTGGCCTGTGATCTTCATCCTAGATACAACTCCACTCTTGTGGCGGAAGAGATCGGAAAGCCGCTGATCAAAGTCCAGCATCACTATGCTCACATCGTGTCCTGTATGGCGGAGAACGATTATGAGGAGCCGGTACTGGGAGTGTCTTTTGACGGCACCGGTTATGGGACCGACGGAACCATCTGGGGAGGAGAGATCCTTCGGGCGGATTACCGAGGCTTTACCAGAATCGGCAGCATTGCACCCTTCCTTCAAATGGGAGGAGACCACTCTTCCCGCGAGGGATGGCGCATCGCCTGTTCCATGATTCTGGACCGTTATGGAGATCATGATCTGGCGCTGAAGATCATACGGGATCTGAATCTTTGCGATGACAATACGGCAAAGGTGCAGAGAATGATGTTCGAAAAACATATCAATGCCGTTGACAGCACCAGTGTGGGACGGCTTTTTGATGCCGTCAGTGCGATACTTGGGATCCGGAAGGAATCCACCTTTGAAGGAGAAGCAGCGACTGCCCTCCAGTTTGCCGCACAGAGAGGCCGCAGCCTCGGAGAAAAACGGGAATCCTGGAACGGAAGCTTGAGGGAACAGGACGGACGGAAGATCCTGCCCACCGACACGCTGGCATCACAGCTGATGGATGAACGGCTGGCGGGAGAAGACCCTGAAGTGCTGGCCTACGTGTTTCACGATGCTCTTGCTGCCATGGCTGCAAAAGCCTGTATCGATGCTTCCGTGCAGACCGGGATCCGGACAGCCGCACTCAGTGGCGGCTGCTACCAGAACACCCTGTTGCTGGAGCTGACGCAGAGACGCCTGGAAGAAGCCGGCATGCAGGTGCTGGTTCATCGGCTGGTTCCGCCAAACGACGGCGGCATCGCCCTGGGACAGGCTGTCGTGGCCATGCAGGCACTGGAAGATCGGAAAAAATAATGAAATTACACAGAAGAATGAAATCATTACTCATAGGGAGGAAACAACAATGTGTGTAGGACTATCTGCTAAAGTGATCAAAATAACCGACGGCACCGCGCTGGTGGATGCATCTGGTGCCAAAAGAAACATCTCGGTGGAGCTTCTGGAAGATCTGGAGCCGGGAGATTACGTTATGGTTCATGCCGGAACTGCCATCGCCAAGATCACCGATGAGGACATTCCCGAAACGGACCGGATCATGGAGGCGCTGGGATGAACGAAGATAAACTGGAACAGGCGAGGAAGATCATTTCCTCCTATGATGGTCCGAAACTCCGGATCATGGAAGTGTGCGGGACCCATACACACGAGATCTTCCGACTCGGGATCCGTAAGCTGCTTCCGGAAAATGTCGACCTGATCTCCGGTCCGGGCTGTCCGGTCTGTGTGACACCGGTGGGCTTTATTGACGAGGCCGTGATGCTGGCGCTGGATCATGATGCCACCATATGCACCTTTGGAGATCTGGTCCGTGTTCCGGGCACGGAAATGAGCCTGGCCGGCGCCCGCAGCAAGGGCGGAAAGATCCAGGTGGTGTATTCTCCTCTGGACGCGGTGGAATATGCCAAAGAACACCCGGAAGAACAGGTTGTTTTTCTTGCGGTGGGATTTGAGACCACGACTCCTGCGAGCTGTCTGGCAGTCAAGCGTGCGAAGGAAGCCGGACTGGAGAACTTTTCCCTGCTTACTGCCAACAAGACCATGCCGGAAGCCTATCTGGCGCTGAAAGGAAGCGCCGACGCGTTTCTTTATCCGGGGCATGTTCATGCCATTATCGGCACCCAGCTGTGTGAGGATATGGCAGAAAAAGAGGGAGTCAGCGGAGTTATTGCCGGCTTTACGGGAAGAGAACTGCTCACTGCGCTGGCGGTTGTGATCTCCAGAGCACAGGAAGGCAGGCCTTTCTTTGAAAACTGCTATCCCCGTGTCGTTACCAAAGAAGGAAGCCCTGCCGGTGTAAAGCTGGTAAACTCCATCATGGAGCCCTGTGATACGGAATGGCGCGGACTGGGCGTGATTCCGCAGTCCGGAATGCAGCTGCGGGAGGAATATGCAGACTTTGACGCCCGGAAGAAATTCCGTCTTCCGCCGGTTGAAGGGAGAAGCAACCCCGCCTGCCGCTGCGGCGAAGTGCTGCAGGGCAAATGCAAGCCCAGCGACTGCGGCGTGTTTGGAAAAGTATGTACACCGGAACATCCGGTAGGTGCCTGCATGGTATCCGGAGAGGGTGCCTGCTCCGCCTATTATCTGTATGGAGGGAGCGAATCATGACGGATTTCGTAACACTGGCTCACGGAGCCGGAGGAAAACAGACCGCCGAACTTAT
>CAJGCI010000235.1 GCA_904501855.1 Oscillospiraceae bacterium | reverse complement strand
TCATAATGGCCGCCGATGCGTCCCACAAGTACGCACCTTTTTATTAGATAGGCACCTTTTTGTAACTGATGGACATATAAGATGTTCTATGGTATACTGCAATCAGTTCGTAGTGCTGCATTCGATTTGAAACCATTGGGTAAGCACGCAGGACATTCAATGATCCATCTTAATAGACGGTAATGGAAGGAGCACGATATGAAAACAAAAGAAGAACTCCCGGAGTGCCCCGTAGCAACAACGGTACAGCTGATAGGAAGCAAGTGGAAACTGTTGATCCTGCGAAATCTTCTGGCAAGGCCATGGCGATTCAATGAACTCAGGAAGAGCCTGGAAGGGATCAGCCAGAAGGTTCTGACAGACAGCCTCCGGTCGATGGAAGAGGACGGTATCATTACCCGGACAGTGTATCCGGAAGTCCCGCCCCGTGTGGAATACGCCTTGAGTGATCTCGGGGAGTCCATGAGGCCGATCATCAAAGCGATGGAGGAATTCGGCTTAGATTACAAAGCCCTCGCGGAGAAATAGAAAAAAGAGCCGCCGGAAGACACCTGTAAAGGTATCTTCCGGCGATTTTCATTTCATGATTCAGTGTTCCTTCGCTTGCCGCTTTTCCTGTTCAGCCTTCTTTTCTGCCTCAAAGATCGAACCGATATTCCTCTCTGCAATGGCCAGTTCCTGCGCTTCATCCCGTAGTTTCCGATATTCTGTGTAAGCAGCCTTCTTGCCGGTCATCAGCTCCGCATATTCAGCGTTCAGGTCCTTGACCTTCGGAAGGGTTTTGACTCCCAGTTCATCGAAGGCCTGCTTTGCAGCCTTGTGAAGCGTGATCTCTTCCCGGTGTGCCTCGAAGAACTTCCTGCTGTAGCCGGCCTTCCGGTATGCCTCATAGGTGCTTCGTGTTTTGGAATAATTGATGATGTGCTTCTTCAGTGCTGCGATTTCCGACATCCTGGCCTCAGACGCTTTAATGGAGGCAAGCACTTCGTCCCGTTCGGCTGCTTTCTGCGCAGCCAGTGAGGAAAGATGGCTCATGCCCCGAATGCCTCGGTCCCGGAGATAGAGAAAAGATTTTGAGACCTGCTTCAGGTTATAGTTCTTTGCCCACTGTGCGTACCCGGGGCCTTTCCCCTGCAGTTTCTTCTCAAGATCGATCAGAAAGCTGCCGGCCCTTGTCCTGTAGAGGTCCTGTTTTCCAGACGCCGGTCTCGCCTGAAGTCTGACCCCGCCGGACAGGGCAGCACGGATATCCTCATCTCTGTATCCTTCCGGGAGGGAAGAAAGGCGGATAAACCGTTTCTGGCCATCCCCCTTGACCGCTGTGCTTTTCCCGGTCTTCACTTCATAACCGGATTCCCTGAGCTTTTCCAGAAACGCTGCAAAACCTTCAGGCTTTCCGGAAAGGATTTCATCGATGTTTCTGCAGATAGAGTCCCGGATATTATTCTTTTCCGGGAAGACGCTCCTCTTTTCCCGCTCATCGTAAGGCTTCCGCTCTATCACGGAGAACCCGTGCTCCAGACAAATAAGGTCACTCAGCCTTTGTAATGCCAGGCCGGACCGCCAGAAGTCCTTGAACTTTCTCGTGCCGTCCATGGATGTGGAATTGAAAACGATGTGATTATGGATATGAGCACGGTCGGTGTGCGTCGCCACGATGAACGAATATCGACCTTTGGTAAACCTAAGCGCCAGCTCGTACCCGACTTTGTTGGCTTCCTCTGCCGTGATCTCTCCGGGCTTGAAGGACTGACGGATCTGATAGGCAATCACGTCGTTCTGCTGTTTTTTCCCGGTAGTCTGGTAATACTGCCGCTTCTGCAGCATGAATTCCTCATCAACAGTAAAAGGATCACAGCCATAAGCCGTGACCGTTTCACCCTTTTCTGTTTTCTCAGGGTTCTTTGCGTAATCCGTCCTGTCACCGAGGCTCTGCGCCACAGTGCATCCCTTGTTCCTGTGCAGGGCAATAAGCCTCGTTGCCGCCATCTGTTTTCCTCCTTAAAGTCCCGGGGCCGTATCGGAAAAGATCCGATGCAGCCCCGGGCAATTGTTTCTACTGGATGGTCGAGAGTCTTGCCGCGATCTCCCGGACAAGCTCCCAGATCTCATCCTGCTTAACCTGCATTTCCGCGATGTCTGCTCCGTAAACGGAATTCGTTGCGTTCAGCCGTTTTGCGATCTGGTTGAGGTTATTGCTGCTGTGCCGTAAAAGAGTGATCATCTCCCGGATATCCGATGTGTCCAGTTTGATGATATAACCATCCAAAACCATCTTGCGGATGAATGCGCTGCGGTTGCGGACACCGGCCTCCGCCATACGCTGTTTCAGTCGTTCCGTTTCTTCCGGTGTGAAAAGAGCCCGAAGCTCCTGATTTCTCACTTTCATATGCGAACCGGAACATCCTCATCCCCGATCAGATGAGGACAGTGCTTTCTGACTTCCTGCGCTGCCGCTTTGGCTGCTTCCGCCTGACTGGCCTTCAGTGCTTCCAGAACCGACCGGCGCTCCTCCGAGGCTGCGGATTCCCTGGCTTGTTCCCGGAGAGCTTCCGCCGGATCGGGCTGAGGCATGTTGTTGATGATTCCGTCAAAGTTGTTGT
>CAJGCI010000234.1 GCA_904501855.1 Oscillospiraceae bacterium | reverse complement strand
TGGCTGCCACGATCGCTTCCGCGGTCTTGCCTGCTGCCGGAACGATCTCTTTTCCGCACACCTCGCAGATGTACTTCTGATTCGTCGGCCTCTCGTTTGCGACGCGTACCGCATCGACCATCTCACCGAATGCGGAGATCTTCTTCACCTTCAGGATGATCTTCCGTCCGGCCCAGTCCTCGACATAAGGGGTGCCCCAGACCTTACTGATGGTTTTGCAGTTCGTTGTGTTCAGGATCAGCGGCTTCACGTCTTCCACAAAGTAAGCGACAGTGCATTCCTCTTTACCGTTCTGATTCTGCACGATCTCTCTTTTTACCTCCCTGATCGTGACAGTCTTTTCTTCCTGTGGCTGGAATGCGTATGATCCGAGATAGTTCGGGTTGTTCCATTTCTTCCAATGCGTTTTATCACTCATCTCCATACAGCTCCTTATCTTCATATCCTGGCCAGATTCCGGCCTGTTTGCATTTGTGATACGTCCGGATCAGATCCCGGAACAGGTCACGGCCCTCATCGAGGAAGCCCCGGTCGCAGAAGTAGACACGCACTGCGTATGGCGGATTCTTTTCCTGCGCCACGAACGCGAAGCCGTACTGCTCAAAGGTCTGTGCGAAGACACCCTCCGCATACATGGCCGCCTGCAGTTTGTAGCCGTATGTCCGGCACGCACGCTCAAAGTGTCCGTCCTCGCAGCTGGTGGTGGTCTTGTAATCCACGATGTATTTCTGACCGTTCCATTCCGTCAGACAGTCGACACGGCACTTGCATGGCTCTCCTGTTTCGGGATCCGTCCACTGGATCGTGACCTCATGCTGTCCGGTCTTCAGCAGTTCCGATGCTGTGGGATGGTCCAAAATTGCCTGATTCATCATCAGAATTGTGTTATAATCGGAACCGGATACAGGCGATTTTCCGGACGATGCCAGTTCTTCCTGGAACTGATTCCAGACTGCTTTTCCGTCTTTGGTCCGTCGGTCGCACTCCGGAGTCAGGGTATATTCGTTCCAGAAGTCGTCTGTTTCTAAAATGTACTTGTGCGATGCTGATCCGAATGCGAGCGCCGGAGTCTCTTTCGGCGGGTTCATTACCGCGTACAGATAATGTGCCGGGCTTTTCTTTAACTCCCACAGGGCGGATCTGCGCACACCGTCTAATGCGTTGTACTCTTGTTCTGTGCTCATCTCATTCCTCCTGTCTTGATATACGCCGGAGACGTTGAGATCTGCTGAGAAGCATCCTGGTACTTCGTGCTTTTCGGTCTTTCCGGCTTCGGCTCGTCATAGACCGTTGCGACATACGGCTCCACCACGAAGTCGAACCGGGCTTCCGAGTCGATGTACTTCCGCAGCACCTTCTCAAGGTTTTCTGTGGTTTTTGTTGTGAGACCGGTCAGAAACACGCTTGTTGTGCCTGTCTGCCTGTCCAGCAGCTTGATCTTGTTTCTTATTACGTTCATTTGTTTCCTCCTTTTTCGATTTATGTTCAAACTCCACACATGGATACATCCGGCTCCGATCCGGGCACATCCAGTAGTGCGTGCAGTTTTTGCAAGTTATCATTTCTTACTCCGTTTCTTCTTGTTAACTGCGATCTCCAGGGCGGCAAGAGTGGCGCCTGCCTCCGTGATCTCCGGATCCTCCGATCGGTAGCCTTTCCGGACCATGACCGCGTTCTGTCCCTTTGTGACCAGCATCAGGTTGCTGATGTCGCAGTTCATTTTGTCGGAGTCCTTGAAGGTGACCATCATGCCGTCCGGAATCGGGCCGTTGTGCTCCTCCCAGACCGCCCGGTGCAGGAACTCCCAGCGCTCCCACATTGTCCCGTCCATCTGCTTCTTGCGGAGTTTGTAGCCGTCAGAGTTGATCACGATCGCGCCGACCGGGAGCTCATTGAATGGCCGGTTTCCCTTCTTGAACTGCGTCGCTGCGATGCGTTTCTTAATTTCGGCAGCTCTTTCTTCACCGACATACTCCTCGAGCTTTTTGCCTTTGTTCCCTGGCGCATGCCCCTTCTGATACCATCCTGTCACTCCGGACTTGATCCCGTGACGCTGGCGGAACTGCTTCATGCCGGTCGGAGTCATTTCATACCCGAATTTCTCTTTGACCCGTTCCGCCATTTCTTTGGAGCTGACGCCCCAGGAATTGTCCCGGATGTACTCGAACATGCCCTGCGGATATTTGGTCTGGTACTTCCAGTATTCTTCGCCCGTCCACTGCTTCATCCCGTTCCGGTAGCCGTGATTACCTCGGAAGTTCTTCATCTTCGATGCCGTGAACTCTGTCCCGCACTTGTCATTTACCAGGGCAGCAAGCTCTTTGTCCCGGAGCTTCGTGCACCATTCCTTAACCAGGTCATGGACTTCCTGCGGATATCTGTAGATCATTTGTCACCCCCGGAAGTCAGCATGGATGGAACTGTCCGGTTTCGGTCGATGCCGTATCCATACTCATCCATATGGCGCATGGTCTTGAATGCGAGCTCGCCGTTCTGGATGATCTTTTCCGCGATCTTGGTCATGCCGTCGGCGCGTTTCAGTTCGATCTCGATCTGTTCTTCATTAAGATCCTCGTCGTTCAATCTCTCCAGCTGTTCAAATAAGTGGTT
>CAJGCI010000233.1 GCA_904501855.1 Oscillospiraceae bacterium | reverse complement strand
CCTGCCGCCTGCGGTGCCTTGGTGCCGTTTCGGATGGTCCATGCCCGGCACTCATCTTCTCCGCAGGTCAGAAATGAAATCAGTCCCAGCAGTGTATAGGAACACTGGATCATACGGTCCAGTCCCGACTGTTCCAGTCCCAGATCCTCCAGGAACATCTGACGGTCTTCCGGCTCCATGGCCGCAAGTTCCGCTTCGGTACGTGCGCTGATGGGAAGGACCTGTGCGCCCTCCGCTTCCGCGATCCCCTTCAGCACCTGATAGTATGCATTTCCGTCCAGATCCGTGATCCCGCCCTCATCCAGGTTCGCCGCATAGATGATGGGCTTTGTGGTAAGAAGGTCGCATGTCTTCAGGAACGCGGCGTCATCTTCGCTGCACTCGAAAGTACGGGCGGACTTTCCTTCATCCAGATGGTCTTTCAGTGCATGGAAGAGTTCTGCCTCATGACGGGCTTTTTTATCTCCGCTCTTCCCTGCTTTCTCCGCTTTTTCAATGCGGCGTCCCACCAGTTCCATATCGGACATGATCAGTTCCAGATCGATGGTCTCCACATCCCGCTTGGGATCCGTGGAGCCTTCCACATGAATCACGTTTTCATCATCGAAACAGCGCACCACATGGACGATGGCGTCCGTCGCACGGATGTTGTCCAGAAATTTATTGCCCAGACCTTCTCCCTTGGATGCGCCTTTCACCAGTCCGGCAATATCCACGAACTCGATGACCGCATGTGTTTTCTTCTTCGGATGATACATATCCGCCAGAAAATCCAGTCTCGCATCCGGCACGGTCACCATGCCCACATTGGGTTCGATGGTGCAGAACGGATAGTTCGCCGCCTCTGCGCCGGCATTGGTGATCGCATTGAATAAAGTGGATTTTCCTACATTGGGCAGTCCCACGATGCCTAGTTTCATGATGTTACACCGATACGGACACCGCATTCCGTCATCGGTTTCTCCTTCCTCTGTATGATAACTGCAACGGTTTTTTTGTCTTGTTGATCAAGTGCGATTGAAATTATATCGAATTACAGACACTTTCTCAACTGTTGTTTTGGATACCGTTCCTTCCCGGGAAGAAACGGTAGACCGTTTTCTCGCTGAACCGGCTCCCCGGAGCGAGCACGGTGCTGGGAAAGTCCGGAAAATGCGGACTGTCCGGATAGTGCTGGGTCTCCAGACAAAAGCCTCCGTACTGTGGATACTGGGCTCCCTTTTTTCCGAACCGCACGGAGTCTTCATGGATATAGTTTCCGGTATAGAACTGCACAGCCGGCTGAGTAGTCCAGCATTCCATGGCGATCCCGCTGACTTCTCCCCGGGCCCGGGCGGCCAGCCGGAGTTCCGGTGCCGTCCCGTTAACAATATAATTATGGTCGTATCCGCCCGCCATGCTGAGGACCGGGTCGGGATTCATGAGTCCTTTGCCGATAAGCTTCTCCCGGCGGAAGTCCATGAGGGTTCCTTCCACCGGCAGGACCCGCCCGGTTGGAAGCAGTTCCTGATCTGCTTCCGTGTAGCAGTCCGCGTCGATCTGCAGACGATGCCCGTGGACAATGCCAAATCCGTTCAGATTGAAATAACTGTGGTTGGTCAGATTGAGGACCGTCTCCCGATCCGTCTCCGCTCCGTATTCAATATGAAGAGCGTTTTCCTCATCCAGCCGATATCTTACAGATACCGTGAGGTTTCCGGGAAGACCGTCCTCCCCATCGGGGCTCAGGTAGGTCAGCACCACGGAATCCTCCTCCATCCGTCCGGAGAACACGCGGTGGGAGAAACATCCGTGAAGATGATTGTTCCCATCGTTCTTCTCCATCCGGTATGTGCTGCCGGACAGAGTGACTTCTCCGTTCCGGACCCGGTTGGCATAGCGTCCGACCACTGCGCCGTACACGCATCCGCCTTTTTCGTAGTCCGACAGCCGGTCATATCCCAGAACGACGTCCACCGTTCTCTCACTGCCCGCCAGAACACAGATGGATTGGATGGTGCAGCCGTATTCCAGAATATCCACCGAAACACCGACGGAGTTTTTCATCCGGAAACGAAATACCGGTTCTCCCTGCTGCGTCCGTCCGAACAGCTCCTTATTGATCGTGATCATATTGCACACTCCTTCTTTCGGAGAAAAACGGGCGGCCTTCCGGCCGCCCATCGTATCTTATTCTTCGTCCGATTCCGGTCGCTCTTCCGCAGGTTCCTCCGGAATATCTTCCGCGGGAGTCTCCGGTTCTTCCGGTTTCGTCTCCGTCGGTTCCTCTTCCGGCTTCATTTCTTCCGTCGGTTCAGATTCTTCCGGTATGGCTTCCGGTTCATTGCCGAAATTCATGGAAATATGCTTGGCAGGCGGCTCAATGGTATGATCTCTTACTGGTGCCGGCTTCTTAACCGGCATGAACTCGCCGTGCTCAAAGTAGTAGTCAAACTCTTCTCTTTCCATGGTCTCATGGACAAGAAGATACTCTGCAATATCGGTCAGTTCCCTGCTGTGCTCGGTCAGGATCTTTTCACAGTCTGCCATTGCCTGATCGAAGATCTTCTTCACTTCCTCATCGATGGCAGCTGCCGTTTCTTCGGAGTAGCTCTTGGTCGTACCAAAATCACGTCCGATAAAGATGGAATGATCGGAGCTGTCATACAGGAT
>CAJGCI010000232.1 GCA_904501855.1 Oscillospiraceae bacterium | reverse complement strand
TGCCACCGATGCCAGAAGCCCGGTACTGTGAGACTGCAGGTTGGAAATCATGTTGTTTACCAATGACCGGACGGAACCGAGATCCGGCAGAAACTGAAACAGAAAATCCGTCACATCATCCGGGGTGTATCCCGGGAGCATACCTACGACGGAAATGATCAGCATCAACAGCGGAAACACTGCGGTAATAATAAACAGCGTTGCATTGCCGGCATAGATGCCCAGCTGGTTGTCGCTGTAGATCTTCTGCATCTGTTTGATCGTGTTGAGTATCTTTTCTTTCACGGTCTCTTCCCCCTCTCCTTGGGAAATTCTTCTGTTGTAATTTTACCAAATTGTGCTCTTCGGAACAATTCCCCGTGTTCTCCTGTATTGAGTATTTTACGTGTGGAGGATATAATTCTTTTATTATGACGGAGGAGGAAAACCATGCACGCCATACTTCCTTCCTTTTACCCGGATTTTCAGTGCCGGGCCAACAACTGCAAACATTCCTGCTGTAAGGGATGGGAGATCGATATCGATGAGGATACCGCCCGGAAATACCGCACCATGTCCGGGCCGCTGGCGGATGAGATCCGTTCCTATACCGTAGAAGAAGACGGAACGATGCATTTTGTTCTGGATCCCAACGGAAACTGCCCCATGCTCCGCAAAGACGGTCTGTGCCGACTGATCCTCGCCCGTGGAGAAGAAGACCTGTGTGATATCTGTGCCCTGCATCCCCGCTTTTTCGAAGACTGCGGCGACTTTGAACTCTGGGGACTCGGTCTGTCCTGCGAGGAGACCTGTGACCTTCTTCTCTCCTCATCCCTGGCGTTTACGATGGACGACCTGCCGGAAGAATACTCTTTCCGAGAACTTCTGGATCTTCTTTGTGTCCCCTTTACGGAAGAGGCCCTCACCTTCCGTCCCATGGATTCCAGGGAGCAGTGCCTCTCACTGCTCGCCCTCCTGCGGAAGACAGAGCCCATCGACACCAATTGGATTCCGGAACTCCGTGCTCTTGAGAAGGAACTTACCGGTCAACGCACATTGGCCATATCGGACAGCGGACATCGGATACAGCTTCAGAAGCTGTACTCCTATTTCCAGTATCGCCAGCTGGAACGTCTGAAGTCGTTTTCCTTCTTCCAGATCTCAGCTTTTGCACGGGCATGTACCCAGTATATCCTGCTGAACGATCTCGTCTACGGCAGAGATTCCGAGCATATCCGCCGGCTGTCCGAGCAGATCGAATACAGTGAAGAAAACACTCTGCTTCTGCTGTCCCAGGCCGATGTGATTTAGCGCAATGGTACGTACTGCGTACCAGAAGGAACAAACAAGATTCTTGTTTTCGAACCATCGAGCCGATAAACTGAAACCAGAAAAAAGAAAAGGAGCCTTTCTCACATGAAAAACCTTGGTGAAAAAATCGCTCAAAAGAGAAAAGACGCCGGGATGACTCAGTCGGAATTTGCAGAAAAGCTGGCCGTGACGCGCCAGACCGTCAGCCGCTGGGAGTCCGGTACCATCATGCCGGACATCGACAAACTCAGCACCATTGCGGAACTGCTGAATGTCAGCTGCGATTACCTTCTGAAGGATGATTTCACGGAAGACCCCTCCGGAGATAAACCGTTCTCCGGAAAAGTGGATCGTCTTCTTGCCGCTGCCGAGGGCCGTCTGGTGAAGCTGTCCTTTTTTGACGAGGAGGCTGATGCGGATCTGTTCAACGCCGTCTGCCGCATAGAAGAATTTGAAGGAAACTGGATGAAGGTATCCGCGGAAACGCGAAAAGGACACATGGAAAAGCTTATTCCTGTCTCTTCCGTGCTTTCAATGGAACTGGTATCGGAGGCGGAATCATGATTTATGTTGCATTTGTGTTCGCAATCTTCGGTTTTATGGCCTATCTGCAGATTTCCAGTCTCAAAAAAAGAGTCGATGAACTGGAGCGGACACTTTCCAAACAGGAAGGGACTTCCTACTATAATCGCAGAAAGTCCCTGTCACAGATTGCAAGATCTTACATAGGAAAACCGGTCACTTTGACGATGAAAGAAGACCATATGGATTCCGATATCATTTCGTATGGAAACACCAAACGCGGCTCCAATACCATCGTGGACGTCGATGAGGACTGGATCCTGCTCCGCATCAAGACTCCGAAGGGAGAAAAGGAGAAGCTGATCCGTCTGGAATCCATTCAAACCATTGGTGATACCCAGCCGTAGTGTATTATCCGATCCAGTGGATCCTTTCCTCCTGGAACCGGTCCTGCTGCGGTCTGGATTCCGCGGGATATCCCACCGGTACCAGAGCAAAGGAGTGCAGATTCTCTCCCAGCCCCAGGATACTGTCCACGGACTGAACACGCTCCTCAATCGGTGCGATCCCCATCCAGACGGCTCCCAGTCCCAGAAACGTGATCTCCAGGAGCATGTTTTCGGTGGCTATTGACAGGTCGATGGTATCATACATTGGCGCCCACAGTCCTGAAGTTCGATAGCAGGGAACGATAACGACCGGCGCACCGGCCGCACTTTTGGAATACGGCGTTACCTCCGCCAGCTGCCGGATCTTCTCCCGGTCACGGATCACATAGAATTCCCACGGCTGCTGATTGCCCGCCGAGGGTGCTGCCATGGCAGCTTTCAGGATCTGCCGGATC
>CAJGCI010000231.1 GCA_904501855.1 Oscillospiraceae bacterium | reverse complement strand
TATGCACTGGCACTGTGCTATGTCATGGGAAAAGGAGTTCCCCGGGACATGAACAAAGCCGTCCAGCTGTACCGTCAGGCGGCGGACCGGGGCAATGTGGAAAGCAAGTACAGTCTGGGATGCATGTATCTGGACGGAGACTATGTGGAAAAAGATCTGAAACGGGCGTTTGAGTATATCTTTGAAGCCGCCAAGGCCGGCCATCCCGCTGCCAATTATCAGCTGGGACGGATGTACGAAAAGGGTCTGGGCGTGGAGATGAACCGGAGAAAGGCAGGCAGCTATTACAAGACAGCGGCCAACGCCGGTCATGCACAGGCACAGTTTCGGCGGGCAGAGCTTCTCATGGGCGGATCGGAAGGAAGACGGGATCAGGTCCAGGCATTCGAACTGATTGAGAAAGCGGCGGCCCAGGGTCTTCCGGAGGCAGTCTGCCAGCTGGGATACTGCTATGAGAAGGGTTTCGGTACGAAGGTCAATCTTCTGCTTGCCTTTGAGAACTACAAGAAGAGCGCGGAGATGGGAGTCGCCGCGGGGCAGAATAATCTGGGCTATATGTATGAACACGGGTTCGGGACCCAGCGGGATCCGGAGAAGGCCGTGGCCTGTTATGAACAGGCAGCCCGGCAGGGCCTGAAAGAAGCAAAATATAATCTGGCCAGCATGTACGAACGTGGATGCGGCACTGATAAGAATATGAAAAAGGCGCTGGGACTGTATCAGGAGTCCTGCGCACTGGGTATGACGACGGGAGAAAAAGCGATCCAGCGGGTGGAGCGTGCCATTCAGAGGCGCCGCGTTGGTGTCCTCCTTCTGGGGAGCGCCGGCGCCCTGACCGCCGCTTCCGTACTGTGGCAGCTGACCCGCAGAATCCTTGGAGGACAGCGATGAGCATCGAAGACGAGAGATTGAAACAGCAGTTTGCGTTCGCACTGGAGGCAGACAAGGAGAAACAGATCTTCCGTCAGACCTGGCTGTCCAATGGAGAGCGGAAGGAAAACGATGCCGAACATGCCTGGCATATGGCGCTGATGGCCATTCTGATGGCGGAACATGCCAACGAAAAAATCGATATTCTGAAAACCGTTACCATGATCCTGATCCATGATATCGTGGAGATCGATGCCGGCGACACCTATGCCTACGATGAGGAGGGAAAAAGGAACCAGCAGGAACGGGAGGCCGAGGCGGCCCGGCGGCTGTATGGACTGCTCCCCGAAGACCAGGGACAGTATCTGAAAAGCCTGTTTGAGGAATTTGAAGAAGGAAAGACTCCGGAGGCGCGGTTTGCCCATACCATGGACAACATCCAGCCGATGATGCTCAACGTGGCGGCCGATGGAAAGGCATGGACGGAGCATAAGATCAAAGTCAGCCAGGTGCTGAAACGGAACGAGCATACCGGCGAGGGCTCGGAACGGATCTGGGAATATGCCAAGGAAAACTACATTCTTCCCAGTCTTGAAGAC
The DNA here is from genome assembly GCA_904501855.1 of Oscillospiraceae bacterium. Lineage (GTDB taxonomy): Bacteria > Bacillota > Clostridia > Oscillospirales > Oscillospiraceae > UBA2922. The sequence goes on along the minus strand of CAJGCI010000231.1, from coordinate 1,194 downwards.
GGATGTCTCGCCGATGACCGGAAAGACAAAAATCAGGAACTGCCATGATTGCGGCGGTTCCTGATTATTCTTTCGTAACGGGAATGGTGAATCCCGGGAAGTATTTATCTGCAAAGTCCACGGACTGTACCTGGAAGGACTTCCCGTTGAGATACGAGAGGATCCCGGCGTCCGTTTTGAAATCAAAGACAAGACGGTAGGAATAGAGCGCCTGCCGTTTTTCTCCGTACTGGCGGTTGATCCGCTCACGGCCGTATTTGCCGTCTCCCAGCAGCGGCCATCCCGCGTGGGACATCTGGGCGCGGATCTGATGCGTCCGTCCCGTAAGAAGATGACACTCCACGAGAGACAGCTCCTTCCGGGAAGCAAGTACCCGGTATTCCGTGACGGCGGTCTTGGCACCGGGTTCCGGGCGGGACTTGACGAACACCTGGTTTTTGGAGGCGTCCTTGAACAGGAAGTTCTCCAGCCGTCCGGATTCCGGACGCGGCCTGCCGAGAACAGCGCACAGGTAATACTTCTCGATCTCCCGGTCGGCGATTTTCTCGTTGATGATGCGCAGCGTCTCCGCATTCTTTGCGGCAATGACGATGCCGCCGGTGTTGCGGTCGATGCGGTTGCACAGCGCAGGAGCGAAGCTGTTTTCCGCCCTGGGATCCCATTCACCGTTTTTGACCAGATAGGCCTGGATGTTGGCGATGAGAGTGTTGTAGTCCCAGGCGCCGGCACTGTGACACAGTACGCCGGGTTTCTTGTCTGCCAGAAGGATGTTTTCATCCTCATACACCACCGTGAGACGGGGATTACCCACCTTCAGGTAGGAGTTCTGTTCCTGCGGTTTTTCAAAGAACTCGTCCCGGATATAGAACTGCAGAACATCGCCCTCCTGTACGCGGTCATCACGCTGTGCGCGCTTGCCGTTGAGCTTGATGTACTTGGTCCGTATGTACTTTTGAATCAACGATTCCGGAAGCAGGGGAACGGCCTTTCCAACAAAGCGATCCAGCCTCTGACCAGCGTCGTTTTTCTTCACAATTATCTCTCGCATGGCCACGATTATACCCTATAAAAATCTGGTTGACAAGCATCGGAACATACTCTATAATGTCATAGCGACTTGCGAGGTGTATTATGCGTATCGATTTACGAAAAATTGCTGATAATCCCGGCGAAAGCGTCGCTTTTTCCTGCGAT
>CAJGCI010000230.1 GCA_904501855.1 Oscillospiraceae bacterium | reverse complement strand
CCCACCCGGTCGGAGAACGTGCATTCCAGATTCGCAATGGTATAGTCGTCGGCTTTCAGAATATCCGCGACATTCTTAAAGGGATAGTTGTAGTCGCCGTTTACCTTGTTGATGAAATCGTTGTTATACTGGCTGGATGCCAGCGTACAGTCTCCCACAAAGGAGATCGTCCAGTGAAGTGGCTCCGACTCTTCCGCTTCCTCTTCCTCCGCTGCCGTATCGGCGGAAGGCGGTTCCTCGGACTCTTGCATCGTCACTTCAAACAATCGGGAGGCGGTGTCCACTCCGAACAGTCGAACACACATGATGTATCCCAGCACGATGATGCCGAGCGTCAGAACGATCATGGATATCACTCGCAAGACGGTCTTCATGGCGAACCTCCTGATTTACATAATATTAATTTATTATATATAATGTAAACTGAATTCGCAAGACCGTAACGAACAGATCCGCTTGCAAGTTTCCGGTCCAGCCAGTATAATCGGCCCATGGATAACATGAGAAAACAATCGGGAAAAATGGCATTGTGCGGCATGATGGGTGCCCTGGCCGCTCTTATCATGACGGCAGGGGGCCTGATCCCCGTTGCGACCTTTCTGAGTCCCATGATCGCCTCCGCCTGCCTCATCCCGGCTTTTGTGGAATACGGAGCATCCACCGCCCTGGTCTCCTATGCCGCGGTGGCGGTGCTGGCCCTGATCCTCTCTCCGGACAAGGAAAGTGCCTTTCTCTATGTCTTTCTTGGATGGTGGCCGGTGATTATCCCCGCCATGAGCCGGATCCGGGTAAGATGGTTCCGGATCCTGCTGAAACTTCTGATCTTTTTCGCCATCACGGGCTTTGCCTATTATCTCATGATCGCCATTCTCGGCATCGGAGATATGGCACAGGAGTTCCGGGAGTATACCATTGTGTCTCTCGTGTTTCTCTTTGCCGCCGGTTCCGTCACATTCCTGTTGTGCGACCGGCTCTATCACCGGCTGATCCTCCGCTACCGGGATGAGTGGCGGAAAAAACTGTGGAGAGGCCATCATTAACACATTTCCTGAAGGAGCACAGCATGTCCGAACGTCCTTATGCAAAAATACAGATCACCGAAAAGGGAGAACGGGCCCTTCGTGGCCGGCACCCCTGGGTCTACAGTGACGAGGTCACGGATCTCGTGGGCGAGATACAGAACGGAGACATCGTGGATGTCTATTCCCAGAAGTGGCGCTGGCTGGGTGCCGGCTTCTACAACGACCATTCCAAGCTCCGGGTGCGCATCGTCAGCCGGAATCCCAATGACCGGTTCGATGAGTCTTTCTGGGAGCGCCGGATCCGCTATGCCATCGACTACCGCGTCGCCGTCATGGGTGAGGATCTTCCCTGCTGCCGTCTGGTCTTCGGCGAATCCGACGGACTGCCCGGACTGACGGTGGACCGGTTTGAGGATATCCTCGTGACGCAGTGTGTCTGCTACGGCATGGAACAGCGCAAGGAGACGGTCTACCCCATGCTCGTTTCCATCCTCAGAGAGAAAGGGATCGAGATCCGCGGCGTTTACGAGCGCAATGATCTCGCGGTCCGTTCTAAGGAGGGGTTGCCTCAGACCACCGGTTTCTTCAGGGGTTCCGGTGACGGACACGTTACCATCCGAGAAAACGGGATCCTCTTTGACGTGGATTACTTTAACGGTCAGAAGACAGGATACTTTCTGGATCAGAAATACAACCGGAAAGCCCTCTGGCCCATCGCGAAAGATCACCGGGTACTGGACTGCTTTACACACACCGGTGCCTTTGCCCTGAACTGTGCCAGGGCGGGAGCCGCTTCCGTGACTGCCGTGGACGTGTCGGAAGACGCCCTCGCCACCGCTCGTCACAACGCAGAGCTCAACGGACTGGATGTGGAGTTCGTCTGTGCCGATGTCTTCGATCTTCTCACGGAGAAGTTTGAGCGGAAAGAACGGGACTATGATTTTATCATTCTGGATCCTCCCGCGTTCACCAAGAGCTCCGCGACGGTAAAGAATGCGATCCGCGGGTACAAGGATATCAATTACCGGGCCATGAAGCTCCTTCCCCGGGGCGGATATCTGGCCACCTGTTCCTGCAGTCATTTCATGACGGACGAGCTGTTCCGGAAGATGCTTCACAGCGCCGCCAAAGATGCGGACGTGACGCTGAAACAGATCGAGGCAAGACAGCAGTCCCCGGACCACCCCATTTCCTGGGATGTCCCGGAGACCGATTATCTGAAATTCTATATCTTTCAAGTGGTATGAAAAAGAGGTCCGGCACAGATGCCGGACCCCTTCGTTTTTGGCGCTTTAGCGGCAATAAAACCCCTGGTTTACCAGGGGTGAGTAAAAACGCCTTGGCATAAAAACCTCCAAGCCATAGAATTGGTAATGGTTTACCGCCACATTACCAGCCTAAAAGCAAGGAGGTTTTTACCAAGGTGAAAAACGAAGTCAAACGATTGGCCCACTCCAGTTATCGGTGTGAGTACCACATAGTATTTGCACCGAAATATCGAAGAAAAATCATATACAAAGAGATAAAACAGGATATCGGAGTAATACTGCGAAAACTGTGCGAGCAGATGAAGGTGGAAATCATCGAGGCAGAATTATGCCCCGACCATGTACATATGCTGGTAAGCATTCCACCGTACATGAGTGTAGCACAGTTTGTGGGGACCCTCAAGTCAAAGAGTGCGCTG
>CAJGCI010000229.1 GCA_904501855.1 Oscillospiraceae bacterium | reverse complement strand
GAGAAAAAAGCCATCCTTCTGGACTGCGATCCGGGCCATGACGACGCGGTGGCCATCCTCATGGCACTGAAGAGCGAGAAGATCGACCTGCGCGCCATCACCGTGGTGGCCGGGAACCAGACCCTGGAAAAGAATGTGAACAATACCCTTCACGTGTGTCAGCATATGGGGTCCAACGTGGCAGTCTATGCCGGCTGCGACCGGCCGCTTCTGAAAGAGCCGTTTCATGCAGGCTTCGTCCACGGAGAATCCGGACTGGACGGCGTGGAGTTTGAACCTCTGGAGAAGACGGTGAGAAACCGTCATGCGGTATCCTTCATCACCGATTATCTGAACGCTTCTCTGGATCCCGTCACACTGGTTGCCACCGGTCCGCTGACGAACATCGCACTGGCGCTTCGTCTGTGCCCGAAGATCGCGGGAAGGATCGGCGAGATCCTTCTGATGGGCGGCTCCATGGGGGCCGGCAACATCACACCGGCTGCCGAATTCAACATGTACTGCGATCCGGAAGCGGCGGATATCGTCTTCCGCAGCGGCATCCCGATCCGCATGGTGGGGCTGGATGTGACGCAGAAGGCCATGTGCGTCCCCGACATCTATGAAAGGATCCGTTCGCACGGCGGAAAGGCCTGTGAACTGTTCGGGGATATGATGCAGTACTACTGCAGGATGGAGAAGGAAGTGTTCGGCGTGGAAGGCGGGGCGCTGCATGATCCCGTGACCATCGCCTGGCTCATCGATCCGGAGATCCTGAAGTTTGAGTCAATGGTCGTGGAGATCGACCGCATGCCGGGAGCGTCCTACGGCAGGACCAACTGCGACCGGCACCATCTGCGCAGCGAGCCGGCCAACGCCATGGTGGCGACGGAGATCGATGTGGAACGGTTCTGGACCGTTGTGGAAGAGACCCTTAAGAAGGAGGAAAAATCATGAAACTGGTAATTACGGACGGATACTGTGAGAATCCCGGGGATCTGGACTGGGAGCCCCTGCGGCAGTTCGGCGACCTGGTCATCTATGACCGGACGGAGGACGATGAAGACAAGATCATCGAACGCATCGGGGACGCGGATATCGTTCTGATCAATAAAGTGCCCATTACGGAGCGCATCATGGATGCATGCCCGAATCTGAAGCTCATCGCCATCTTCGCCACCGGATACAACGTGGTGGATGTCGAGGCGGCAAAGAAGAGAGGGATCCCGGTGTGCAATGTTCCGGCCTACGGCACCGACGCGGTAGGGGAATTCGCCATGGCACTTCTTCTGGAGCTGTGTCATCGCGTGGGACATCATTCCGATGCGGTCTGGGAAGGCCGCTGGGAATCCTGTCCGGACTTCTGTTTCTGGGATTATCCCCTGATGGATCTTCACGGCAAGACCATGGGGATCATCGGCTTCGGACGTATCGGCCGTACCACGGGAAAGCTGGCCAATGCCTTCGGCATGAAGGTCCTGGCCACCGGATCCCGGCCCACTCCGGAAGGAGAGGCCCTGGCGGACTATGTGGATCTGGACACGCTGCTGGCACAGTCGGATGTCATAGCCCTGCACTGTCCGCTGCTGCCCGGCACCAAGGACGTCATATGCCGTGAAAACATCGAAAAAATGAAGGACGGCGTGATCATCATCAACAATGCCCGTGGCGGCTGTGTGGTGGAACAGGACCTTGCAGATGCCTTAAATTCCGGAAAAGTGGCGGCTGCAGGCCTTGATGTGGTGTCAACGGAACCGATTCGTGGGGACAACCCGCTTCTGACCGCGAAAAACTGCATCATTACGCCTCATATTTCCTGGGCGTCAAAGGAATGCCGTCAGCGGATCATGGACACGACGGTGGAGAACCTCCGGGCATACCTGGCGGGAACTCCGCAGAATGTGGTCAATCCTTGATCAGAGCACAAAAAAAGAAGGATGGTTCTTGCGAACCATCCTTTTTGGTTTTCTGTACCATCAGCCCCACATGGTGGAGAGCATGGGAATGATCTGTTTCTTTCGGGACATGACCTTCGGCAGGAACACGGTGTTGTCCTTTGCCTGACAGGAGAATGCCTGGTTGATGACATCCTCGTCTCCCAGGAAGATAAGGTCGGTACCTTCCTTCAGCACGTCCGTGAGCATGAGGAGGATGAAGTCATAATGTTTCTCCTCTTTTGCCCTGGACATCTCGGCCAGGAACTCATCCTTGCGTTTGAGGATCTCGTCGGCATCGAGACAGGTGAGCTGTCCCACGCCCAGATCGTGGCCGGCGATGTGGAACTCCTTGAAGTCCGTGAACAGGATATCGCTGACCGAACGGGTGGAATTGGTGCCGGAATTGAACACCACATTGCCCAGATCCTCCAGGGACTCATTGGCGATACGGGCCATGCGCTCCGCGATCTGCCGGTCTCTGGGAGTGGCGGTGGGGGATTTGAACATGACCGTATCGGAGATCACGGCACAGGCCAGCAGTCCCGCCATCCGGGGGCTGGGCATCAGACCGTAATCCTGATACATACCGGCAACGATGGTGGCAGTGCTTCCCACCGGCTCGTTTCGTACCATGACGGGATTCGTGGTCTGGATATCCGCCAGGCGGTGATGGTCGACGATGCCCATGAGATCCGCCTGACTCAGGCCGGGGACCGTCTGCGCCATTTCATTGTGGTCCACCAGCACGACCTTTTTCTTTTTCGGGCGGAGCAGGTGGTAGCGGGACAGTGTGCCCACCACTTTTT
>CAJGCI010000228.1 GCA_904501855.1 Oscillospiraceae bacterium | reverse complement strand
TTGTTCGGAGAACACTGAGAAAAGAGGCGTATTTTTTGAAGAAAATGATTATACTGATATGCTTTCTGCTTCTGATCATAACTCTGGCCGCATGTGCAGGGATTCAAGCTCAGACGCAGGAGCCGACAAAGCAAAATGATACAGAGGAATCATCCGGGGACACGAAAGCGCCTTCGGATGTCACCTCACCAGAGAATAAGGAAGTTATGGAACAAACAGGATACACTGCTGCTGTTCCGTCTTCATATAAGACTGCATCAGACCATCCCGGTACTGTGACCCGGCTGGATTATGATTCGAAGGATTATGTCAGAGACGGGGCAGCTATCGCAAAAACGGCCTACGTCTATACCCCTTACGGCTATGATGAAAACGATGAAGATACCAGATACAACATTGTCTATCTGATGCATGGCTGGGGCGGACATGCAGGTGAATACTTTGAATTCACTTCAACCAAAAACATGTTTGATCACCTGATCGAAAACGGAGAGATCCCGCCGGTTATCATTGTTTCTGCCACGTTCTACAACAAGAACAGCAATACGGATTTCAGCGGTTCCATTGCGGAGTTCCGTCAGTTCCACCGGGATTTCGAAGAGAACCTGATGCCGACGGTGGAAGGGAAATTTCACACCTACGCCAAGTCTGCATCCGATGAGGATTTGAAAGCCTCCAGGGATCACCGGGCATTTGGCGGGTTCTCCCTTGGCTCGGTCACGACCTGGCTGCAGTTCTGCTACGACACGGATTATATTCGTTACTTCCTGCCAATGAGCGGATCCTGCTGGTATTACGGCACCTATGGGGATTTTCAGATCGAGAAAAACGTGGACTTTATCGAGCGGCTCGTGAAGGATAACAACCTTAACGAACGCGGCTATTTCATTTATCACGCCGTTGGCACCCAGGATGCGGTCAAGAGCCAGTCCATCGATATGGCGGAGGAAATGCTTGAGCGATCAGATGTGTTTACACGGGAGCATTATATGTTCCATCTGAAGGATGGCGGCTATCACGACTTTGATGCCGTACAGGAATATCTGTACAATGCGCTGCCTCTGTTTTTTCGGGATCCGGATAATGATCAGGTGATTTCCGATGCAGCTCCGGCTGCTGTCTATACAAAGGACACCGGAATTACCGAGGTACAGAGTGATCCCGCTTTCGGCGATTACGGAAGGCTGATCTTCCCGGTCGATAACGGATATATGAGCGGCAATACATTGGGAAACCTTCGTCTTACCTGGTACAGCAATATCGATCCGGATAAGACGGTAGAGATCTGCAATTATCTGAAAAGCCATGCCGAAGACGGGGAGACGGTTTTCTATGACATCTACTCTGAAGAAGAAAAGGCGGCAGATCCTGCCAAGGAGGATACCGGACTGTTCTTCTTCCGTGGAGACCCTGGTGCGAAGTTTGCTATTGTAAACGCCGGCGGCGGCTTTTCCTACGTTGGCGCGATGCATGACAGCTTCCCGCATGCTCTGGAGCTTTCAAAGAGGGGCTACAACGCCTTTGCCCTGATCTACCGTCCCGGTGCGCAAACTGCCTGTGAGGATCTTGCCAGAGCTATCGCATTTGTCTTTGATCATGCGGAAGAACTGCAGGTGGACACCTCGGATTATTCCCTTTGGGGAGGATCGGCAGGTGCGCGAATGGCAGCATGGCTTGGCAGCTACGGCACAGAAAGTTTCGGAGAAGATGCGTATCCCCGTCCGGCAGCATTGTTTGTCAATTATACCGGACTCTCGGAAGTATATGGCAATGAACCGCCGACCTACAGCGCCGTCGGAACAAGCGATGGCATCGCTTCCTACAGGACGATGGAACGGCGGATCCAGGCCATTCAGGCAAACGGCACGGATGCAGAGATTGAGATATTCAATGGCTTGTCCCACGGCTTCGGACTTGGCACGGGTACCGTTGCGGAGGGTTGGATCGACCGTGCCGTGGAATTCTGGGAACGCAATATGAAAAACGAGTAAGGAGGAATTTACAGGTTATGAAGAAACAGACAGCGGGAAGAAATCACCTGGGCAATCTTGCTCCGAAATTTGCAGAACTGAATGATGATGTACTCTTTGGAGAAGTCTGGTCGAGGGAAAAGGAGCTCTCCCCAAGAGACCGCAGCATGATCACGATCGCTGCGTTGTTTTCCGCAGGGCTGTATCCTCAGCTGAAAAGTCATCTGGCGCTTGGAAAAGAGCACGGTATCACAAAAGATGAAGCAGTCGAGATCGTGACGCAGCTTGCTTTCTATTGTGGCTGGCCAAAGGCCTGGAGTACTTTTCCGATGATTCAGGAGGTGTTCGGAGATGATGAGAGAACCGATCTTCCGGCAGGCGTGCCTTCCAATCTCCGGTTCCCTGTCGGAAAGCCCAATGAAGCATTTGCACAATACTTTATTGGAAAGAGTTACCTTGCGCCGCTCACGATGGAACAGATCCCGACCTTCAATGTGACATTCGAGCCGGGGTGCCGGAACAACTGGCATATCCATCATGCTGATAAGGGCGGCGGACAGCTGCTGATCTGTGTTTATGGCCGTGGCTGGTATCAGGAATGGGGAAAGGAACCGAGAGAACTGCATCCGGGGGATGTGGTGAATATCCCGGCCAATATAAAGCACTGGCATGGCGCAGCGGCTGACTCGTGGTTCCAGCATGTTGCACGGGAGATACCCGGAGAAAACACGAGAACAGAGTGGTGCGAACCCGTTG
>CAJGCI010000227.1 GCA_904501855.1 Oscillospiraceae bacterium | reverse complement strand
GATATGCCGAGAAAAGATATGACCAAGATGCCTTACGAGATGAACAAGTATCCGAAATACGACGATCAGATCTGATCATCCGCTTTCACAATCAGAGGAAGCTTCCAGCCGGAAGCTTCCTCTTTCTTTTGCGTTGCCGCCGTCTGTTCCCTGTGATACTATGAAATCAGGAATAAAGCGTCATTTCGCGGGAGGTGTCCTCTATGTTTCCATGGTTATCGGTCCTCTGTGCCGTGCTGACCATCCTGTGTTTTCTGATGGTCGCCCTGTACTGCAACAGTCTGGAAGAAAAACGACATAATTCGGCTGCGCTGGAAAAAACGACGGCATCCCTCTGTTTCTGCATACTGGGGCTCATTGCCGTCCTGCGGAACCCGACTTCACGCACGGATGTGCTGATCTTCGTCGGTCTGATCTTCGGCATGATCGGCGATGTGCTGCTGGTATTCCGTTATCGCTATGACAAAAAGGACCCCCGCTATTTCCGCTGGTTTGCCAGCGGCACGGTGGCCTTTCTCATCGGACATCTTTTCTATATCCTTGCCGTCTTCCTGATGCCGGAAAAAAGCTGGCTTGCCATTGCCGTCTATACAGTGATCGGCTTTGCGCTGACCTGGCGATATACCAGCCGGCACCACGTTGATTTCGGCAAACGGATTTTGGGTGGAATCATCTATCTTGCCTTTGTGGTCTTTATGGGTGCCTGTACGTTCGGCGCTGCGATGGGAGGCAACTCCTTCCCTCTCTGGCTGTTTGCACTGGGCGGTCTGTGTTTTGTCTTCAGCGACAACATGCTGGTGGTCAACGGGTTCGGCGCGGAGTACTCTCTTCGCCGGAGCAACGCTCTGCACTATCTGTACTGGGCAGCCCAGTTGCTGATCGCCTTTTCCATTCTGCTTTAAAAACTGCGGCCCTTCCAAAATGGAAGGGCCGTGATCATTTCATAACATCATATTCGTAATGGCATCGATGGGGATCTCCGTTCCGTCCACCATCCCTACCGTCCGTTTCACCGGGTCCAGTTTGCGGACCCGGTTTCGTTCGGTGCGGAATTCTCCTCCCTCTTTTCGGGTGTCCGGAACAAACCAGGTGACTGTCACTTCCGGATGTTCTCCGATGGATTCCCCGACCCATTGAAGGATCTGGTCGATCTCCGCTTTCCGGTTCTCGTCCAGCTCCACCGAGTCCTCCGTGTAACGGGCGGTTTCCTCAATAGCGCTGTCATATCCTGTGAGAGCCGCAAAAGGAGCGAACTGTGCGGCCCGGTTCTCCGAGCTCATCGGGCGATGTTTGACGGAAACGGGACGGGACTCATGGAGAATATCTCCGTATTTTTCCCGTACTTCTTCCTGCGCCTTTTTCAGGTCCTCTCCGGTCACTCCCCGAACTTCATGCCAGGCATTTTGCATTGGATCCTTCTTCACGCTTTGTGCCCTCCGATCTGCTGGTTCCGGTCTTTTGCCGTGGCTCCTTCTTTCAGATTTGTTCCTTTTAAGATCGCATTCTTTCCATACTTTTTCTGGATCTCAAGGATCGCCTTCTGCGCCCGTTTTTCCCGTTCCAGCAATTCTTCCTTTCGTTCCTCCTCCTTCTGCCTGGCATCATAGTCCGTAAAAAGGTCCATCTGCTCGTACTTCGGTTTCTCCGGTTTCTGATGCTCCGGTATCACGTGGTTGGCTGTAATGGTCAGCCGGCGGATCAGCAGGACCGGGTCTGTGATGCGGTCATAAAGTTCCAGCATCGCATCGATGATTTCCCGGGTGGAGGATCCGTATTCCGAAAGATTCGCGGTGCCGTGCGCATGTTTGGGGACCTGGCGGTGATACCAGTCTGTTGTGACTTCCCCTTTATACTTTTTTCTGCGGTCGGGGTCGGAGAGATTCGTGATGTCATACCCGACCGTCAGTACCAGCTGGTCGGTGACAAGTCCTTTGTCCACCAGATCCAGCACCAGACGGTCGGTCATTTCCCGCAGAACGATACGTGCCTTGTCCCATTCATAGGGCGTGTGCAGGACCTGTCCGGCTCCCAGGCTGTTGGACGCCGGCCGGTACGCACGGATCTGCTCGATGGTGCAGGGCTCCCATCCGAAACTGTGATCGATCAGCAGTTCCGCATTGATCCCGAACAGCCGGTACAGAAGATCTTCGTTGGTCAGGGCGCACCGGGCCACATCCCCCATGGTATACATCCCGTGAGATTCCAGTTTGCGGGCATACCCCACTCCGACACGCCAGAAATCCGTAAGGGGACGATGGTTCCAGAGCAGGAGCCGATAACTCATTTCATCCAGTTCGGCGATTCTTGCCCCGGTTCTGTCCGGCTCAATGTGCTTAGCCACGATATCCATGGCGATCTTGGCGAGGTACATATTTGTCCCCACCCCGCCGGTGGCAGTGATCCCGGTCTCCTGATACACTTCATCGATGAGCATTTTGCAGAACTTCCGTCCGTTCATACGGTTTGCCTTCAGGTACCGTGTAGCATCGATGAACACCTCATCAATGGAGTAAACATGGATGTCCTCCGGTGCCACATGCTTCAGATAGACCTGATAGATCCGGGTGCTGTATTGGATGTAAAGTGCCATGCGTGGCGGCGCCACGATATATTCCAGCTTCAGCGATGGGTCATTCTTGATCTTTTCGTTGTCATCGCTTTCCCCTTCAAAGGGCGTTCCTTTGCGTTCTGCCAGCCGTTGTGTGTTAATCTGGCGGACCTGCTGTACCACTTCGAAGAGTCTGGCACGTCCGGAGATCCCGTAG
>CAJGCI010000226.1 GCA_904501855.1 Oscillospiraceae bacterium | reverse complement strand
GACAGGGCAGTTGTGCTAAATTTTAGGTGCGGGGTTAATTGTCAAATGAAATGCAAGTTTGCCAGAGTAATCGCAAAGCACTTCAAGGATGAGCCTCATCCTTGAGCGTCATGGAATATTTCAGGCATGATTTTTCTTACATATTACTCCGTTTGGAGCTGAAAAGGGGGAATTTATGGAGAAAAACAGACATGGAGAACACAGATGGCATTTAGTCCTCAGTCTCTGGTCAGAGTAAATGCCACCTGTGTTTGATTGATATGTATCGGTACCGGACGCCACCCTTGACTGAACCTGTCAGAAACGCTTCGTCGTAACTGCCGACGGTGAAGGAACTGGGAACAGCCTCTTTCCTTCACCATACCGGCGCTCCAGTATAGCGTTTCTGCCAGAACCCGCCAAGGGCAGGCCCTGCTGTCGCAGGGTGGCTGTTTTTAAGCCTCAGGCTCAGGAGCCTGAGAACAGCCTGAACGGAAAACGACGTACTGCGATCAGGCCAGTCAGAACTCATCACGGTAACGGAAGCATTTATTCCCATCATCCCAGAGCCCCTGTGAATCCGGTCCTTTCCAGTAATCCCATGGGCCGCTGGAATACCCGCAGCGGAGCCTTAAGGCCTCCAGGAAATTCATCTGGTCTCCGAACGGGTCCTTATAATTCCATGGATTGGATTCTACGGGATGCCCTTTTTTCACCCAGCCGCGGATACGGCTGCGTTCCGGAAGGGTCATCGGGACAACTTCTTCCATTTCCTGAAGAGTCAGGACATTGAGCTGGTAATCAAGGGAATTTTTTTCATACTTCATCACGTTTCTCCTTTCGGAAGACAGAAGGACCAAGGGTGATATCCTGCGGGGGTATCCTGCGGCACCCGAGGAGCCTGAGTATCTCTTCGCCATAGAGGAAGGCGAACATATCGTACGGGGACCTGTCCCCGAGGCCCGCCCTGCCGTAAGAGTTGATATGGTCCATCATGAGGGAGATGTCTTCCTGTGTATAAGGCGCCATATCCGTTCCTTTGGGGATGAACAGGCGGATGAATTCGTGGTTCCGTTCCGCCGACCCTTTCTGGTATGGCGCGGACGGTTCGCAGTAGAATACCCTCGTACGGACCTGCCCGGAGCCGTCCATCTCAATGGCGGACGGATTGGAGAACTCGCTCCCGTTGTCTGCCAGGCAGACAACGAAGATCTTCCTGAAAGTGTCGGCGGAAAGCCTCTCATAGAGGCCGCAGAATACCTCAATGACAGATTTCGAGTCGTTGTGATCGCGCAGGAACGCGAGCATCATCTCCGCCTTTTTGAAATGGATCGTCAGGAGGCATCTGCCGCCCTTTTTCCCTTCCACGGTGTCAAGTTCGACAACGGGCGTGCCAGGATGTTCGTCCATGTATGCGGTGAAGTCATCAAAAGTGCGGCCGATCCGGCATTTCTTATCCACTTTGACGTGGACGGTCTTTTTACGCGCGCCGAACCGGACTTTGCGCTGGAGGTCCAGGTTCATGGCAGAGAGTATGCGCGCGTCAATGTAACGGTAGACGGTGCGCTGGCTGACCATGATCTCATCTTTGTTCGTGGTACAGATATGGTACGGGGACTGCTTCTTTCTGATGAGCGGGGTGACGACTTCGTCAAGCCGGCGTACCTCTTCCTCCGAGAGGGAGATGCCGCTCCGGCTTTCGGAAAGCATGCGCCTGTAAGCGCGGTCGGCAGCCCCCGCGTCGTAGAAACGTTTTTTCAGAGTGCATCTGACGCGGCCGGCGCATCCGTTGCAGACATAGGGCGGCTTTGAGAGCGCAGGGCATTTTTCTTCCCGGAAATCGCTGCAGAAGGTGTTGCACATCGTGCACCTGCGGCACAGCTTATGCCGGCGGCCGGCATGGCAGGGGCTGCAGATATGGGACTTCCTGCACTGGCTGCGCAGTGCGCAGGCGTTATAGTTCCCGCCCATGCTGCCGGTACGTTTATAAACGGATCTGGCCCGTATCTCCCTTGAGATGGTGGAAGGGGATTTCCCGAGGCCTGCCGCGATCTCCGAGAGCGTACTGTGCCCTTTGAGCATGCTTTCGATACAGATGCGCTGCTCAAGGGTCAGGTGTTTTCCTTCAGCCATGCGGGTCACCCCGCCCCGGACAGCCTGGAAATGAAGTATTCGGTGTCATGATCTTCCTCCTTTCCGCGTTTTTTTGCAGTATAGAGGAAAACTGCCGGATGGTCAGGTAATCCTATGTTGGTAAACAGAAAAGGACATTCGGGATACGACGGACCTGCATGAACTGCATGGAGAAATGAAGGAAACATGGGCGGGCGATCCTGTCCGTGACAGAGAGCCCCAGGGAAATGAGCCTGTCTTTCCAGTGTCTTCTGAACTGGCGCAGGATGTGTCCGGCGTTGTTTTCATCAACCAGGGGGTTCCGCTCCATAACGCCGGAACAGTGTCCGGGCTTTGAAGCGTCATAGATGATCTGCTGCTGGTCCTGCAGGCTGATCTGGGAACAGGGAACAAGGGAGGCGGGAAGGATGGCATGAGTCTTTCCGCACTTCCTGCATCTCACGCGCCGGATGCGGAAGACGATCAGTTCGCCGTCGGACTTTACCTTTCTATTATAGAAGCCATAGAAGATGAGGGAACCGGCCTCCCCGCAGGAGCATTCCAGCTGGTGGATGGGGAGGGAAAAGATAACACGGTCATAATAATCCTGAGAAAGCTTGAAACTGTCCGTATAAACCTGTATCATGGTTCCTGTAAAGCATAGAGATCTTCTCTATGTG
>CAJGCI010000225.1 GCA_904501855.1 Oscillospiraceae bacterium | reverse complement strand
TGGGAGCCAGCACTTCCAGCAGTGCCAGACACAGATTGAGGATATAGGCGATACGGAACCTTTTCAAAGCTCCCAGCTCCCTTCCATGGTGCATTCAAATCGTGATGCAATAAATCTGAGGGTATTATACCACGCATTTTTTCTCCGTCACAGCTCCCGCAGGCCGTTTCCGTCGATTTTTCCCCGACGCCATGGTATAATGCAGACAGCAAAACACTCAGCCAGCGGGGAAACGGCCGTGATCCGCAGTGTCGCGGATGCCGTTGCCGATCCTGAGACGGGAGGGATGAGCCGTTGATCATGACGGTCTACAGCCTGGTTCCCGGGGCTCCTTTCCCGGAGGAACTGGAACGGGAGGACCGGCCGGTGTATGTGCCGTCGGACACCGGAAGGGATCTGCCGGATCCGTTCCGCACCGAACCGCGTCTCAACGGCATTCCGGACAGCCCGGTAAACACGGCGTCATTTCTGACCCGGCTCCTGTGGTGGATGAGATTTCTGCTGGGGATCGGCTCTCCGGCGGAGAGTGCCCGCCGGGCGCGGCGACGTGCCCGGAGCCTGGCGGAAGACCTGCTGCAGCGGAACGAAGCCTGCGTCGTGGCGGCGGAAGAGTCCTTTCTGGAACTGTTTCTGCGGGCGCTGCGGAGAAAGGGATTCGTGGCGCGGCGGAGCATTATCGGTTTTGTCCGTCCGGGAGAGAAGATCTTCCTCAGCCAGCGGCAGGACCACTGCGGCGGATGCAGCCACAACTGTCTGCTGCAGAATCCCGGATGCGGCGTCGGACGGGACAAAGCCCGCCGGGGATATTAAAAATGGATTGCCTGCGGCATGAAATCCTGTTAAAAAAGAAATAGAACACCAGCGCATTCCCCGGACGGTTTCCGACGTGGATCCGCTGGTGTTTTCTGGTACCTCTGCAAATATATGGGAAGGAACAAGTCCTGGGACTTGGATACGATCATGAATCCTGTCGAAAAAACCTTTGTGCTGGATCCCACCGCCTGCGATGAGGTCGCAGAGCAGATCACGGCTTTCGGCGAGAGCCTGAAACTGGAGCGGAAGGACATCCTCCGCTACCGGCTCGCCGCGGAGGAGTGCCTTCTGTTCTGGATGGCCCGCGACGGTGAGGGAGCCCCGGTCCAGCTTCGCATGGGGCAGAGGATGCTCACCCCCTATATCAGTCTGGAGATGGAAGGGGAGCCCATGGATCCCTACCGGGACGAGAGCGGAGAATTCGGCCCCTTCTGCGGCGGCATCATGCAGAACCTGCATCTCACGCCGGAATACAGCTATGACGGCGGACGGAACCGGATCTACTTCCGGGTGCAGAGAAAACGCCTGGGTCAGATGGCCACACTGGGCATCGTCATCGCGGCGTCCGCCCTGTTCGGCGTGCTGGGACTGATGATCCTGCCGGAAACGGCGCGGCTGACCATCCAGCAGGGCATCGTCGTGCCCATCTACGACACCTTCTTCAACCTCCTGCGATGCATCGCGGGACCGATGATCTTTCTGTCCGTGGCCTGGGGCATCTACGGCATCGGCGATGCGGCCACCCTGGGACGGGTGGGAAAGAGGCTCATGCTCAGCTACATCGGCGTCGTGTTCCTGGCTTCGGCATGCAGCAGTGTCCTGTTTCCGCTGTTCCGTATGCCGCTGACGCACGCCGGTACCCATGCCACGCAGCTGTCGTCCCTCGCAGAGCTGATCCTCGGCATCTTCCCCTCCACCATCGTGGAGCCCTTTGCCACCGGAAACACCCTGCAGATCATCTTCCTGGCGGCGGTCATCGGCATCGCGATGCTCTTCCTCGGACGCAAGACGAGCTCGGTGGCCAGAGCCATCGAACAGGTGAACTATCTGGTGCAGTTCCTCATGGAATTCATCAGCCGCCTGGTGCCCTATGTGATCTTTCTGGTGATCCTGAATCTCATCTGGTCCGGAGACCTGGGCGTGCTCAGTTCCGTGTGGCAGATGTTTGCCATCATGGCGGTGGCATTCGTCATCGCGGCGGCGGTATTTCTCGTGTACACCGGACTGCGTCAGAAGGTCAGCCCGTTCCTGCTGCTGCAGAAGGGCTTTCCCACCTTCCTGGTGGCGCTGGCCACCGCGTCCTCCGCGGCGGCCTTCTCCAGCAATATGACCGCCTGTGAGAAGAAATACGGCATCTCCAATTCCCTCAGCAGCTTCGGCATCCCGCTGGGCATGGTCATCCACAAGCCCATCTCCGCCATCTACTTTGTGATCCTGGTCTTCTATTTCGCGTCGAAGTACAGCATCGCCGTCTCGGTGACATGGATCATCACGGCGGTGTTCATCGCCGCCATCGTCGCCATCGCCATGCCGCCGATCCCCGGCGGCGGAGCCGTGGCCTATACCGTCCTGTTCGCCCAGATCGGCATCCCCGCGGAAGCGCTGTCGGTGGCGCTTGCCATCGATATCCTCACGGATTTCCTCATCACCGCCTTCGATATGTTCGTGCTGCCGCTGACGCTCATCAACGTGTCCTCCCGTCTGTCCATGATCCACCGGGAGATCCTGCGGGCACGGAATTAATCCGGATGCTGAAAAAATACTGAAAATGTGGTCATGACCACATACAGGAACAATTCCGTCTGATACAATAGCGGCGTAAATAAGAATGCTGCTCCGGCGGAACGGGCCGGGAGGAAGGAAGAGATACTATGCTGAGAAAGATCATCGTCATTGACGAAGAGCGCTGCAACGGCTGCGGCCTGTGCGCCGATGCCTGCCATGAGGGCGCCATCGATA
>CAJGCI010000224.1 GCA_904501855.1 Oscillospiraceae bacterium | reverse complement strand
TTCCCACATTTGGGGTGTATTTGTCAATGTTTGAACGGTCTTTCCGGGCTCTTTTAGGGAACTTTTTTATCGTTGTTCTGCAAAAAGAAGGTCTCTCCCTTTCGGAAAGACCTTCCCTCTGTTTTTCCGTGTTTACATGTCGATGGCGAACAGTCCGCCGGCGCCGCCGGTATGGATGAACAGCACGTTGTCATCCTTCCCGAAAGCCCCCTCCTTCGCCAGGGCGATGAGTCCGGCAAATGCCTTTCCGGTATAGACGGGATCCAGGAACAGACCTTCCTTCTCCGCCATGATCTGCACGGCGGCATTCCCCTCCTCCGACGGGATGGCATAGCCGGGACCGGCCATGTTCCGCAGGATGTAATCCTCCCGCGTCACCGCAAGATCCGTCTTAAGAAGCTCGCAGGCCCCCTTCATGAGATCCGCCGTGATGGTGGCGAAATCGTCGGTATCCACCATCATGCCGTAGACCTTCGTGTCCGGAAGGTAGAGCTTGGCTCCCAGCGCAAGACCCGCGGTGGTGCCGCCGGAACCCTCCGCGGAGAGGATGTGGTCGAAGCGGATGCCCTGGTCCCGGATCTCCCGGACGCATGCCACGTAGCCCAGGGAACCCAGACAGTTGGATCCGCCCACGGGGATCTTGTAATAGGGCACGCCCAGTTCCTTCCCCACCCGGTCCATCTCATCGTAGATGTCCTGGTAATCGTCGGTATCCATAAAGCGCACGTCGGTACCCAGCAAGTGCTCCAGAAGCACATTGCCCTTCCGGTCCGTGACGCCCCGTTTCTTTAATATGAGGATGGCCTTCATCCCCAGCTTGTTGGCCGCTGCCGCGGTGAGCATGGCGTGGTTGGACTGGGCGCCGCCGGTGGTGAACACCACTTCCGCCCCCTTCTCCCTGGCGTCCGCCAGGAGGAATTCCAGCTTGCGTACCTTGTTGCCGCCGAGGCCCAGGCCCGTAAGATCGTCCCGCTTGACAAAGACATTGGTGCCCAGCATGTCGCTGATGCCCTCCAGTCGGTGGATGGGAGTGGGCAGCACGCCCAGTTTCACCCGCGGAAACTGCTCCAGTTCTCTCATAATGCGCTCCTTTCCCCGCCGGCAGGACGGGACGAGATTGATATCCTGATTATAGCAGAAACCGGGTGTTCTGTCCTCATGACGGGAAAATAATTTCTCCGCTTTCGGGTCAAAAAGCAACAGTTCGGGACGATGTGTTGATTTTCTGACAAATGAGAAAAGACTGATGGTTGTTTTTCTTTCGTTTCTTAGGATACAATCAACTCAATACGATTTCCCGTCCCTCTTCCTCCCCGGGAGAGGCGGGATCAGAGAAGACCCGAGAGAAGGAGAACGAAACATGACGAAGACCATGAAATCCCGTCTCGCGCTCCTGCTGGCGCTGGCCATGATGGTTTGCCTTCTGGCCGTCCCCGCCGCAGCGGAAGACAACGCTCCCAATGAGTACGGGATCAAGACTTATGTGGCCCTGGGCGACAGCATCGCCACCGGCCTCAACGACAACACCGGCACCAACGAGGATGCCTACGGCAGCTGGGCAAACGGCTATACCGTGAAACTGGCGGAGAAACTGAATCTGACGACCGGCACACCGACTGATACACCGGATGGCTATGATGTTCCCTATTATACCTCCCCCAACGATTCCGGATTCCGGTCCTGGGCATTTCCCGCCATGCGCACCCTGGAGATCCGCCATCAGGTGGATGCCGGCTATGACTATGAAAAAGACCGTTTTGCCAATTACTGGCTGGACAACGGAGAACTGAACGAAAGTCTTGGTGACGTGAACGGGATGATTCGGGCGGATATCGCCGACGCGGATCTCATCACCCTGAACATCGGCTCCAACGACGTGCTCCTCAGCCAGCTGCGCATCACCGCATGGGATATAGAAGATGAAGTTGGTGTGGGCGCCAGCGCCATCATCGATCTCATGAAGAGCAAACTGGGCTTCGCCGATGCCCCCGCTCTTCCCGAAGGCGTGGACGAGAACAAGCTGGTCCTGGAGTTCATTCCGAAGTTCCTCGTCAATGTCATGAAGGGCTACAACCAGTTCCTGCAGCAGATGCCCAGGATCCTGAGTGCCATCCGCAGCCAGGCTCCCGACGCCCAGGTCGTGGTGATCGGGATCTTCAATCCCCTGCACTACTCCCTGAGCCTCACCGACGGCAAGCTCCCCGTTTCCCTGGGCGAGATGATCGACGGCGTGATGCTCCCGGTGAATCTGGCCATGGCCGCCGACGCGGCGCTGTACGGCTGCACCTATGTGGATGTGGTGGATGTTCCCGTGGACGGCTCCATGCATCCGACGAATGAGGGATATATCGAGATCGCCAACCGCATCGAGAACAAGCTCCGTGCGAAGACCTCCTACAGGGACATCCGCATCCTCTCCAATGAGAACCAGGCGGCTGTCCGCTGGGGACAGATGACCCAGAACTTCCCCGGAATCAGCGAGAAATACTTCAGCCCCGCCACCTTCGTCACCCGGGCGCAGATGGTACAGGCTCTGTACAGCATGCAGGGCAGTCCGAACGGTGTGGCTCAGGCCCAGAAGTTCATTGACGTGAAGGAAAGTGCAGATTACTACGACGCCGTACAGTGGGCCGTGGGCAGCGGCATCGCCTCCGGACTCACCAAAAACACTTTCTCCCCCGGTGCTGCGGCTTCCCTCAAGCAGGTGGCCACCTTCCTGTATCAGTATGATAAACTGACCACTCCGGAAGGGCAGACCGGATTGACCGAGGGATATGACGACGCGCTGACC
>CAJGCI010000223.1 GCA_904501855.1 Oscillospiraceae bacterium | reverse complement strand
GTGACAACCATCAATTTTCCCCGGTTTGGTGTTTTTCCGACAGTATTATGGTAACTGTTGGAAAACTTAAGAAATCTTATAACTATAAATGGTAAAAAAAGGTAATATTTAACTATTTTTTGCTAATTCTCAGAACTTTTTCTCTCTTTCCCAGCAGAGTTTTCCGAAAAAAAGAACGCTGCATTCAGCAGCGTTCTTCCTTATTTCGGCTCTTATTTGCCGGACTTGATGATCTTGTAGACGCCCAGCGTCAGCATGGGGATGGCATAGATGATCAGGAATCCCCAGACGGAGGTGCCGTAACCCTTGACGATGAGGTTCAGCAGACCGAAGGTGGAGATGGCGATGCCGATGATGGCCATGGCCACCACGAGGGTGGGATGGACCCATGCGTCCAGTTCCCTGCCGTTTCTGGTAACGGCGACTTCGATACGGTCGGTAACGGCCTTGATGAAGCCGGTGCCGGTCTCGATGAGGGTACCGAAGAGGACGATCTCGAAGAGGATGTACAGCCAGCGCATATCCAGCATGTCGAAGATCACGGTGACCGGAGTGGCGGCCTGGGTGACGTTGGCAAAGTCTGCGCCCATGACCAGGAGCAGCAGGATGCCGGGGACGACACCGATGATGCCGGCCAGGATACCGCAGCCCATGGCTTCCTTGCGGGTCTCGCAGTCACGCACGGTGTAGAGGATCAGGGGGACGACCACCAGGTTGTACAGTGCGTAGTTGGCACCGTTGCCGAACCAGTTGGATGCGATCTCGCCCTTGGCAAACTCCGCGGAGATGTTGCCGCCGAACTTGGCGATGACGGCGATAAGGAAGATGATGTACACGGCGTACAGGATGTAGGACCAGAAGGACAGGACCTTCTCGATCATCTCCGTGCCCTTGAACACCAAGAACACCACGCCCACTGCGAGGATGAAGATGCCGATCCACTGGCTGCCGCCGGTGAGAGCGGCGACCATGCTGCCGGCAGTGGCATTCAGGACGCCCAGAACGATGAACATCATCAGGTAGTACAGGATGTCATACAGGAATCCCAGAGGCCCCAGCAGCTGTTTCATCATGGAGCCATAGTCGTAGGTCTTGAAGACGCGAACGAATTCGAAGGTGACGGCGCACATCACAGCCCAGATCACCAGAGTGACCAGTGCGGAGAGGAGACCTCCCACCATGCCGCTGGCGCCAAAGTACTGTGCGATCTCGGCACCGGTTCCGTATCCGCCGCCGATGGTGACGGACTGGAAAATGAATCCGGGGATCAGCCAGCGAGTCCATTTTTTCTTTGTCATTATTTCTCCTCCAATAAAGATAGAATAATTATAAGAGCGGAACAAACTTCACTTCACCTTGTATCTGCCCCGGAAGATCCGGTGTCCCGTATTCTCTGTGGTGATCGGCTTACCAGCCGGCTTTGTAGCGGAGCACATCGTCGCCGATGGCGCCGTTTTCGTAATCCGTCACGGAAGCTTCCAGGATATCGAAGGCGCGGTTGATCAGTTCCGGCTCGATATTCAGCGGCGGCTGTACCCGAAGGACGTTGCCCGCCACGGAGATAATGAGCAGTCCGTGCTGATAGCTGTTGAAGAGGATCTTGAACGTGCCGTCCAGATCCGGCTGTCCGTCCGGACCTATCACGCCGAGTCCCATGGACATGCCGAGCTGGCGGACAAAGGAGATGGTGTTCGGATGGTTCTCTTTCAGCTGTGCGCCTCTTTTGGCCACAAGATCGATGTTGTTCTTCAGCAGTTCCTGGAACTCATCGGAATAATAGATATCCATGGCGGCGAGACCGGCGGCGCAGGCCACGGAGTTTCCGCCCATGGTGAACAGATGCGCCGGTGCCGGCAGGCAGTCCATGATCTCGCTGCGGCCCATGAAGGCACCCAGCGTCAGGGACGCGCCGATGGATTTTCCCATGATGATGCCGTCGGGGATGATATCGTAATTCTCGATGGCGAACATCTTGCCGGTGCGCCAGAATCCCTGCTGCACTTCCTCGGAAATGAAGAGGATGCCGTTATCCTGACACAGCTGGTACAGCTTCTTCATGAAGATGGGGTGTGCCGGCAGCAGACCGCCGTCGCCCTGTACCGGCTCGATGATCACCGCGGCGATCTCGTTGACCGGAAGGAAGGATGCGAAGGCCAGCTCCATCTGAGCCAGGCACTCGCGCTCCACCACGTCATCGGGCTTGTCGATGCCGTAGAACGGGAAGGCATAGCATTCCGGAAGGAAAGGACCCATCTTCTCCTTCATACGGGTGGTGCAGGTGGTGAGGGTGGCGGAACCGTAGGTGCTGCCGTGATAGCCGTTTATGAAAGTCACGATCTTCTGCCGTCCCGTATAGGCACGGGAGAACTTGATGGCGGCGTCGTTTCCGTCGGAGCCGCAGTTGCCGAAGCAAACCTTGGCATCGATGCCGCCGGGATAGACGGACACCAGACGCTCGGCATAGGATGTGGTCTTGTCGTTGTAGCAGTAAGCCGGCGTATACTGGGTGAATTCATCCAGCTGCTCCTTGATGGCTTTGGTGATCACCGGGTTGGTGCTCCCCAGGTTCAGGCTGGAGGCACTGGAGAGGAAATCGATGAACTGATTGCCGTCCTCGTCGGTGATGATGGAACCCTTTGCCTCTTTCACTGCCAGCGGAAAATAGGACAGATGAGAGCAGGGTGAGATAACTTTCTTGTCGCGCTCGATGAGCGCTTCGCAGCGTTCTGTTTTCATTTATGATTACACTTTCCCGGTCCCTTCGGGGATCCTGTGATATTGCTTATTCCGCTTTCTGT
>CAJGCI010000222.1 GCA_904501855.1 Oscillospiraceae bacterium | reverse complement strand
GATAATGGCGATCAGCAGAGATGCCAGCATCAGGACCCAGGACAGGATCTCCAGGATCATGTGAAATCTCGTATAATAGTTTCTGTTTTTCACCTTTCCACCTTCTTTCGGATGGACTATGGACAGTATATCACAGATTACGCGCATGATATAGGGAGGCACATCCTCTGATCCTGAAAATAATTCGGGCGGCATCCTGTTTTCAAAGGATGCCGCCTTTACTGCAATGCGGTGCAGTTACGATTTTTTCTTCTTGTAATCCATATAGGCCTTGGCTGTCATGGGATATCCTTTTTCCCGGAGCGTCTTTTCGGTACAGACGCGGATCTCGTCCGTCGTGATAATTGTGCTTTTTTCCGCAAGCTTGGAAAAGATCTGTCCCACAATCGCAGCAGCTTCCTTCTCGGAGATCGTCTCACATGCTACCTCGGCATTGGCCTTCAGGATACTTTTGATGTTCTTCTGGTCATCATAAATGACCATATTGCCATTTCGTTTCGTAACTTTCATGCGGTTTCTCCTCTCTGATCCAAATGATCGTTTTCTATGTTTTCAGAGTACGATTATGGATGGATTCTGTCAAGCTTTGCCAACGTAAGGAATCTCGGTAAAGTCCGCAATATCCCGGCTGGTGGTCATCAGCTCTTTGAGTGACAGATCATGGACCGACACATTTCCCGTTATGCGGGCAAAGGTCTTCAGTTCTTCCGTCAGGACATTCAGATAATTGCCCACCCTCTGAGCGGCGGCGTCCATATCCAGCCGTTTCCGCAGTTCCGGATCCTGGGTAGCGATGCCAACGGGGCAGTTGCCGGAACCACAGATCCGATACTGCTGGCATCCGGCGGCCATCAGGGCGCCGGTGGCCACGGCCACGGCATCGGCTCCCAGTGCCAGAGCTTTCGCGATATCCGAGGAAACTCTCAGCCCTCCGGTAATGATGAGGGAAACATCAGATCCCTTCTCGTCCAGGAACTTCCGCGCTCTCGTCAGCGCAAAGACCGTCGGCACGGTAGTGGCCTCCCGCAGGAAATACGGGCTGGAGCCGGTGGCTCCGCCACGGCCGTCGATGGTGATGAAGTCCGGTTCCGCCGAAAGACAGTAGTCCAGATCCGCCTCGATATTACCGGCTGAGATCTTAATGCCGATGGGACGGCCGTCGGAGAGCTTACGCAGATTCGCCACCATGTTCTTCAGATCTTCTCTGGAGTTGATCTCCGGGAATTTGCTGGGGCTCTGCACATCTTCGCCCACTGCCTTCCCGCGGATGGCGGCGATCTCCGGGGTGACCTTTTCGCCGGGAAGGTGTCCGCCCATTCCCGGTTTCGTTCCCTGTCCGATCTTGATCTCAATGGCATCGGACGTGGTCAGATTCTCTTTGGTCACGCTGTATTTATTGGGGATATACTCAAAGATGTATTTGTATGCTGCGGCTTTTTCCTCCGGCAGGATCCCGCCTTCGCCGCTGCACATGGCCGTCTTTGCCATGGCCGCTCCTTTGGACAGTGCGGTCTTTGCCTCCTTTGACAGGGCGCCGAAGGACATGTGGGAAACAAAAACAGGGGTCTCCAGCACCATTGGTTTGGCGGCATTTTTTCCGATGACGGTCTTTGTCACCACCGGATCTCCGTCATTCAGCGGCGCCGGATCCAGCTGCGCTCCCTTCATCAGGATATCGTCCCAGCTGGGCATGGGCATCTGCGTTCCCATGGCCGCATGGATACTGTGCCCGGTCACGGACATCTCATGAATCTCACTCATATAGCGGATACCGGAATCCTGACGGGCAAATGCGGGATCGTAGTCCAGATCACTCCGAACAGCGCTGGTCCCCGGTTTTGCCGGGGTGTCTTCTATTTTTTCAAACTTGGAAATGGGCTGCTTGCAGACAGGGCATGCATCCAGTTCCGACAATGGTTTTCCTTCTTTTTCCTCATCCCAGATCGCGCCGCAGATGACGCATCGATAAACTGCCATACCGGCACCTCCTTTTTGCTTTTTCTGTCTTCAGAGTACGAAAGTCGCTGCGCTCTGTCAAGCGGTTCATTTTCTCCAAATAATTGTCAAAAGGAGCAGGCTGAACAGCCTGCTCCCATTCATTATGTTTCCAGTTCTCCGTCTTTGATGATTTCATAATAGATGAATCCGTCCTTGGTGATGGCATAGATATCACTGTGGGCATCTTCGTCCAGAAGGCTCAGGGTTACCGACCAGTCCGACAGCCCGGAGCTGTCCAGCTTTTCCTTGATCTTCTTACTGGTCTCCAAGAGTAGTCCGATCCGGGCATTCCAGTATGCGAGATCCTCAATGTCACCGTTCAGAGCCGCTTCCAGAGCATCCGTACCGTCGTCCATCCAGACATAGATGTTGTAAAGCTTCTTTTCCTGATCCAGCTCTGTCTCGAAATAGCCTTTTCCGAATACATCTTCCAGTACGTCTTCCATAGTTTTCTGGAACGTCTTGATATCCATTGCTTCCTTCTTGCCGGGATCTTTGGACTCCGACTCCTTGGGGAATGCATCTTCTATCGCCTTGTCCACGGTCTCTTCGAAGTCGGCGATCTCCTGAACTTTTGCCGCATCGGTGATCGTATTCTCCAGGTTCTCTGAAAGCTGGCTGTCCGTGGCTTCCGCAATCGTATCCTGCGACGGCTCCGATGCCTGATCATCCGATTCTTTCGCAATCGCACTGGTGGAAACGGCTTCCTCCGGTTCCTCTGCAGAACCACTGTTTCCCCGGCTTCCGCCGGAAGAAAACAGCAACACCAGTCCGATGATGGCCGCTGCTGTTACAACCCAGAACCACCATTTCTTAT
>CAJGCI010000221.1 GCA_904501855.1 Oscillospiraceae bacterium | reverse complement strand
GAATGAAGAGACAGATTGTAGCTGCGCACATAATCGCGGAAGATCTCGTTGAACTGTGCAAGAGAAGTGATCGTGTCCATATCCAGTCCATAGAGGAACTGTTCCTTGGCAGTACGCCAGAATCTTTCACATTTCCCCTTGCTTGCACCATCCCTTGCACGTGTATGGATCAGAGCAATCCCAAGGGAACCACAGATCAGGGAAAGCTGTTCATTCGCGTACGGAGCACCATTATCAACCAGGAGTTTGGAAGGTAAATGAAAGGTGGAAACAGCATCCTTCAGAACCTTCTGGAATCCGGCAGCATTGTCGTAGTAGAACAGTTCGGCACCAACGATCATGCGCGAATGATCATCAATAATGCACACTGCGTATACCCTGCGGCTCTTGCCATCTTCGTTGATGTGAGGGAAGTAGCAGGTATCCGCCTGCCACATGCGGCCGAACGCATCTTCCTCAAAGGCTTTGCGGTCGCGAAGATTGAGATTGCGTGCGCCCTTTAGGTCATTCCGTTTAATGAAACGCTGCACAGCACAGACATTCACCGTTGCCGCAATGAGGTTCTCCTGGATGAGCTTCGCATGGATTTGCGTTGCATTCAATCGTGGGAAGTCCTGCTTGAGCTGGTAGATTCGCTCAATCGCGGTATCCGAAAGAACACGGGTTGAGCCTTTGTCAGAGCGTTCTTTGGGCATCAGACCGTCAAAGCCCTCACGGTTGTAAACGGATACCCATTTTTCAATCGTTTTCGGACTGTACGTAACGGCAGAGCCATCAGGCATGATAAGAGGTTTTTCCGTCACTCTTCGGTAGTATTCCGCTTTACTGGCATCAGGAAACAGGTTCTGAATAACCGGAGCAATGAGGGCGAAGCGGAATTGTGCGATCTGGACAGATTTGGCCAGATCGGAATTGCTGGTATTAGGATTCTTCATAACTTTTTCCTCCTTGTACTGATCATAAACGATCCCAGGGAGGAATCCTATGCCCGTGTCATGTTGGAGCTCCCTGTACAGGGAGCCATCCGATTGGAAGGTGATCACAATTTGCCGGATTGGCATGGCATTGTAAGAACGAATAAAGTGTTTGATGGAAAAAAGTTCTGGTAAAATCCGAAAAGATAGCATATCCAAGGAGGAGGCTGAGAAAATCAAGTGCAGTTGTCTGATGGGCAAGCAATGCACCAAGCCATAAAAGCATATGATCTGATAATACAGAAATCCAGCGATAGAGCGTGGAATGAGAGAAGCCATACGTTTCACAGAGCCACTCTGTAGTTTTTGTATGGGAGAAATACAGAGACAGAATGTATATGATGAACGGCAGCGAATACCATCTGTATGGAACGATGCTGTCGGGGATAATTCCGTGAGTGTGTCCACAGGAGCAGATAACCCGTTTGATCCTTATCTGGCGTTCAACAACTACCTCGTGATCGAAATCAGTCAGGTATCTTTTATAGTAACCGTGTGGCTTGCATTGTCCAATTGCATTGCAAGATGGACAGCGTTCACTGTCAGGTGTGAATTCATGAAAGAATGGATCCGGCAAATCCTGTAAAGAATATTTTTGAAAATTTAGCTTGCAATTGAGCTGATACTTTCTTAACATAAAAATGTCTGATTGCTGGTCATATTGTCTTGGTGGCAGAAGCAGTTATGACAAAGGAGAAAGAACCGGCTGTGGAAGGTAGGTTCTTTCTCTATTTTTTATGAAAGCATAATAGACATTTCGAGTTGAGTCAATAAGGGCAGAAAAAAGCGTGCTGTAAAAACCAACACGCTATAGTAACTAATATCTATGAATTTGAGAATGGAATTCGCTGTAATACTGCAGTCAGTAAGACAATTAAAATGCCGCGTTACACTGAAGGTATTGTGGAAATGCAAATCGTTGCTTTTGACGCGGACGAACTGGCGGATGGCAGTGGAAAAGCGGCGATCACATGGATCTCGAAGCAGCTGTTAAATTCAGATCATAGGATGAATCCTAAAATGGAAAAGATACGTCGGATTCCTCCAAATATGTGATCGGCACGGGATGTATCGGTGGTTGGAAGGACTCGGAGATGAGGGCTTGGTTACAATCAGATGTAAAAGCCTTAATCCCGCCGACAGTGAGACGTGCTATCAAACCGGTTACGAAATATAGTATATCTTATAATAAATATTGTGTATCTTCTAATACAGGAAATGAAAAAACACTCAATGAAGTCAGTGTGGAAGATATCTGGATTCCATCATGGAGAGAACTGTATGGTTCGAAACCAGAAGACTCAGAAGACTATAGTATTTTAGCTAATTATATTGAATCAGAAGGAGCGACGTATACTCTATTTGATTCGGAAGAAGATCGAGTAAAACAGAAAGTTGGCGAATCTGACGCTTCTGGTTGGTGGTTACGGTCCGGGGCAAACGGTGACAGCTTTTATTATATCTCCCAAAATGGTTATAATTCCTGTTACTATGCGGAAGACTCCTATGGAGTGGCGCTCGGCTTCTGTATGTAAATCACATAGTTTCTATGGGGTCTTGTTGAGATGGTAATCACTCACATCTATCATAGAACCGTCAAAGTAGAAAAACCGTTACCTGCAGACATAGATCAAAAGAACAAACCGGACCTCTTGTGGTTAACTATATAACCGCGGGGGTCCGGTTTTTTTCTCCAAAAACCACTCACAAGGGTGATGTGGATCGATGGACGCCTGTAATATACTTGGGATGATGGAAAGCTGTTTTTTATTTTTGACGGTTATTCTGGACGGTTAGGGAAGAGATGGAGCAGTGAAGGAGGACAACATGAAAAGACGGAAACATATTCTATGCATTTTGATGACGGTCTGCATGGTTAT
>CAJGCI010000220.1 GCA_904501855.1 Oscillospiraceae bacterium | reverse complement strand
CACATGGCATGGAACGCCATCGCCATGCTGCATCTTGCCATGAGGGATGAACAATCCTGACACCTTGGGTGTTATATGGGAAAACAAAGTACCATCTGACACTTACAGTAGAGACATGGAAGAAGCAAGACTAATCAGGGAACTGCAGCAGCGCCTGTGCGACAGCATACCTGCCGGCACATTCTCCACCCTGCAGGAACAGACCGTCAGAACCCTTATACGGGAGGCGGTGGAAGAAACGGTGGACCTGTTCTGCAGACTCGTATTTGAAAAGGAAACATGAACAAGTACCTCTCATGCATCACTGACGAAAAAGTCCTCCCCCGCCGGGAATACCAGGAAATGCTCCTGGCCCGCATGGCGGCAGGGGACCTGTATGCCAACGAGACCCGCCTGAAGATCCGAAAGGTTGACATGGCGCTGGACAAGCTCAGGGCGGCATGCGGAGCAAAGACGCTCTACGCATCCTTCAGGAAGGAAGGATAACTGAAGAAGCGGCCGGCCGGAAAACAATCTTCCTGCCGGCCGCTTGCTTTTCCAAAAAACTATCGCTAGTTTTGCACTTTCACTAACTAAATGCACATTGATCTACGTATGAAAACAATCATGAGAACAGCCCTGCTGCTTTCCGTGCTGTGCCTGACCGGATGCAAGGGCGAAGACCCGCAGAGTGTGAAGTTTCTACCCAATGAACTGTACGCTGTCGATTACGGCTGCAACATCAGCCTGTCAATTACAGCAAACTGCCCATGGAGAATAACGGAAAACTCGGACCTTATCGAACTGGACCAGATGCAAGGGACCGGGGACGCTACAATTAACGGAAGGCTTCTGCCGAACACCGGTTACGACGCACTTGCCCATCAGATCACCGTCACAAGCCAGGATGGAACATCCTCTGACTTGTGCACAATCAACCAAGGGCCTGCAATCAAGGTTGAAATAAGTGAGATTGACATGTTACCGGAAGAAGGCGGAACGTTCTTCATGCCGGTACAGACAAACGATGTGATAAAAGATGTACAGACACCTGAATGGATTGAATTCGTTTCTTCCCGTGGTCTGACAGGATATACCTATACTTTCACCGCAGAACCGAACAAGACCGGAAAACAAAGGGAAGGATATGTCACAATCGAAGGGGAAACAGGATTTTACGATATAGCTTCTGTCATGCAGGATTCCTACGCTCCAACATCTATAATCATTGAAGACTTCCCTGCATACCTTACCACAACCAGTTTCTGGAGATACATTTCGGTAGAACCGGAGTATGCGGACCTGTCCAAACTGGAGATATCCTTTCCGGAAACGGGTTATGCAAAGATAAAAGAATATGATGAATCTCTAATAAGCGTCTACATGCCTGAATACGGGGAGTACCCGATCTGTATATACGCAGAAAAAGACACCATTTTCCGGGCTATACTGGAACATTTGCCCACAAATCCTTTCTCCTATGCAGGACCGGATGAAGCATTTCTGGGACAAGATGACGGTATCGCCCAGTGGACCTACCAGTCTTCACTTTACACATTGGAATCTTCGGACATATCCGTGATACGTGTCATCGACAACCGCAAGTTTGAAGCGGTTGGTATCGGAACCGCGGTAATCTCCGCAGGCATCCCTGAAACGAACATCCATTCAACCTGTACCATCAGAGTTGAGAACTTTACAGCCAAAGTGAATGCCGGACAGATCAAACAGCTTGAAGACGGATCTTATGACGTGACATTCTCGGCCATGATAAAAGGACCGGTTGGTTTTAGAATCTCGGATTTCATTGTCAAGGACCGTAATGGAACTGAAATATTCAAAAACGAAGGGACAATAAAGCCGGCAGGTCCTAACGGATATACAATCAACACTCCTGAAACAAATGCTGACTTTGACCGGGAAGAATACAGCAGTATCAATTCCTTGTTAAGTGGGTACAAATTCCTTGTAACCGTGGACATTGACAATAAGAAGTTTCAACGGGAAATATATGTCAACGGATATACGGTTTCAGAATTCTGATATCCGCATACTTCCAGTACATAAGAAGTGGCAACCCGAAAAACAGAAAGGGCCGTCCACCAGGACGACCCTTTTCCTTTTCCTTGTCAGATGAAGCACGGACAACCGGAGAAGCCTGTGCCTTTCTTGCTTGCTCCTGATTCTTCCGCTTATGCGATATTCACATGTCATACAACATAGAACCGCTGTTTTGAAATCCGACAGCAATTGTCTACTTTTGTCATGTCCGGAAGAATCCGGATGGAATCGGCGGGAGTGGTGGCCGATTAAGCAAGCCGTCCTTTTGGGGCGGCTTCTCTTGTATCACAGCTCCTTCAACCAGCCGAAATAGCCGCCATTCTCCAGATAGTTGCTGTCACGTTCGGAAAATCTGGCTTCCCTTTCAAATGAAAGGGACTGGTAAGGGGTTTCCATGTCACAGGTCCACTCGTCCATCATAATGGAATACCACATGCTGCGGCACATCCATTCAATGACATACCATATATAGTATACCATGCCGGCAAGCAGCATCCACCACGCACTGATACCGAGCGCCAGTACAAGCGCCAGTATGACCGATCCCGAGAGTGCAGTCACCTCGAACCACTGACGGGCATGCACGCACTCATGGTTCCTTGTTCTTTGTGTCACTTCCTCCTGCTTCAGCTTCGAAAACACGAATCCGAAGAGCATGATGGTGTGACACTGACTTAAACAAAGGGCAGCCTTGGCTACCCACGAATCGTAGAAAACATTCTTCATGACCTTTTGTTTTTAGTTTTAAATCAAACGGAATAGATTGAGATACACACTAGCCAATACCGCACATTCCATCCACCAGCACCAGTTCCT
>CAJGCI010000219.1 GCA_904501855.1 Oscillospiraceae bacterium | reverse complement strand
GAGAGCGCATTCGATGCCATCGCCCGCCACTATCTGGAAACCAACCTCTGCGCCCGCTTCATGGATCCCGCCAAGATCGACCAGAGACACGACTTCCTGGCGAATCTGGCCAAGGAGTTCAATGCTGACGGCATCATTATCCAGAACATGAAGTTCTGCGAATTCTGGAGCTATGAGAAAGTTCTGGCTTCCCACATCATGATCAACGAGCTGGACATCCCCAGCTGCACCATTGAGAAAGAATACGCCATTGGTTCCGTGGGACAGCTTCGCACCCGTTTCCAGGCCTTCGTGGAATCCCTGGAAATCAAGAAAATCAATAGCTGAGGAGGAGTCATAGAATGAATTTAAAGATTAAGAATCCTCTGGATCCCGTCATCAATTTCGTCGATGACAAACTGAAGAAGTTCGATCCTATCTGGATGGCCGAGAACGGTGTCGGCGGTCAGCGTACCCGTTACTATGACCAGACTGGTATCGCAAAATATCGTGAGTGGCGCGGTGTCAAGGACACCATGCAGGCCTATGTATGCTGGCTGAAGAACCTTGGTATGATGGGCCTGATGATCGGCAAATCCCCGATGAACTTCCTGAAGGCATTCTGGGAATACCGGTGGATGGGTTCCTATCTGGGAACTTTCGCATTCCTGGATCGTCTGTTTGAAGGCTATCGCGGATATGAGCTGAAGGTGGCCTGCCTCAACTCCAACACCATCGTACACTGCATCACCGACATGATGGTGAACATCATCGCCAATGACCGTCGTGTAGGCGGCGGAAAGAACACCTATAATGTGGTTGGCATCGACGAGGCACTGCCTCATCTGTTCATGGGCGGCTTCCCCACGCTGACTTCCATCCCTCTGCAGACTCTGCCTGAATTCGTGGTCTGCGATATCGACCAGCACATGGAACCGTACTATATTGACGTGGCAGAATCCTTCGGACTTCCCGCCGACGTCTGCTCCCGCTGCTCGGCGGAGACCGGTGTCACTCTGGACGACGCATTCCCCATCGTCGGTAAAGCGGCGATTTCTTCCAATACACCGTGCAACGCATCCGAGTCCACCTCCATGTTCCAGAGACGGCGTTTCGAGGACATGGGTCTGGCCTATCACCCCTTCATGAACGCCATGCAGCACAACACGCCGGAAGGCCACGATTACACGCTGGATGAGCTGAAGAATACCATTAAGTTCATTGAAGATGTGTATGGCGTAAAATACGACATGGATGCCATGATGAAAGTGGCAAAACGCTCCAACGAACAGCTGGAGTATGAGCATCAGAAGTGGGATTACTTCAAGACCCCGTACTCCCCGCTTGGCGGTATTGCCGAGACGCTGTACAAGCTCGTGGAATTTGCACTGGGCAACGCCATGAAACCGTACTTCTCCAAGAACGACAAGAAAGTCGTCAAGATCATGGAATACTGCTATGTGAACAAGATCAAGCCGTATAAAGGCAAGACCCGTCACAGAGCATTCCTGTGGGGACCCTCCGCGGTCTACTACTGTGATTTCCCGACTTGGATCCAGAACTGCTGGGGCGTCGCCATCATCCTGAACATGGACTCCACCATGGGCAACGTGTTCATCGACACCTCCGATCCGGAACGTGCCCTGTATGACATCGCCCGTATCGAGGAAAAAGGCATCATGCGTCACCACGCCGTCGGCGGCTGGGACAACGTCAATGCGGTTTGGGACTGGGCAAAACAGTTCAACTGCGACATGGTCATCTGCAACGACAACGTGGCATGTAAGGGTATGAACGGTATCCACTCCATGCTGGAAGAAGAAGCCAACGCACACGGCTTCCGCTTCCTCTTCCTCCCGCAGGACCTGGAAGATCATCGTACTATTCCCAGACAGGAAATGCGGAATGCCATCAACAATTACATGAGCGTTGTTATGAACGAGGAACCGCTGGATCCGACTCTGGTCGAGTTCGATGATTCTATGGCGTGGTAAGGAGGAAGAAACACTATGAAAGCTTCAACTGTTTGGAAGATTTGCAAGACTGCCACCGGCCTTGGTCTGTTGGCATTTGTCGGCACGTTTTCCATCTTCATGTTCAACCTGGAAAACAAGATGATCTATTACGTGGTGCGTCCTCTGCTGAACAAGCATTACGATTCGCAGGTTCGTGACCGCAAGATCTGATCAACAATCGCACATAACACTCAAGGCGGATCCGTTCTGGATCCGCCTTGTTCCATAAGGAGAGCCGCATCCCGGATTGGGTTGCGGCTCTCTTTCTCTGTATTCAGTCAACCGTTCGATATCTCCGCCTGTTCCTCCTCCAGCAGCCGCCGGATCTTATATTCGCAGAATCCGCAATCGGACATGACGCCCAGTTTTTCCTGCAGCGCTTCCAGGGTGGTATTCCCCTGCCGGATGCACGCCCGGACCTGGCCGGCGCGCACGCCCTTGCAGCGGCACACCACATCCCGGTCCCGGATCGTGCCGCCGTCTTCCATTTTACGGAGCAGTTTATCGAAGATCATTCGTTCTCATCCTACTTTTTCATGTTGCGGTACCGGATGATGGCATAGAGGATGCCAACGGCCAGAACTACCGCTGCCGTGAGTATGATATTACCGGTCCCCTGTCCGCTGGCCGCCGCTTCCCGGGTGCCCAGATAGATCCCGAGACCGATGAAGAACAGCCCGAAGATCAGCGACAGGATCGTTCCTGTGGAATTTTTCAAATCGATTCACCTCACAACAAGGATACTGTATCACAATCCGTCCGGAGACGCCACTCCAAAAAAATCCCGGAACAAATCGTTCCGGGATCTGGTGTATGAGCAATTTCAGAATCCGAACAGATGCAGTTTCCGGAAGATCTTGACCCAGAAGCTGTTGTTCCG
>CAJGCI010000218.1 GCA_904501855.1 Oscillospiraceae bacterium | reverse complement strand
TCGATGACGGTGGTCATGACGTCGTTGGCGCCGATCTCCACGATGACGTACTTCGAATTTTTGATCCAGCTCTGAGGTCCCTTGTCTTCGTCATACAGCCCGTTAACATCAGCCTGCGTGAAGCCACTGTACTCGCCATTCATATATTCCTGACTGATCCAGTCTTTTGCCATCTTCTTGTCCCAGGCGCTGTCTCTGCCGTACAGGAAGCGCAGCAGTTCGGAGGTGCGCAGACCGGTGAAGCACATCTTGTGGAAGTTTTCGCACTGATTGGAAAAATTTTCTTTTTCGATCATTCCAAGACCTTCCGCCACGAGGCGAGGCGCGCTTCTGGGGGCCAGCAGGTCATAGGGCCGATAGGCCAGACGGATTTCCGGAGAATTCTTATCGATAGTTCTCCATTCCTCCACTATGGTGTCCCAAACTTCTGAATCTTCCCATTCTTCTTTTTTCTGTTCCAGGAAGAACCCGGAGGAAACGCTGGTGCCGATATAGGTCACCTGATCATCGGGGCCGACCGTGCTGCTGTCCGCCAGAGCCATGGTCCCCACCAGGGACACCATCATGGCAAGAGCGATCAGCAGGCCAAGCAGCCGTTTCGCATTCTTTTTCATTCTTTCTTTTCCTGTCTTCTTTGGGGGATACATTGGGGATAGTTTTCGATCCCCGCCGGGCTCTCCATTTCCGGGAAGATCTGTCTTATATTGTAATATAAATAGGAAAAACTTACGGGGTATTTCAGAATTCTTTACTTTTTTTGTCATTTTTATCCATTTGCCATCGTTCCCATTTGGGTTTTCTGCCGAGCCGGTCTCGGCCGGATCTTAAAATACGCCGATCGTCCCTTCCGCATTGCCCGGAACCGCCCTCCGTGATATAATCGTTTCCAGTCCGATTGTGCAAAGGAGCACACCCATGTTTCATCGTTTTTATACTCTGGATAAAAAGCCCACGGTGTGGAATATCGCGTTCCTGACCGTGGCCATGCTCATCGGGATGGCCGTGATCCTCACGAGACCAACCATCTCCGTCCCCTGGTTTCTCGCGGTGTACGTCGTATTTCATCTGGCGGCCCTGGGGATGCTGATCCGCGCCTTCTTCCGGCAGCTGCGGTATGACCCCTATTCCTACAACACCATCTACTACGCGGGCTTCACCATCCTGATGCTCGTGTATCTGCTGCAGGTGGTCTTTCTGGTCTCCCGCAGCTACTTCTGGACCTATGAGCCGGAAGTCCAGATCACGAACCTCATCGGTCTGCTCATCTCTTCGGCCAAGGCCTTCATGATCTTCACCGCTCCCTTCGTGCTGCTGTTCTCCCTGGCACTGTGCATCTCCAACATCGCGCTGATCCGGCATGAGGGCCGGCGGTTCGTCAACATCCTGGGGATCATCCTGTCGGTGCTGATGGTTGGCGGCATCGTGTTTCTGTGGAAGGCGGACTACTATGTCTCCGGCTCCCATTTCTACGTGATGGTCCGGGATATGCTCACCAACCTCTTCGCCTCCGTGTATCTGTACTTTGAATGCATGGTCATCGGCACCATCATCGCCATGATCATCGTCACCACCTACAAACCGGACAAAAACAAGGACCACATCCTCATTCTGGGATGCGGCCTGAAGAAAGACGGAACCCCCACTCCTCTCCTGAAGGGTCGGGCGGACCGGGCGCTGAAGTTCTACCGGGAACAGATCGACGAGTCCGGCCGTGCTCCCGTTCTGGTGCCCTCCGGCGGTCAGGGACCGGATGAGGTCTGCGCCGAGAGCGAGTCCATGGCCCGCTATCTCATGGAACAGGGCGTTCCGGAGGAGCACATCCTGCAGGAGGACCGGTCCGTGTCCACCTATGAGAACATGCGGAACTCCCGGGATCTTCTCCGAGAGCGCGGCGGTGAGGGCAACGTGGCCTTTTCCACCACCAACTATCACGTGTTCCGCAGCGGACTCATGGCCCGCCGGGTAGGGATGAATGCCGTGGGGATGGGCTCCAGGACCAAATGGTATTTCTGGCCCAACGCCGCGGTACGGGAATTCGTGGGACTGCTCACGGACCACCGGGTGAAACAGGCCCTCGTTCTGTGCGGCATGATCGTCTTCTATGTGGTCACCGTATTCCTGTACTATCACTTCCTCTGACCGAACAAAAAACAGAGATCCCGCTGCCGGCTTGAGAAACTCAGACCGGCGGCGGGTCTTTTTGTATTATTTTAGAGGATCACAAATTGCTCTCTGATTCTCTGCGTAACGTGTTCTTTCAGCCCGGCGTCTTCTGCAAACCGATTCCAGTCGGCAAGGCTGTTTTGAACCTCTTCGATGGTCCTTTCCGCTTCCGCTTGTTTCACCCCCATATTTCTGGCGGAAGCCAGAATGTCCTGACGGGTGATGCCCTCCCGCTTTCCATTAATGCTCATCTGATGCGTACCAGTCCACATCCCGTGAGGATTATACGCATAGGTCATATCATATGCCGGTGCCAGGCTCCAACGTCCCGCCGGGTTCATTAAAAACGAGATGTTTTTCACATGATCATCCTGATTGCGCGCCACGACATTAAAAACCATTCTGCGGAAAAACTGGCTGATCTCCATATTGGAGATGCGGATTTGGCGCATGACCTGAACTGCCTGCTCATAGCTGTATGCGCCGGGCAGATTGAAATCGAAATGGGCCATGGCTCCCAGGGACTGCATATGGATCTTTTTCCCGGACACCGGGTCCCGGTCGAAGCGTCGAGTCATGAAATGGAATCGGCCGTTTTCCTCATGCAGTCTGCACTCCGTCATCCGAATCCCGGCACCATCGGCCATCTTGGAATAGGCATATTCGATCTTTGTATGCTGGGGAGAATCCTCCCCCTCTTTATCTCCGTTTCCACT
>CAJGCI010000217.1 GCA_904501855.1 Oscillospiraceae bacterium | reverse complement strand
GGGTCTGGAGGGCCTGGCCCCATTCCGGACCGCTGTTTCCCAGGATGGTGCCCAGCAGCTCCTCGACATCCGCCATGTACGGTTCGAAGTCGGCCCGGGTGGGGACCACCGTCTTCAGCATCTCCACCAGCATGTCATAGTACTCCACCTGGGTGATCTTGTCCGGTCCCGCCGGCACGTTCCGGGCGGGATCCAGACTGAGCATCTGGAAGGTGTCGATGAGATAGAGCGGACCCAGCGGGATGGTGGCAAGCTCCCGGAACATCACGTCCCGGCGGGCTGCGTAGTCCGGGTCGGTGTGGGCCGCGGGAAGGAGGATGTCCTCGCCGAAGTGGTCCATGCCCCAGAAATCCATGGGGACGTATCCCACGATGTCCGCGGGATTGTAGAAGTTATGGATGTTGTTGAAGATCCTGTCGTGGCAGTCGGCGGCCGACGAGCCTTCTGGAGATTCGAACACATAGACGAACATGTTCTCCCGGGGCAGGGTCACATCGCCCAGATCGTAGCCCCGGTCCAGATCCCCCGCCGCCAGATTGGCGGAGATGGCGGAACGGCTGTAGCCCACCATCCAGATGCGGATCTCCCCGGTGATCTTCTGTGCGGCGATGTACTGTTTCGT
This sequence comes from Oscillospiraceae bacterium, assembly GCA_904501855.1. GTDB lineage: Bacteria > Bacillota > Clostridia > Oscillospirales > Oscillospiraceae > UBA2922. The sequence goes on along the minus strand of CAJGCI010000217.1, from coordinate 2,303 downwards.
AAAGTCCAGGATCTGATCGGCGCAGAGGCGGAATCCCTTCCAGTCCCCTTCCGTGCCGCCGTTGACATTGCCGGCCCATTCCTTCAGATAGTTGTGGCCCCGGGTCCCCACCGCGAGGAGGGTGGAGCCGTCGGACAGCTTCTTATGGGCACAGCCTACGGCCATGGAGTCGAATTCCGACTGATTTTTGAAATAATAGTTGCAGTCGTATCCTTCGAAGCCGCATTTGGTGAGAAACTCCTTCTGATTCTCATAGTTGCGGTCCTCCGGCACGAAGGCCTTGCCGAAGGAGGCCTGGGTGAAGTTCAGCGAGATCAGGGCCAGATCCTTGGTGATGTCGTATCCGTTTCCCAGAAACCAGTCGTCGCAGTAGGTGAAGGTCTCCGTCTGGTTGTCCAGGACCCCCAGGATCCCCAGGGTTGGAAAATACGTATAGCTTCCGCGGATCTCGTGCTGGCTGTCTGCCGCAAGGGCAGAGGGAACGAGGGCGGTCAGGAAAGACAGGATCAGCAGGATGCTGATGACGGATCTCTTTTTCATCTCCATTCTCTCTTTCTCCGGTGATTTTCTTATGGTTTCATCTTACATGATTTTTGGTGTAAAAGCATCCATTTTCTTCCTGCGCCCGGAAAAACCGGCCCGCGTGCCCCGTTCACGCCGCAATGCGGAGGATTCTCCTGCCTCTCTCGTTGACACCGCCAAAAAATATTGGTAAAGTATTAACAGGTCTTAAAATACCGGCTGCCAATGCCGGCGAAATCATAATAAGAAGGGGTAACATCATGGCAATCAAACATTTTGAACATCCTTGCACCGTACACTTTATGGGCTCTCATCCCGGCACCTTCAACATCGACCGCGATGACGAAGCCATGACCATCAAGGGCGAAGCGATCGTAAAGATCATCAAGAACATCCACTATCCGTTCGAGACCGGCATCTATGAGCCGCACGAGGACGGCAGTGTCCACTACAACGCCAAGCTGAAGAGCGCATTCGGCAACGGTACTCTGGACGCCGACTTCGATATCGACAAGGACGGCAACATCTCCGGCGGTGCCAAAGGCATCCTGACCTGGGACGGCAAAGCCACCAACTGGCAGTAAGATCACCGTACATCAAGCCCGCAGTTCCTTTCGGACTGCGGGCTTGTTCTTTTTCTTCCCTGCCATTGTCAGCGGGGATGCAGTATGATATATTCGGCTTAGAGAGACCGGCGGGACACCGGCCGCGGGCCGGGCGGTCCCAGCAACTTGAAAAAAGGAAGTAGTACCATGAAAACAACACGCATGATCAGCCTGCTGCTGGCGCTGTGCTTCGTACTGCTGCTGGCCGGCTGCGGCGCCGCCCCGGACAAGACTCCGGCGGAGCCGGAAAAAACACCCGAAGACCTGGCCACGGAGACCGTGACCGGTCTGATGGACAGTCTCGTGGACGGACACCCTGCCGAAGCGAAGAAATTTTGCGCCGAAGAGATCTGGGAAGCGGGTCTGTTTGATGAGTTCTTCGACCCGGAGGATCCGGAGAGCGCCTACGAGTATATGGGCATCTCCGAGGAAAACGGGATCTCCCCGGAGCTTCTCAATGAGGAGACGAAGGACAGTGTCATCCGTTTCATCGAGACCTACAACGACGCCATGTTCCAGGAGTATGAGCTGAAGGATCTCTCCGTGGACGGCGATACGGCGAAGGCCGCCGTGAACGTGACCTACGGCGTCGACCCAGAGAAGATGAGCGGCATGGATCCCTCAGAACTGGTCTCCGAGGAGGAGCAGGACGCCATCTTCGAGGAACACAGCGAGGAGATTGAATCCGTCATGGCTTCCGACGGAGAGGAAGCGGCCATGGCCATTCTCTACAATGCCCTTCTGCCGGTGATGATGGATGCCATGGGCGAGTATCTCAAGTCCGTGGAACCCAGTACGGAAGACTGGAACATCACCCTGGCAAAGACCGACGGCGAGTGGAAGATCACTTCCATCAAGTCCGCCTGAACAATCGAATCTGACGCAGAAAGACCCGGTGCCGAGGCACCGGGTCTGTTTTCATGTCCGGTCAGAAGCGAAGACGGATCAGCGGATACTGAATGATGAATTCGATGTCCCGTTCGCCGCAGTAGCGCGCCACATGGTCCATGGCCCGGCGGGTGTTGTCCGCGATGCGGAGCATGTCCCGGATGGGCCGGTCCAGCGGCGAGAAGAAATTGTCCCAGTGAATGGGGACGACGGTGCGGGGCTGCACCTTGTCGATGGTCTCCCGGTAGAAGTTCCGGATCTTCTCCTCGGAGGCCTTTCCCATGGTGC
>CAJGCI010000216.1 GCA_904501855.1 Oscillospiraceae bacterium | reverse complement strand
TGGAACCTTAAACTTTCAATATTGTCAATTTCACAATCGCTGGCAAATTCAGTACAGCCTTTTTCTCTTGCCCATTTCTCACATTCTAACAGCAGTTCTGTGGCATATCCCGTCTTTCGATATCCTTCGGAGACAAAAATGCCTTCAAGATATCCGACTGGAGAACTCTCCGTACCCTCTACATAATCATGCCTCAGCTGACATTGCGCAAACGCGATCGGTTTACCTTCAGCATATTTGATAAAGCATACTGCTTCACTGTTCATTGCCAATTTTCGAAACTCTGCTTCCAAATCTTCCAGATCATGATCCGTCCACATTTGTATCGCCATGATGGCAAGATCTCGGACTTCATCCTTTCCTGCTCTTTTGATCATAATAGATTCCTTTACGCAAATCGTAACATGTTGATCTCATGAATGGTGCTTCAGCCATTCCTTTAGTCGGTTAAACAATTCTTCTTTATCTTTGACAGGGATAGTTCCGCATTTGTTTACCGCATAATGATGGCCAAACTCGCTATCAATGTAAATGCATCCATTAACCATCACTGGTTCATCATATCTTGGCCTGACATGAATATGAAGATGAGGATCAGGTTCGGATTCTTTATAAAAGCTGTTCATCAAACAACTCCAATTACACAGAGTTGCACCCAACACAGTCTTTAAGCAGGTCTCTATTTTGCAAATCAGCTTGCGAAGCTCTTCCCATTCATCATCTGTCATCTCTGACATTGAACCGCAGTGACGTTTCAAAACCAAGATACATCGTCCGATGTAATCCTGCTCATCTGCAAGAAAAACAGACCAGAATGCAGTCTCGCATACCTGATACTGTTTATCTTCTTCAGACAGATTGCACCAAATACAATTATCCAATTAACTCACCCACATAATTCCTATTTGCAAATCTCATTTCAGTTGCTTCAGATACTCCGCATCTTTCGGCTCATAGGGCACTGAAATGAAATCCTTCTTTTGGTGGTACAAGCAGCATACCGTTTCGACGTGGCACGAGTCAATGAAACTGCTACTTCATACCCCTCGTTGGTAAAGGGAAACATGTCCACTGACTGCTGTCTGTTCGCAAAAATGCGGTAAGGAACATGTCAACGTTTTGCCTGTTCGTCAGGAACATGTCAACCGGTTTTAGAGGGCTGCCAGTTCACGGGAACATATCTACAAACTGGAATTTGTCACGCTCTTTTTATCAGCCTTCTGACAAGAGAGAATACAGCGTAACCAATGATAACCCCCGCCGTGTTCAATATCAGATCGTCAATGTCCGTTACGCTGTTTGACAGCAGAAGCTGAATCACTTCGATACAAAGAGAAATACCGGCTCCCGCCAGAAGCACATTCCAAAAGCTGTTCAGGCGTTTGTACAGGATCGGGAGAATGATTCCTGTCGGGATAAAGAGTGACACATTCCCGATGATGTTGATGAGCGCCTCGCGTTTTACCTCATAATCGGTGATGTAAAAAAAGGGAATAAGATTGATCCGCGGCGGAAAGATTTCCTTTGTCTGAATGATCAATGGCTGAACTTGACCGTCGATGGCGAAAAACGGATAAAAAACAAAGCGTATGATCACGGCTAAGTTAATATACATCAACAGGAGCAAAGCTTCCTGTTTCCAGCAAAATCTTTTTTGAACGACCCCGGTGATCCCTCGGCAAATCAACCATACCAAAGTAAAAATAACTTCTCCGATTAGCAACGAGATTTTAACCATAATCCATCTCCGAAAACTCCGATTGTCGGTCCAGAAGCCCTTTTATTGTTTGCTCATAATCAGAATCAATCAGTACGACCTGTTCCCCTGCATGTTGAAAGCCATTGATGATATCTCTGTTGCCTGCCCTCAGGCTCTCTATCGTACAATCTTCATCGACCAGCCTGTCTTCAATTTCCGACTCGTATCCAATGATCTCACTGAAATGGTTCTCGATATATCTCTCGCTCATGGCAAGGCAAATAAAACGAATTGACGGTAAATATCGCTCATCAAAATCCAGTCTCCAATGAAATGGAATATAGCAGCCTTCTACTATAAGATTTTGCTGGTTCTCAATCGCTGTCTTAACGATCTCCCGGATAATAGGCCACAGATATTCCGTCAATTCATCGTCGTCCTCCGGCGTCAGATCAGTATTGCCGCTGCGGATCAAGCCCATTTTCAGGTGGTCGATTGACAGATACGGGCAGTTGTATTTTTCGAGCAGCTTTTGTGCCAGAAGCGTTTTTCCGGCATGGGATGCCCCTGTTATCAGTATAATCATAGTCTCACCCTCAGTTCTTCTTTGACTTTCCCCAGATCGCTGCAAGTCAGAATCGGAATCAGGCTATCAATTTCTTCAATGCTTCTATCCCACCATTTGAATCGGAGTATCAGATCAATCAGTTCATCATCAAATCGTTTCCGTAGAACCTTTGCGGGATTTCCCACCACAATGGTGTAGGGATCAATATCACTCCCGACCACGCTATTTGCTCCGACGATGGCTCCGTCACCGATATGAACTCCAGGAAGAATCACCGCGTTCTGGCCGATCCACACGTCATTGCCGATCACAGTATCTCCTTTGAACGGCATTTCAGACGGATCGGGAGCGTTCATTTCCCATCCTTCAAGTGTATAAAACGGGAATGTCGTTACAGCATTCATCTGGTGATTCGCATCATTCATAACAAACTCGACGCCCGCTGCAATCTGACAGAACTTGCCGATGATAAGCTTATCTCTGCTCCAGGGATAATAGTTTGTTACATGACTTTCAAATTCTGAGTCTGCAATGTAGGTAAAATCCCCGACAATAATATTCGGATTCTTTACAATCGGTTTGACGTATATTTCCTTATCATATCCTGCGATCGGATGGATCACATTTGGATCTGGTTTTTTCCGTTCTTCATCTATGGTCACCT
>CAJGCI010000215.1 GCA_904501855.1 Oscillospiraceae bacterium | reverse complement strand
GCGCAAAAAGAAAACCTCTCTTCCGACAGGTAATTCATAATATAACACAGCGCTGTCAAAGGGTCAATCTATTTTTTCATTAAATTGTCACTTTTTAAAACCCGGAAAAATGGACGAAAAATTTGCCGTTTCTGATGTGATGAAAACAGGAGTATGGTATAATCACCGCAGAAGAAAGAAGAAGCGCTATTATAAATAAGGAAACGGAGCGAACGAATTTGAAGATCATGGCCATCGATTACGGCGACCAGCATACGGGACTGGCGGTCTCGGATGTCACCGAGACACTGGTGGGAAATGCCTGGATCGTGGATGAATGGAATATGGAGCGGCTGGCAGATACCATCTGCTGGGAAGCAGACCGGTGTGATGCCGGGATCCTCGTGCTGGGACTGCCGAAAAACATGGACGGAACTGAGGGACCCCGCTGTGAGAAGGCGAGAGAACTGAAAGCCCTGCTGAAAGAACGCACGGACCGCGAGATCGTGCTGTGGGATGAACGGTGGACCACCGTTGCCGCCCACGATATCCTCCATGCCAATGGCAGGAAAGAAAAAAAGCACAAGAAAGTCATCGATGCCGTTGCCGCCAGTCTGATTCTGGAAGGCTTTCTGGGGACGCGTCACTGAAGGAGGACATGAGATGGATCTCCCACTGGAAATTGAACGAAAATTCCTCGTGGCACTGCCGGAGGAATCGGATTTGAGAAAACATGCGGCTCGGTGCATCGCGATCACGCAGACGTACCTTCTGGGAACGCAGGAAGGAGCATCCAAGCGGATCCGGAGGTCGGAGGAACAGGGAACTGTGACCTATACGTCCACCGAGAAGACCCGCATCGACATGCTGCAGCGCATCGAGATCGAACGGGAACTGTCCGAGGAGGAGTACAGGGAACTGCAGAAACAAGCAGACCCGGAGCGGAGAGTCATCCATAAGACGCGGTGGTGTGTGCCCGTCGGGGACCTTGTGGCGGAGATCGATGTTTTTGAGGGGTTTACCCAGTATGCCTACTGTGAAGTGGAGCTGCCGTCTCCCCAGACACCGTATGAGCTGCCGTCCTTCCTGCAAGTGATCCGGGAAGTGACGGAAGACAGACGGTTTACCAACGCAGCCATCTCACGAGACGGTTTTCCGCCGCTGGAAGAATAACAAAACAGGAGGATCTGCCGAAGTACGGTAGATCCTCCTGTTTGTTGTTATCGGTATTATTATTTGCCAAGCGCATGCCAGAGGAACGTGACCACCTGAGCGCGGTTGCACTGATCCATTGCGCCGAAACGGGAATCGATGAGTCCGGTGGTGATTTTCTCCTTTGCGGCCCACATGACCGGTGCATAAAAGTAATCCGCGGTGGTAACATCGGGGAAACTTCCGGCGCTGCTGGTTGCAGCCGGCTGCCCTTTCAGCTTCCACAGGAAGGTCATGACCTGTGCCCGGGCGCAGGGTGCATTCGGAGAGAAGGTGGATTCGGAGGTTCCCGATGCGATATCCTGTTCCGCAGCCCACAGAACTGCCTTGGTGTAGTACGCATCCTCCGGAACATCCGTGAACGGATGAGAACTGCTCTGCGGTTCCGGGGAGCCCATGGCTTTCCACAGGAATGTGATGACCTGGCCGCGGGAGCAGTAATCTTTGGGAGCAAAGGTCGTGTCGGAGGTGCCCTCCGTGATGCCGTGTTCCACTGCCCAGCGTACCGCGTCATAAAAATAGTCCGATTCCTCCACATCTTCAAAGATCATGGGATGCCCGGATGCTCCGGTAGGGGAGGCTTTCGGGGCGGTGGGGGTATTTCCGAAAGAGATGAGCGGAGAGGTGGTGGGGAACAGCAGTGCCAGCAGCAACAGCCCCAACAGGATCCGCCAGAACAGAGATGGTCTTCTCCTCATAGTATGATTCCTCTCTAAATGATTCCTAACTGATAGGCTCATTATATCATTCCCGGCAGGGGGATGGTACTTTTTTTGGAAGACGGAAAACGGGCACCGGAACAGACCGGCGCCCGTGATTTTTTTGGATTGATCAGTAGGCGATGCCCCAGTAGATCATGTGTTTGGCGGGTTTTCCGCAGCAGGGGCAGGTGTCGCCCAGATTTTCCTGATCGAAGGGGATGCAGCGGGAGGACATGCCGGCCTCCTCTTTCATCTTCTCTTCACAGGCCAGATCTCCGCACCACATGGTTTTGATGAACCCGCCGTGCTCTTCCTGAAGGGCCTTGGCTTCCTCAACGGAAGAAGCGGCAAAGATGTGGCTGTCCAGATTTTCCTTGGCCTTGTCAAACAGGCCCTGCTGGACCTGATCCAGGACCTGAGGGATCATGGATTCCAGTTCTTCCAGACCGACAGTGACTTTCTCGCCGTTGTCACGGCGCACAGCCATGCATACGTTGTTCTCAATATCTCTCGGGCCGATCTCCAGACGGACGGGAACACCCTTCATCTCCCACTGGGCACATTTCCAGCCCATGGAGTTGCTGGATGCATCGATCCGTGCCCGGATCCCGGCTGCCTTCAGACGATCCAGAAGCTCATAGGCCTTGTCCAGAACGCCCTCTTTCTGCTGAGCAACGGGAACGACGATGACCTGGATGGGTGCCACTTTCGGCGGCAGGACCAGACCGTTATTGTCGCCGTGGGTCATGATGAGACCGCCGATGACACGGGTGGACATTCCCCAGCTCGTCTGATAGGGGAAGCTGAGCTTGTTTTCTTTATCGGTAAAGGTGATGTTGAATGCACGGGTGAATCCGTCACCGAAGAAATGGCTGGTGCCGGACTGAAGAGCCTTGTGGTCGTGCATCATGCACTCGATGGTGTAGGTGTTGACGGCACCGGCGAATTTTTCCTTCTCCGTCTTGTCACCGCGGATCACAGGCATGGCCAGAACCTTCTCACAGCAGTCGGCATACACTTCCAGCATCTGAAGCGTCTCTTCCCGGGCTTCTTCT
>CAJGCI010000214.1 GCA_904501855.1 Oscillospiraceae bacterium | reverse complement strand
CGGACAGTCTCACAAAGCGATCTATTATATCTGTTATCTTCTGGCGATGCTGATCTTCGGCACCAACGGTCTGCTGGTGGCGGGCATCAATCTGCAGGGCGGCCAGATCGTGCTGTTCCGTACTCTCATCGGCGGGATCCTTCTGACGGCGATCGTGTTGTTCCGGGGCGGCTTTGACCGCTCCGCCGTCCGTGCCGAGGCCGTCCCTCTTCTGTGCGGCGGCGTGGCGCTGGGTCTCGACTGGATCGCGCTGTTTGAGGCGTATCAGCTTCTGAACGTCAGCCTTGCCACTCTGATCGATTACTCCGGACCCATGATCGTGCTGGTCCTATCACCGCTCCTCTTCCGGGAGAAGCTCACCGGCATGCGCATCGGTGCCGCCTGTCTTGTGGCCTTCGGACTGATCTGCATCAGCGGCAGCATCGCCGGGGGAGGCATGAGCATCCGGGGCCTCATCGTGGCCTTCATCGCCGCACTGTTATACGCGGCGCTGATCGTGTTCAATAAACACATCAGCCGTACCGGCGGACTGCAGTCTGCCGCCATCGAACTGGATGTGGCCTTTGTGGTCGTTCTTCTTTATGTCCTTCTCGCCGCGGGGCTGCCGGTCCCGCAGAAACATGAGATCCCGGCACTTCTTGTTCTGGGCGCGGTCAACACCGGTCTTGCCTATCTCCTGTATTTTTCCGGAATGCAGAACCTCCCCGCACATTCCGTGGCGCTGCTGAGCTATGTGGAACCTGTTTCGGCACTGCTCTTCGCCGCGGTGTTCCTGCAGGAGACCATGTCCCCCGTTCAGATCCTGGGCGCGGTTCTCATCATTGGAGGTGCGCTGCTGGGAGAATGGAGACGGTCTTCGGCATCCGGTATGTAACGGATGGATATTCGTCCGGTGAGCGATCCCGCTCCGATTTGCGAAAAGAAAAAACTGGCGCTGCGGTCATGCGACCGCAGCGCCAGACTGCTTTTCGTCATCTCATCTGATCATATGCTTTTAAAATCACGGCCATCTGTGCCCGTGTCGTCTTCCCGGTGGGATCCAGCGTACGGCGGTCGGTACCGGTGATCAGCCGATGTCCCAGCGCCCACTTCATGGCCGGACGGGCATATTCCTCCACGGCATCCCCGTCGGCATAGCCGGTGAGGCGTCCCAGCTGGGAGGTGTCTTTTCCGGCACGCAGCGCATGCTGATACAGGATGGCAATGAACTGCTGCCTGGTCACGGCCTGTTCCGGCCGGAAGGTGTTGTCGGTGTATCCTGCCGCCAGATGGTTCCCGACGCACCAGTTCACGGCATCGGAGTACCATTTTCCTTCCGGAACATCCCGGAAGCCGGCGGAGGAGGTCACACCGGGTCTTCCCTCCTGGGCGTAGAGGGTCTGCGCCACCATCCCTCTCGTGACCGTGGCGTAGGGTGAGAAGGTATCCGCACCGGTGCCGGTCATGATCTGTCGGGAGGACACGTAATTCACTGCATCCTCATACCAGAGACCCTTCTCCACATCCCGGAAGGAATGATCCACAGCACGGAGCTTGTCATAGCTTCTCTGTGCGATCAGCTGATAGCCTTCGTTGGTGGGATGGAGTGCGTCCCCGATGGGAATATCCACCGTCTCCACCACTTCGCAGTCATATTTTTTCGCAGTGGCGTCAATGAGAAGATTGGCGGGAATGACCACCGTCCCCAGGATCTGCCCCAGCGTGATCACGGAGTTGCCGGTCACGGACACATTGCTGATCGGATTGGGCACGTGATCCAGCAGGATCTGCGCATCGGGATTCATCTGCCGCAGAAGTTCCACGATCACCGGAAAGTTCTCCGCCATCTCGGCATATCCGGTCATCATCTTGGAGAGAAACATGGAAAAGAACTCTCCGAGCCATCCCATGGTTTCCAGAAGCCCCGTGATCTGTTCCAGCGCATTCCCGTCCTGTTCTTCCTGAAGGAGGAGTTCTGCCTGCTGAAGGGCCAGCGTCTCCTCTTCCGTCTCAGCTTTCTCCACCATCTCCAGGAGCGTCTCCTGCAGAGGCGCTGTGAAGAAATCGTTTCCTCCGACCCCCAGCGTGATCAGATCCGCATTCCGGAGATCCTCGGCGATATCCTTCAGATATAGCTGATAGTTGGAATGGATGCCTTCCCACTGAAAATACGTATCGTTATCGTCGTGAGGGAACGTGGGATCCAGATAGTGCCGCAGATCTTTCGTCCGCATGCCGCAGTAGGCCCAGGACCGGTAACCGTCATCGGGACGGTTCTGATCCAGCCGTCCGGCTCCGGAGAGATTCAGCATGTGGGCAAGACGGGTGGCATAACCGGTCTGAGAGGTGCCGAAGACCTCGACCATTTCCTCTTCCCCGTCCTCGTCCAGTTCTCCGGTGGGGATCTTGGGGACTCCTCCGATCTCCCTATCCTCATTGAGACCGGCGGCAAAGCTGTCTCCCAGCGCCACATATCTCTCGATGCCGAACTCGTTGCGGGATTCCGCCAGGACCCCCGCAGGGAGCAGGCTCACGATCAGAAGGAGCGCCAGCAGGACTCCCGTCCCCCGTCGTATCATTGTTTTTCTCATGGTTTCTTCCTCCTCCGGGAAGGTATTTTCTGGAAATAATTATACTGGAGCTGTCTCGCATCGTCAAACGGCCATACGGCCGGAAAACAGGTGCAGAAACGTCCGGCTGGATGGCAATCCTATTCAAATGTCTCCGCCACTTTCCTGAGCAGCTGGAGGATGTTCAGCTGCTGCGGGCAGACTATCTCGCAGCTGCCGCAGTAGACACAGTCCGAGGCCTTTCCGTGTCCGGTGCCGGTGATGACGTTGTCGTAATAGTATTTGGCGTTGCGGTCATGGTAGAGCACGAAGTTGTTGTACAGCTTGAAGAGATCCGGAATCAGGAACTGTTGCACTAGAATCTCAGAATTCTAATGCAACAGCTCCTTTCATTATCTT
>CAJGCI010000213.1 GCA_904501855.1 Oscillospiraceae bacterium | reverse complement strand
ACAAACAAGGCCTTTCACATCGGAGGTGAATCCGATTTTTCCTTCACTGGGCGCGCTTTTCACAACATGCGCTCCGCACATCGCCTCACTGAGGATCCGGGCGGCATCCTCTTCATGGACCTCATTAGCATCCGGTTCCCATACGAAGATATGATCCTTACCCATATCCTTGAGTACCGGAATATCTTCTTCTGAAATAAGATGCCCCCGTTTGAAGCGGACTCCTTTGTATCCGTTTTCCAGGATCGCAGTCATATCATGACACAGTGTCTGTCCGACTGCCTCCTCTACTTTTATCTTGCGCATGTATTTCCCTCACTTCTTTCCCTTATTCCAGCTCCTCGAGACCACCGGCCAGCAGATCATCCACCGCCTGCTGGGCATGAGAAGACAGTTCACGGTACAGATGCACCAGATCCTGCCCCTCCCGGGTCAGCCTGGATCCCCCGGGGCCTTCCCGTTCCACCAATGTCAGTCCGGATTTTGCTTCCGCATTGTTGATGATCTTCCATGCCTTGGAATATGCCATGCCCATCTCCTTGGTAGCATGATTGATGGAACCAGACCGGTCGATTCCTTCCAGCAGATCCACGAGGCCTTTGCCGAAAGCAAGTCCCGCTTCCGGTCCTTTCCGCCCCAGTTTCACCTGGACAGAACCATACAGTTCATGCCGTACCGGCAGCTTGCCCATGTCGTCCCGGATGAATTCCGCCACTGCGGTATAGTCATCCAGTTTAAACTGAGGGACATCCAGATCCAGCGGGGTATCCGTGCATACAGCAAGGAATTCTCCCTGGATCTCTGCCAGCGGACGGCGGGACGCCGCCCGGTATAGGCCGATCTTTTTATAATTTTTCTGTTTATACCCTTCCGCGATGACCACATCCACATCCCGCAGTCCCATAAGGATGGATTCGATGGAAGTGGGCCGGTTTTCCATGATCGCCGCGTGGGTTGCCGAAGTGATGCAGGTGATATCCGCACCGGCTTTTGTCATGCGCCAGGTATCTTTTCCCTCATGATCCACGTCAAATTCATGGGCGTCATGCTTGATTGCTGCGACTCGCAGCCCCATTTTCTTCAGTTCGGGAATCAGTCTCTCCAGAAACGTAGTCTTTCCGGTTCCGGAATACCCGACGATGGAATAAACCGGGATACTCATTTATCCTTCCTCCGTTTCATACACCAAAAAGCCGTGGACAAGGTCTCCCTTTTTCGGCGGTTCGGCATTGGGCGGAATCTCTACGATGACATCACACCCTACCAGTGGAGACAGCCGGCTGTTCCGGTCTGCGGACGCAGCGCGGAACCACACCTTGCCGTCACGAAAGATCCGCTTGCCCCGGACCAGACGAAGTCGGTCTGACGTCTTGCGGAAATCGCTCTCCATAAAAAGTTCCATGGTGCGCGGCATCACGTTTTCATAGCCGCACAGTCTGCGAATGCAAGGCATTCCGATCTTCAGAAGACCATCCACCGCAGCACCGGGATTTCCCGAGAGGCTCATGATGATCTTTCCGTTCTTTTCGCTGGTGACGAAGGACCCGCCGGGTTTGATCTTGGCGCCGCAGAACAGCACTCTGGCACCCATTTTCTCTGCTGAACGAAGGGCCCAGTCATAATCCCCGACGGAAGCGCCGCCAGTGGTGATGACCATATCCGATTCTTCCAGCAGGGATGAAACCGTATCCGTAATCGTCTCCAGATCATCCTGGACCAATCCGGCATCCCGCACATCCACATTCATCGTCCGAAGCAGACCGCGGATCGTATAGAAATTGCTGTTATATATCTTTCCTTCCGGCAGAGGATCTCCGGGCTGTACCAGCTCCGATCCCGTGTTGAGAACACTGACTGTCACAGGACGATACACGCGAAGGCTCGCAAAGCCCTGCCCTGCCAGCACACCCATATATGCCGGTGTTATGACAGTTCCTTTCGGCGCCAGAAGCTGTCCCCGTTCCGCGTCCTCGCCTCGGTAAATGATACTCTTTCCCGGTTTCTCGTAGGAAAAAACAGAAACGGTTTTCTCATCAAACCGGGTCTCCTCATATTTGATCACCGTGTTGGTTCCTTCCGGCATGGGTGCTCCGGTGGAGACCTTGCCCGCCTGACCCTTTCCTACCGGCATCGTCGGCATGCTTCCGCAGGGAATATCCTCCGTAATGGAGAATATTGCCGGATGATCTGGTGTGGCGCCTTCCGTCTCTTCTCCCCGCAGTGCATATCCGTCAAAGGGGCTGCGGTCAAAGGGCGGGATATCATATTCCGCGATCATATCTTCCGCCAGTACCCTTCCGAGGGCGTCCGCCAGAGGTACGGTCTCCGTTTCCACCGGTTTTACGATATTCAGCAATACATCAATGGCCTGTTGGGCCTCCATGCGTTTATCGGTCATGGTCTCTCCTTTGCTGTGCGCCAGCTCATGCACCGGCTCGGTTATTGTTCTCATTTCAGTATAATGAACTGCCTTGCAGTTGTAAACTCACAGATCACTTTCACTGCGCATCTTCGTTTTGTAAAGCGAGCTCATAATGATCCCCTGTTTTCAGATCCATGTAACGGATTCTGCTTCGAAGAGAACTCTCTTCTCCCCGAAGGATTTTTACCGTTTCCGCAGCTTCCAGTCCTGCGCAGATCGACGGGACAAAAGACAGAACATGCTCTTCTCTTCGTGATATCGCGGAGGCCATGGGCAAGAGATCGCCCGGATAAAGGACTCCAACTTCTAAAGACCAGTCGCAGATTGCGCCGTGGACCAGAGGAATCTGAAGATCCCTGCAGACTGAGCGCAAGACTTTTCGGCCCTCTATGGAATCCAGGGCATCCACTACCAGCACACAGTCTCGAAACAGTTCTTTTCCGTTTTCCTCATCGATAAAGACATCGTATGCTTCCACCGTCGTGTTCGGAGCAATTTTCTTCGCCCGTTCTCTTGCTATCTCCACTTTT
>CAJGCI010000212.1 GCA_904501855.1 Oscillospiraceae bacterium | reverse complement strand
GAAGCAGCTTTCCGGGATATCGTCCCGTAAGCGCTCCGTCTTCAAATACGATCTCCCCATTGACCACCACCAGCCGGATCCCGTCCGCGAGCTTCGTGGGATCCCGGTAGTCGGCACCGGCCGTCAGCTGCTCCATGTCGGCGAGCACCAGGTCGGCATCCCAGCCGTCCAGGACCGCGCCCTTGTTTTCGATCATGGCACGCTGTGCGGGAAGGAGCGTCATCTTGTGGATCAACTCCTCCAGCGAGAGCACCTTATTGTCCACACAGAACATGCGGAGCGCCTGCGGGAACGTCCCCCATCCGCGGGGATGGGTGATATCATACCGTCCGTGAACGATCCCGTCGCTTCCCACCACCGTATCCGGGTACCGGATGATCCGGAACAGATCCTCTTTGCACATGGACTCGAAGATGGCATTGCCCACCGTATCGTTCCATTCCAGCAGATCGAAGTATGCTTCGAAGGGGTCCTTTCCCATCTTCTCCGCGGCCTCCGCCACCGTCATCCCGGCGTACTGCGGTGTTTTCGGAAGACTGGAAATGAAGATCTTGTCCCAGCTTCCGCAGTTCTGATACTGATTTTCATAATCCGTGTCGGGATCCAGCATCGCCGCGCGGATCGTTTCCCGCACCTCCGGATCCTTCAGCATTCCGGCAAGCCGCTCCGGACCGTTGGCAAAATACTCCGGGGGCACGCACATCTTAAGATGGGTCATGAGTGCCAGATAGGGATACTGATCCAGCGTGACCTTGATCCCCTCTTCTTTTGCCTGTTCCACCAGGGCAAGGGTCTCTTCCGACTTTCCCCAGTTCCGCCGTCCGCAGACTTTGTGATGGGAGATCTCCACCGCGATGCCCGCTTCTCTTCCGATCCGCAGCGCTTCCCGGACGGATCCCGTCACATCATCCGACTCATTTCTCATATGGGTCTCGTAGATCCCGCCGTACTCCGCCGCCACTTTGGCCAGTTCGATGATCTCCTCCGTGTCGGCATAGCAGCTCGGTGCATAGATCAGTCCGGTGGAAAGACCCATGGCGCCGTGTTCCATGGCTTCCCGCAGGAGTTCCTTCATCTTCTCCAGTTCTTCCGGTGTCGGCTTCCGGTCTTCCAGTCCCATGACCGCCACCCGGAGATTGCTGTGTCCCACCAGCACTTTCATGTTCAGCGCCATGTCCATGGATTCCACCGCCCTGCGGTATTCCTCAAAGGATGTCCATCGGGCGGCCTCCGCCGGCAGGTTCGGACAGATCACGCTCAGCACGTTGCGGAGCTCATCCATATGTCCCGGATCGTTCGGGAAGAACGAGGTCCCGCACTGTCCTGCCACCTGGGTGGTCACGCCCTGCGCCACCTTGCAGAGATTGCCGAAATCCGTATCGGCGATGGCGTCTCCGTGGGAGTGGGCATCGATAAAACCGGGGACCAGCACGCATCCGGTGCCGTCGATGATCCGCCGGGCGTCTTTCCATGCCGGATTGATCACGATCTTTCCGTCCCGGACGCCGACGTCCGTCAGAAACCCCTTCTCTCCGGTTCCGTCTATGACGATCACATTCTGAAACAGCAGCTGATCCATTCTCTTCCTCCTGCTCCCGCCGTTCTTTCGGTTCCGCTTCGCAGCGGAATTGTTCTTTGTCTTCAAATTATCATGCATCATTCGAAATAACCAATTCAAAAAAATTGAAATCATTCGAAATTTTCGAATGATTTCTTATTTTTATTCCGTATTCAGTTGAATAATCCCCTTGAATCTGGTAATTTCATTTTATAAAAACTAAAAAATTACATCGGATGTGGTAAAATGAATATCAAGCAGCTTACCTATTTTTCATGTGTCTCCAAGTGGCAGAGCTATTCCAAGGCCTCCAAGGAGCTGTATATCACTCAACCGACGCTGTGCGCCGCCATTCACAATCTGGAAAAAGAGCTCGGCCTTTCTCTGTTTCGCACGGAGGGCCGGAACATCGTCCTGACGGAAGACGGGATCAAACTGAAGGAGCAGGCGGACCGCATGCTGGAGCATTATGAGGATTTTGAGCAACGGGCCTATGCCATCGCACACCCCAATCACGGTGACGTCCGTGTCGCGGTTCCGTCCTCCCTGTGCAAACTGGCGTTCCTGAAGCCGATCACGGAATTCTGTGAGATCTATCCGGATATCCACCTTCATTTTGAGGTGGCCGGCGCGGCGCGGATCCAGAACCGTGTCCTGGACGGAGAGGTGGACTGCGGGTTCTCCATGTCCCCCATCCATCACGATCTTCAGAACACTCCGATCCTCCGCGATCAGCTGGTGGTGGTTGCCCCCTCCCATTGGGAAAAGGGAAATCCCAGCGGAAACCGTCTGGAAGACCTGGCCGGTGAACGGCTCATCCTTCTGGGCCGGGAGAGCGCCGTTTTCCAGAAGCTCTCCCGTCAGATGCGGGAGCGGGATCTGCATCCTCCCATCGTGATTGAGACCCCGGAAGCGGACTTTGCGCTGGATCTCGTCCGGCGGGGTGCCGGCATTACGATCCAGGCCGGTAAACTGATGCGGTCCATGAATGTCACCGGCATCAGTCTCTATCCCCTTACGGACGGAGATTTCAGCTGGGACATCTCTCTGATCTACCGGTCCAGCGGACTGTCCACGGTTGGAAGGACATTCTGTAATTTCATAAAGCGGTACTACGAATAGGCCGATTTCCATCCGTACTTTTTTTATAAGCAAACAGGTCGATTTGCGTCGCTTGGGGCTGGCGTTGTTATCGGGTAATCCATCGTTATTGAAAGAGTTTACCGGAATTCAGGTGCTTTGGTTTTTGCCGGCATTTTTTTGGACTTGTTGTTTGAAAGAATTGTCTGTGTTCAAAAAATTCAGAAAGCCTTTGCTGTTTTTGAGCTGTGTGGTATGGACTTTCCCTTTGTTTGAATTGATTTTACCTCAAACAGTAAATTTATGGTGGAAGCAACTGCAATTGATGGCATATTCCT
>CAJGCI010000211.1 GCA_904501855.1 Oscillospiraceae bacterium | reverse complement strand
TACCGGTTTGACGATACCGGAAGTTCCGCCGTGATCTATGCCGGAGAACCGGTGGATCTCACCGCGGTGCGCTATTACTGCGGTGTCAATGAGGGAAACCTCACCCTGGAGATCTCCAGGAACGGAACGGATTTTGAAAACATCGCCACCCTGACCCACAGCTATTCCGATATCTTCAAGTGGGTGGATGCCGAGCTGGGCGAGGCATCCTATCCCCAGGTGACGGCCCTCCGGCTCACCGCGGATTCGGAGCTGTATCTGGGCGAGATCGGCCTGTACGGCAGCAGCGGGGAGCTCCTACCGGCGGACCGGTTCTCCTGCAACGTCTCCTGCCGTCCCCTGCTGGACGAGCAGGAAACGGTTCCGGAGACCATCACCTTCATGAACAGCACCTACTTTGACGAGGTGTATCACGTCCGTACCGCCTACGAGCATCTCCACGGGCTCAACCCCTACGAGATCTCCCACCCGCCGCTGGGGAAGATCATCCTGTCTCTGGGCATCTCCCTGTTCGGGCTCAATCCCTTCGGCTGGCGGTTTATGGGGACCCTCTTCGGGATCCTGATGCTGCCGGCGGTCTATCTGCTGATCAAGCGGCTCTTCGGCGGTCTGGCGGTACCCGCCTGCGGCACCGTCCTGCTGGCTACGGACTTCATGCATTTCGTCCATACCCGCATCGCCACCGTGGATACCTACTCGGTGTTCTTCATCATCCTCATGTTCCTGTTCATGTATGAGTACATGACCACGGACCGGTGGCGGCATCTTGCCCTGTCCGGGATCTGTTTCGGACTGGGTGCGGCATGCAAGTGGACCAGCATCTACGCCGGTGTGGGGCTGGCGGTGCTGTGGTGTGCCCACTGGTTTGCGCAGCGGAAGGATTTCCCCTGGGGGAAGTTCATCCGGAACGTGCTCTTCTGCATCCTGTTCTTCGTTCTCATCCCCTGCGTGATCTACTACTGCAGCTACTATTACTACGGCGTCGCCCGGGGCTGGCACGGTGCCGGCATGTACTTTACCAGAGACTACGCGGACATGGTCCTGAGCAACCAGGACTACATGTTCAGCTATCACAAGGGCGTCAATCAGACCCACGCCTACTCCTCCCGCTGGTATCAGTGGGTGCTGGATATCCGGCCCATCCTGTATTATCTGGATTACTCCGCCGACGGCATCTCCGTCACCAGCTTCGGTGCATGGCTCAACCCGGTACTGTGCTGGGGCGGTCTCATCGCCGTTTTTGTCATGTTCTACCTGTTCCTGGCCCGCCGGGACATGCGGGCGGGTTTCATCCTCACCGGGTACCTCGTTCAGCTGGTCCCCTGGATGATCATCACCCGCACCACCTTCGAGTATCACTACTTCGGATGCAGTATCTTTCTCGTTCTGGCCATGGCCTATGCCTTTGACCTGATGGTACGCAACCGGAAGAACTGGAAGATCCATGTGTTCGGGCTCACGGCCCTTTCCCTGGTCCTGTTCTTCTCCTTCTACCCCATTCTGGCGGGAACGCCCATGAACCGGGTGGTGCAGGACACCTTCCTGGGATGGCTTCCCACCTGGCCGTTCTAGGTTGATTTCCACCGGCAGAACCGCTAAAATAAAAACCAATCAATTGAAAGAAAAACGACGGAGGATCGATTTATGATAGCCATCGGATCAGATCACGGCGGATACCGCCTGAAAGAAGAGATCAAAGCACATCTCACCAAACGGGGACTGGAGTTTGAGGACTTCGGCTGCTTCTCGGAAGAGAGCTGCGATTACCCGGAGATCGGCCATGCCGTGGCCCATGCCATCGCCGACGGAAAGTTCGAGCGGGGCATTCTGATCTGCGGCACCGGCATCGGGATCTCCATTTCCGCCAACAAGGTCCCGGGGATCCGTGCCGCACTGTGCACGGACTGCTTCACGGCGGAAGCCACCCGTCTTCACAATGACGCCAACATCCTGGCTCTGGGCGGACGCGTGGTAGGCGGAGGCCTGGCACTGAAGATCGTGGATACCTTTCTGGACACTCCCTTCTCCAATGAGGAGCGTCACATTCGACGGATCGGAAAGATAGAAGATGTCTGATTTATTTCACAGTCACCTGTATCGCGGAAAACGGCTGCGCCGCAAATGGGTCAAGTGGGTGACCATTGCTCTCATTGCTCTGGTGGTCCTGCTTGCCATTACGGCGTTCCTGTTTTACGGGCTGCAGAAATATGTCGTCTATACCCAGGACGGGGTCAAAGTGGAATTTCCCATCCTGAAGGAGGACGCCCAGACCGCAGAGGATCTGGGGGATCCCAGCCAGCAGGAGATCGTGGTGGAGAAGACGGATACCTCTTCCGTCACCGCCTCCGCCGGCTATGATCTGGACGCCATGAAAGCGGTGTATATCGACTACACCAGCGTCAGCAAGGATCATGTTCTGGAAGTGGCGGACGGAATGACACAGGGCAATGCCCTGGTGCTGCAGCTGAAAGCCGGCTCCGGTCAGCTGTCCTACAAGAGTTCCGTACGGGAAGCCGACGGATATCAGGTCAACGGCACGGAGGATCTGGCTGCCATCGTAAAAGCGGTGAAGAAGGCCCATGAGGACATCTGGCTCGTGGGAGAGCTCAGCTGCTGTGTGGACAGCTTCATGTCCCAGCGCAATGCCGTCTCCGCCCTGCATACATCGGACGGGGACACCTACACCGACGGCAACGGCGGATGGATCGATCCCACAAGTTCCGAGATGCGCAGTTACATCATCGATCTGGGCACGGAACTTGCGGACATGGGATTTGATGAGATCCTGCTGACCAACGTCATGCACCCCTCCGTCAGCGCCGATCAGTTCCAGTATGTGGATGAGAACGCGGGAGAGGATGCCACCAGCATCATCAACAGCTACATCCTCAGCGTGGCCCGCTCCATCTCCAGCAAGGGCGTGAAAGTGTCTGCCGTAGGGACCCGGGATGCCATTTCCGATCCCACCGGCACCATG
>CAJGCI010000210.1 GCA_904501855.1 Oscillospiraceae bacterium | reverse complement strand
GACGCGGTGAAGTTCACCCTGGAACACGGGGAGGAGTTCGGGCTGGATCTGCGGAACGTCTTTCTGGTGGGAGACTCCGCCGGCGCCCACATGGCGGCCATGTACGCCTGCATGTGCGCCAATGAGGAGTATGCCGCCCAATTCCCGTTTAAGCTGCCGGAGGATTTCATGCCCCGGGCCGTGGTGTTAAACTGCGGCATCTACGATATGGGGGTGGCGCTGCTGCAGGGGAAGAGCACCCGGGATCTCATGCACGATCTCATGGGCCACCGGATCCGGGATGAGGAGGTGGAGCTTCTCAGCCCCGCCCGCCACGTCACGGCGGACTTTCCGCCCTGTTATGTCATGACCGCCACGGGAGACTTTCTCCGCACCCAGCCGGAGTACTTCCTGCCGGTGCTGGAGGAGCAGGGCATCGAGCACACGTATAAGCTCTGGGGCACGGAGGAGGAGAAGCTCCTGCACGTGTTCCATCTGGATCTGAGAAAGCCGGAGTCCGCTGCCTGCAACGACGAGGAGGCGGCCTTCCTGCGGCGTCATATCTGCTGACCCATACGAACCTGTGAGACCGCCGGAAACCCGGCGGTCTCGTTGACTTTCCCGCTCCGTTTGGATATACTGTACAGGAAAGTGGACAGGATGTACAAAAGGGGAGGAGAATATGGCTTATCGCGAGGCAAAACACGCCGCGCTCATCGCGGATACCGCCGTGAAACTGTTTAAAAAGGACGGATACGAACATGTCTCCGTCAACGATATCTGCCAGAAGGCGGGGATCTCCCGGTCGTCCTTCTACATGGCGTTCTCCGGCAAACGGGATGTCATCGACTATATCCTGGACCGGACGAAGGCCGATGAGAAGGCCATGCTGGAGGGGATGCTGGACGCGGACAACGACTTTGAACGCATGTGGTCCATCGCCCACCGCTATCTGCAGGTGGCGCTGGAGTTCGGTCCCACCCTCACCGGCTCTCTGCTGCAGCTGGAACTGGACGGCTCTCTGGACATCCTGAAGAGCGTGCATGCCGTAAATGACTGGTATATCCGCCTGACGAAAAACTGCCAGAAGTCCGGGGTCATCCTCAGCACGGAACCGGCGGAGCTGCTGGCGCCCATGGCCACGGAAATGGCCTACATGGTGACTTACAAGTGGTGCTGTACCGGAGCCGGTTTTCCGCTGATCCGGGAAGCCCGGATCCGGGCGGAGATGTGCTACAACGTGGCACCGGAGTACCGCATGACGGAGGAACAGCTGGACGCGCTGGACCCCTGATAATCGAATAGCGAACGCATCGGATCGTGCCGGACCGGCACGGTCCGGTCTTTTTTTGCTCTTTTTCCTCTCGGAAGACCCTTTTCCGGACCTGTACAGAGCGTCGGACAGTTTCCGGAAAGTGTCCGACGGCCGCCCTCACAACCGTCAGGCTGTCGGCAAGGGACAGACGGCTTTTTTGTGAGTTTTTTGAAAGCGTATCCGGGGCGATTGACGGGGAGAAAACCCCTTTTATAAGATGGTCACGGAAGCAAAACGTCAAAAAAATAACGGTATGAAAAAGGGGAAACAATGAAGGATCTGAAACACCTGATCTATTTTGAGGATCTGCTGCAGAACGCGGACAACGCGCTGGTGCAGCAGGCCAAGAAGGAAGGACGGGTCTGCATCGGGAACATCTGCTATCAGCTGCCGGAAGTGCTGCTGAACCTGCCTGGATGCTTCTCCGTGCGCATGCGGGCGCCCCGTACCTCCTCCATGGAGATGGGCACCTACTACATGACGAGCCTGTCCTGCGAATACTGCCGTGCCGTGCTGGAACGGTCCCTGGAGGGCGGATTCAATTTCCTGGACTGCATCTTTGATGCCTACGCCTGTTCCCAGATGACCAGCTGCGTGGAGAACATCGCCCATCTGGGCTGCTGCGCCGAGGAAAACCCGGACTTCTTCGTCCAGCATGTGGACACGCCCATGAAGGCCGATGACAACGGTGTGGAACATCTCGTCCGCATGTGTCGTGCCCGGGTCCTTGAGAAACTGGAAGAGGCCTTCGGCATCGACGTGTCCGATGACGCCCTGCGGAAGGCGGTGGAGGAGCACAACGAACTGTGCCGCGTGATCCAGGAGATCGGAAGCTACCGGAAACTGGAGGAGCCCACCATCACGGGATACGAGTTCGGCGTCCTGTGTCTGGCCAGCTACTGCGCGCCCCATGACCTTATTCTGAATAAACTGAAAGAGACGGCGAGGGAACTGAAGACCCGGAAGCCGGACAGAAAGAAAGACTACCGGGTGAAGATCCTCCTGGCGGGCAGCGAGGTGGACGATCCCGATTTCATCAAACTCATCGAGGACTCCGGTGCCCGCGTCGTGGCGGACCGCTACTGCTTCGGATCCTTCCCGGGACGGGTGGAGATCCCCCTGAACGATCGCGAGGACGTGCTGACGCAGATCTGCCGCCACACGGTGATGCAGTGCCAGTGCCCGCGTTACATCGACGCACCCCGCATCGCACAGAGAAAGGAATACCTGGATGCCCTGGCACGGGAATTCCACGCCGACGGCATCATGATCCAGCAGATGAACTTCTGCAACTTCTGGCCCTACGAACGCACCGGCGCCGCCCGGATCCTGACGGAAGAGTACGGCTGGCCGGTCCTGAATGTGGACCGCCCCTACACCTCCGGCGGCTCCGGTCAGATGCGCACCCGCGTGCAGGCGTTCGTGGAGAGCATCGAGATCAAGAAGATCCACGGAGGTGAACGGTAATGGGAAAGAAAATGAACAGCGAAGCCCTGGGCACCTTTTATAACGGAGGATACACGAAGACCCGCCGGGAATGGCGGGGCCTGGCCGACACCTGGTACGATTACCGCTGCTGGGTAAAGAACTGGGGCACCATGTTCAAGTTCCTGGCCCATCCCCAGAGCATCAAGGGCTTTTTCCGGTACCGCTGGATGCTGGAGTACGTGGGAACGCAGGACTTCATCGACCGCTGCACCGAGGG
>CAJGCI010000209.1 GCA_904501855.1 Oscillospiraceae bacterium | reverse complement strand
GGAAAAGATGCAAACGATTCTCGGAAAACCGGCTAATTCTTAATAAAATTTCATAATTTTGAAGCATTATGGAAGAAAATTCATCGGATCGGCCGCAGTTGCGGGAACAGAGCGGGCATGATAGAATTGCGGAAGAAGACTAAGAAACGAGGCGATTCAAGTTGAAATATGGATTTATCGGGCTGGGCAACATGGCATCGGCCATCATTGAAGGAATGGTATCCTCTGGTCGCTTCTCGGATGATCAGATCCTGGGGTTTAACCGCAGTGAGGGAAAGACGCAGAAACTGAAGGAAACCGTCGGCCTGATCCCCTGCGCCAGTGCTGCGGAAGCGGCAACGCAGGCGGACGTCATCGTTCTTGCCGTGAAGCCGCAGATGATGGGCGGAGTGATGGAGGAGATCGCCCGTGTCGTGGGCACGGACAAAAAAGTCATTTCCATCGCGGCTGGACTGCCGACGGCATGGTACGAAGAGCGGCTTCCCAAAGGGGTTTCCGTCGTCCGTGTCATGCCGAATATCAACGCCAAAGTGAAGGCTGCCGTCACGGCAGTATGCGGCGGCTCGTGTGCCTCGGAAGAAGATATTCAGACTGCTCTCGGGATCTTCGAGACCATTGGAAAAGCCTACCGCATGGAAGAGAAGATGTTCAGCGGATTCGGCGCCATCGGCGGTGCATCCGGTGCTTTTGTATATCTGTACATCGATGCACTGGCGGATGCTGGTGTCCGGGCGGGATTTCCCCGTCCGCTGGCGGTGGAACTGGCCACACAGACGGTTCTGGGAAGCGCCAGACTTGTGGAGGAGACCGGGGAACATCCCATTGCGCTGATGAATCAGGTCTGCTCGCCGGCAGGCACCACCATCGAAGGTGTCATGACGCTGAAAAAAAGAGGCTTCGAAGCCGCCGTTCAGGACGGGATCGAAGCCATTATCCGCAGAGATCAGGAACTGAGCAAAGGTTAATCGGTTTTCGAACCGGTGACGCACAGATCCAGGATGCAGCACTGTTCGCACTGGGGTTTCTGCGCTTTGCAGACGGCACGGCCGTGCAGGACCATGCGGTGACAGAAATCATTGGATTTTTCCGGCGGCAGGATCGTACGGAGCTTCCGCTCGATCTTTTCCGGCTCTTTCATGTCATCGATAAGACCGATCCGGTTGGTCAGGCGGATGCAGTGTGTATCAACCACCGTGGAACCGGGAACATGAAAGATGTCTCCCAGGATGAGATTGGCGGTCTTTCGCCCTACTCCGGGGAGCTTCACCAGTTCCTCCATGGTACCGGGAACCTTGCCGTCATATTCCTCCAGTAGGACTTTGGAACAGGCAACGATATCCCGGGCCTTTCCGTGATAAAAACCGCAGGAGTGGATATACTGTTCCACTTCGGAGACCTCCGCCTCTGCCAGGGACTGGAGAGTGGGGAAGCGCTCAAACAGCGCCGGAGTCACTTTGTTGACCCGCTCGTCGGTGCACTGTGCTGAGAGACGGGTGGCAAACAGCAATTCATAATCTTTTTCATACTGCAGAGAACATTCGGCGAGGGGGTATTCCTCCTCCAGCCGCGAGATGATCGCCTGGACCTGCTGTTTCGTTCTCATGATCGCACGCTCCTGTCTAATGGAATGGAATCATTGTAACATAGCCCTTCCGCGTATTCAAACAGGAGCAGCAAAGGAGCCGTCATGTACAAGCCACTGGCAGACGAGATCCGTCCGGATTCCCTGGAGGATGTCGTCGGACAACAGCATATTCTGGGTGAAAACGGAATGCTGCGCCGCATCATCGAAAGCGGGAAGATCCCCAACATGATCTTCTATGGCCCCTCCGGAACCGGAAAAACTACCGTCGCCCGGATCATTGCGGAACGGACCAACCGTACACTGCGCAAGCTCAACGCCACGACGGCAGGACTGTCGGATATCAAGGATATCATTGCGGAGCTGGATACGTTTCTGACACCCGGCGGAGTTCTGCTGTATCTGGATGAGATCCAGTATTTCAATAAAAAGCAGCAGCAGTCACTGCTGGAGTTTATTGAGGACGGCCGCATCACGCTCATCGCGTCCACAACAGAAAATCCGTATTTCTGTGTATTCAACGCCATTTTGAGCCGGTCCACCGTTTTTGAATTCAAATCCATCCCGCCGAAGGAGATGGAGCCGGCCGTGGAACGGGCGATCCGCATCGCCGGGGAAAAGAACGGTATGACCATCGAAACGGAAGAGGGCGTGGTTCCCTATATTGCCACGTCCTGCGGCGGCGATGTTCGAAAAGCACTGAATACGGTGGAGATTCTCTCCAACTCCTGCATCGGAAAGGACGGCAGAGTCCTCTTTACGCTGGAGGATGTGAAGGCCATCTCCCAGCGCAGCTCCATGCACTATGACCGGGACGGAGACGAGCATTTCGATACGGTCTCCGCCCTGATGAAATCTCTGCGGGGCTCCGATCCGGATGCTGCGCTTCATTACCTGGCGCGGCTTCTGGAGACGGGGGATCTGATCGGCTGCTGCCGGAGGATCCTGTGTTCCGCCAGCGAGGATATCGGTCTGGCCTATCCTCAAGCGGTTCCCATTGTCAAGGCATGCGTGGACACGGCACTTCAGCTGGGGCTTCCGGAGGGAAGACTGGCTCTGGCGGAAGCGGTGATCCTTCTGGCCACCTCTCCCAAATCCAATTCCGTGGTCCGTGCCATCGATGCCGCGGTAGGAGATGTGAAGCGGGGAAAAGCGGGACCCATCCCAAGAGAACTGCAGAACGTTCATGCAGACGGCACCGGATTTGAACGGGAGCAGGGATACAAGTATCCCCACAGTTACCCCAATCACTGGGTGGAACAGCAATATCTTCCGGATTCGCTGAAAGGGACCCGGTATTACGAATACGGGGACAATAAAAATGAGCAGGCGGCCAGAGCGTACTGGGATAAGATCAAGGGGGAGGAGAACTGATGGATGTACAGGTCGGTGATGTCCTCACCATGAAGAAGCCCCATCCCTGCGGAAGC
>CAJGCI010000208.1 GCA_904501855.1 Oscillospiraceae bacterium | reverse complement strand
TTGATGGCGTGGGCGGTATCGTTGGATCCCGTTCCCACGATGATGGGCACGCGGTGGTCGGCACGCTCGATGGCATAGCGGACGACTTCCAGATGCTCCAGGCTCGTCAGGGTGGATTTTTCACCGGTGGTCCCCACGATGACCAGAGCGTCGATGCCCTGCTCGATCTGCCAGTCGATGAGTTTCCCCAGAGACCGGAAGTCCACTCCGTTTTTGTTCAGCGGGGTGATCAGCGCAGTTGCGGCTCCCCGGAATACAGGCTCTTTTACCATTGTATCGTTCCTCCTCCAGTTTCGGTGGCGGTCTTATGTTACCTTACTTGGTCTCATTTATGCATGTTTTGCAGAAAAAGTCAATTATACATGGTGTTAAGCATTAAAAACAGGCATTTTCTGCAATACCACAGCATTTTTTGCCACTTCCGGCGCATTCTAAGCTTTAGTATCCAGCAACGTAATCCAGTATCTTCTCTGCAGTTTTGAAGCTCACCTTTGCACTGTTTCCATTCTTGAGCCAACTGTTGACGTTGCCGGGATTCAGCTTCAGATCCGTATATATTCTGTAGTTCGTACAGTTTTTCTGCTGTTGAAGCGCCAAGATTTTATCTCTCATTTTATCCTTTAAATCTCCATCTCGTTTTGGAGCATTTTTTCTTACCAGATAGGAATTCCATACCTTCTGATACTCTTCCGGAAGCTTGCCGTTTTCAAGCTCATCCCTGACATTTTGTTCTGAAAGAGCATCCAGCATATGGATGATCTCTGCAGCATTCTCTCCTTTAGGGATCTTTTCCTTCAGGAGATGGATCTTCTCATATTCTACGGCATACAGCAGAAGAGGCGCCTTCAGTCTGGGATTATCGGTAATCGCTTCTCTGGCAAGGGTCTTCAGATCCACGGTATCGTTCAAGGATAATTGTTTGATATAT
Source organism: Oscillospiraceae bacterium (assembly GCA_904501855.1). Classification (GTDB taxonomy): domain Bacteria; phylum Bacillota; class Clostridia; order Oscillospirales; family Oscillospiraceae; genus UBA2922. The sequence continues at coordinate 2,123 of CAJGCI010000208.1, read as the reverse complement.
GAAGACAGGAAGCCCCTAAATGTCAGTTCTCTCATCCGGGCAGTACCTCCTAACAAATTCCCTATAATCATAGAGGAAATCTTGATACCGGTTTCGGTTCAGCGCACTTGCCATCGCCTCATCTTCATCCAAAGCAAGATGCCGCAGTTTCTCCCAGTCGATTTTTTTTAGAACGCTCTCTGAAATGACATCCTGCCGGTCAGTATCACGGGCCGAATACAACTTCGCCACTACAATATCCTCCAGAGACGCAGTATAGAAAAGGATCTTTCGTCCTCCTACAGGAAGCAATACCAGTCGATCCTCGAAATTGTACGGAAAGTTGTTAATATAGGTGGAAACACGAAGGTTCGCATCGTATTTAGCCAGAAGATGCTGAATCTCGGGAGAAGCATCAATTGCATCAATATCCTGGGTCGCACGACTGATTGTGCCGAGCAGAATCAGTCCACTGCCGCCCACAACAATCATTTTGTACATATCGGGCGTATCCAAGGTCGTGAATGCCTCCACATCCATTTTGTCCAATCGATCAAGAATACTATCGTAATCCATAGCAATCCTCTAATTTTAAATAATACTATTAACCAATTAAATTATACCACGAATCACATCATAGTCAATTCCTTTTGTTCTTATCGAAAATGCGGTCAACCACTCAAGACGTTTGAGACAGCGAATTGGCAATCTTTGGTCATTATCACAGATTGTTTTTTACCTCGCGATGGGTGATAATGACGATTAGAAGATAAAAGAGGAGTGACCCAGCTATGGCAATCAAAACCATCGATCGGAACACCTGGCAGTTCCCGGCCCTTCCCGATGAGATCCCCCACGGGGACATGCCGGGAGACAAGGTGGAGATCGGCGAAAAACATATCCGCAAGGCCCAGACCATCTTCCCTCTCCTGATGGAGCGGCTGGAGGCACTGGATTCCGACCGCGCGGTAGTCTCCGTTTACGGCGGCTCCGGCGTGGGCAAATCCGAGATCGCATCCCTTCTGAGCTTCTACCTCAACGCCGCCGGCATCGGCGCCTACACCATGTCCGGGGACAACTACCCCCACCGCATCCCGAAGAACAACGATGCCATGCGTCTTCAGGTGTACGAGGAGAAGGGCGAGGCCGGACTGAGGGAGTATCTGGGCAGCGAACTGGAGAGCAACTTCAAGGAGGTCAATGAGATCCTCCGCCTGTTCCACGAGGGTGCCGAGAGCATCGTTCTCCGGCGCATGGGACGCACCGAGACGGAGCTGTGGTACGAGCCCGTGGACTTCTCGAAGATCCAGGTCCTGATCCTGGAGTGGACCCACGGCAACAACGCTCATCTGCGGGGCGTGGACATCCCCGTCTTTCTGGGCAGCACCCCGGCGGAGACCCTGGCCCACCGCATCCGGCGGAACCGGGACGGCAACCCCGACAGCCCCTTCGTCACCAAGGTGCTGGAGCTGGAGCAGGATCTGCTCACCAGCCAGGGCGGCAGGGCCGCCTTCATCATCTCCAAGGACGGAGATGTGATCACCTATGAGGAATACCTTGAGAGGATTGCCAATGAAAAATAGATCCATCGTGAACCTCGGTCCCATGCTCAACGCCTACCCCGACAGTATGGGGGGCGAACTGAAAGAGACCGTGGCACTGTTGAAAAACGAATGGAAGGGCGCCTTCCGTTCCATCTACATCCTCCCCAGCCTGTACTGCACGGACCTGGACCGGGGCTTTTCCGTCATCAGCTACGACATCAACGGGGACATCGCCCGTCCGGAGGATCTGAAGGATCTGCAGGACCTGGGTATCGACCTGAAGCTGGACTTCATCCTGAACCACCTGTCGGTGCAGTCTCCCCAGTTCCGGGATCTCACCGCCCGCGGTGAGGAATCCGAATTCAGGGATTTCTTCATCGACTGGAACGCCTTCTGGGAAGGCTGCGGCGAGATGACGGAAGAAGGGTACATCCAGCCGGACGAGAAATACATCCGGGACATGTTCTTCCGCAAGCTGGGACTTCCCATCCTCATGGTGCGCTTCCCCGACGGGAAACGGGTCCCCTACTGGAACACCTTCTATCAGGAGATCACGAAGAATCCCGACGGCACGGAACGGTATCTGGGACAGATGGACCT
>CAJGCI010000207.1 GCA_904501855.1 Oscillospiraceae bacterium | reverse complement strand
CGTATAGATCATGGAGAGCAGGAAATTGAAAGTCGCATCCGTATCTGACATGATCAGGAACAATGCTGTCTTCCTGTCTCCCAGGGTGTCCAGTTCCAGTTCATCATAGGCTGTGATGTCCCGAAGCTCCTGAATATCGAATGGAGCCAGTCTTGCACCGCAGGAAATCAGGATGGATTTCATCGTTTTGCCGGCCGCCAGAGTAAAGAGGCGGTATTGTCTGCAGGCGAAGCATCCGGGCTTTCGCTTTTCCAGTGCCTCAAACATCAGATCCACCGGATTCTTAAACTCTTCATCATCCTCCCGGACCTCCATTGCATTCAGGAATTCCAGGAGCGTTGCAAAGTTCTGCTCTTCCTCTGGTGCTTCGTAATGGATATAGGCGATCAGTGCCGTATACAGCAGTTTCTCTGCTTTCTCCCAGAACGGATCCCCCGCATTTCCTTCCCCTTTGGTGTTCGCCATCAGAGTCGTGACCAGCTTCAGGATGTCTTTTTCGCTGTGAATATAGGCAAAGGGGTTATACCGCATGCTCTTCCGGAAATTCTGAGTATTGAATATTTTTACGGAATAGCCCTGCTTCCTCAAAAAGTGACCGCAGGAGACTACGATATCCCCTTTTGGATCTGTGACGACGAAGGATACCGGATAGGTTTTCGAGGTGCATTGAAGCAAGTTCGGCTTCAAAACGAAGCGAGTCTTACCTGAGCCGCTGCCGCCAACGATCAGAACGTTCTTGTTCCGGGCGTTGGCCGGATTTTTTGGGCGGCTGCTCATGGTCAGTCCCTCCGTCTTTGTCAGAATGATGTTGTTTTCCGGATTCTCGTCCATAAACGGCTCGATGTCCTTGTGTGTTCCCCAGCGGGCAGACCCGTATTCCGTGTTATGGCGGTACTTTTTTGCATTTTTACCCTTCAGGTACACCGCCAGTCTGAGCGCCGCCCCGCACCCAAGGCCGATCAGAAGATCCAGGGGATAAAAGCTGGGGAGCGGATTCTGCAGCGCTACCGGCAGCGTCGTCATAAAGGACAGCAGCTTCTCCGATGAATTCGCTCCTTCCGCCAGCCTCCAGCCTTCCCCCAGGTTCGTGGCAATCAGCCCGACAAAGATATAGGGGAAATTCAAAAGGAACAGCCGTTTCAGTTTCTTTGTATCGATCCTCATAACGTGTGCTCCTTATCTTTGTTTCTCACCTTGTCCGGGATGGATGCCACAAGCTCCTTCATCTTCTTCAGGGCTTTCAGGACGCTGGGCCGGTCTTTCTTTTTCATGACTGCGGCAGAGTATTCCTTAAAGGCCGCCGTCAGTGCATCCGCATCTCTCGCTTTAAAAAACACGATATACCTTGGTGGCTGCTGGGACGCATCCTTCCGGATGGCGTAATCCACGCCGTACTTCTGGGCGACCTTCTCGAACCCTCGAAGATCTGTCTTGGCGATATCCATGTTGGAAACGCCCTGATTCTGCCCGATCAGTTCCTTGACCGTCTGCTTTCCGTGAGGGATCGCGTTTTCCTTGGCCTTTGCCGCTTTCTCCGCCGCTTTTTTCTCCTTGACCAGTCCCCGGTGCCGGAGGTATTTCATGCAGGCGGCCAGTACACTCCGGGCAGTCAGCTTTGTTGTCGTGACCGCAAGATTTACAGTCCTGTTTTCCACTTCTTCCTGCAAAGCCTATCCCTCCTTTCACATCTCGTGGCCGGCCGGAAACCGGATCACCTTATGGTCTCCCTTCGGGGACTCCTCCCTTCCAGGGCCTTCCCGGCTCATCCGTTTCGCCATGGTCCGCTTCACCTGATCCTCCGGAATGGGAAGAACCATAATGCTTTTCCCCATCTTCACGAAAGTCTCCGGCTGATGAAACTTCGCTTCAAACCGTTTCATCTGCTCATCGGTCAGAGATCCGAAGCTTTCCTCCGTCAGGCCGACCACAAGGAAGTCCCCTGCGATGATGTCCTGCAAGCCTCCATCCTCTCCGTAAAGAGCACGGTTCAGAACAGCGCCATTCAGCTTTCCTTCCTCGTTGCAGATGATACCGACCGGTTCCTCATACGGGTATACGCACTGGATATATCCGCCGACTGCTTCCTGCAGGTTTTCCAGCTCCGTCCCGATCTGGACGGGTTTCGGATACTCTCCCGGTTTTACCAAAAGCACATCCATCAGCTCCGGCGGGCTGATATCCCTTTCTTCACCGGCCTGGAAAGAGACATCCGCATAGTCCTCGGCAGAATCCATGTCATACATGGAGTTGTTCCAGTTTTCGGAAGCAATCGCCTCCGCTTCCTCCCTGGACTCTGCCTGCACCTGCACGGTCTTCTCCAGAACCTCGGTGATTTTGATGTCATATTCCTTCATAGGCACCTCCGTCAGTTCAGCGACAGTACCGGCATCTTCTCGTCTTCCTCTTCCACATACATGGTGCGTTTCTCGATCATCTGCTGCGTAAGATAGATGTCGGATGCTGTTAAGGAGATGATGTCTCCTTCCTCATCAACCGCATAGATCAGCGCCGGTCCATCCAAATATTTCTGCTCTCCGATCTTAAACAGGAGCTGCCTGTCATAGCTGATGACAAGATCCAGATCCGGAGCAATCTCGATGACTTCATCGTCTCCGAAACAGGGAAGGAACTCCTCCGCCTGATCCTCAGTGATAATCTTCATCGGCTCTCCGGGAGTGATTGCAATCATAAAAGGCATCTGCCCCTGGTCATCGTATCTGACTGCCGAGATCATTTCGTTCCAGATTTTCAGGAACTCCATAACCGCCTGCGCCTGGGCCATTTCTCTCTGACTCATCTTCCTGGGCTCTTCGCTTTTCCCGCAGCAGTCACAGGTATATCCATAGCCGTTTCTGTAACACATATCAAATGTCCTCCTTATCGTGCCTGTTCTCTGTTTCTCTTTTTCTGCCACTGATCCAGCAGCTTCACGATCACATCCTGCATCTGCTGCGGTGTATAGGACTTCGGAAAATACTTCCGCAGCACATCATGGGGAATCGTGATCGTGGTCATATCATCCTTTTTGACTTCGTTCATTACTTCGCACATGGTATCCAGCTTACATTCCCCCTCCTGGCTCAGCTT
>CAJGCI010000206.1 GCA_904501855.1 Oscillospiraceae bacterium | reverse complement strand
GCGAAAAATACTTGAATACCCATAAAATACCTCGAGTCGTATCGTTTGATTCAACAAATTATTTTACCATAGGACCGGGATCATTTCAACGAATCCGTCACGGTTTTCCCCGGGACGGGACCCCGCTGCGCGGGAGTCTTCCGTTCCGGCCGACCGGTGGAAAGATTTCCCTGAAATCTTCACAATTCGGGGAAATCACGGTTGCATAAGTTCTCCCCAACTATTATAATCTAGACGAAAATAGCACGTGACAACGAACTATTGAAAAAACAAATAAATTGGAAAGTAAGGAGACACAACATGAAATTTTCCAGTAAAATCGAGAAATGCGGCCTGTCACCGATCCGTAAGTTCGGACCTCTGGCCAATGAGGCAAAGGCAAAGGGGATCAAGATCTACCATCTGAACATCGGTCAGCCGGATATCGAGACTCCGAAAGAGATGATGGAAGCCATCCGTGCCATCAACGATCCCGTTCTGGCATATGCTCCCTCCCCCGGACTTCCCGTGATGATCGATGCGGTTCAGAACTACTATGAGAAGATCGGCGTTCCTCTGGAGAAGAGCGAGATTCAGATCACCACCGCGGGCAGCGAAGCTCTGATGATGGCTCTGTCCTGCATCCTGGATGACGGCGATGAGATCATCATTCCCGAACCCTTCTACACCAACTACAATACCTTTGTAAACCTCACCGGCGGTTCCATCCGGCCCATCCCCTGCACCCCGGAGGAAGGCTACAAGTTCGCTTCCCGCGAGAAGATCGAACCGCTGATCAACGAGCACACCCGCGCCATCATGTTCACCAACCCCGGCAACCCCACCGGCACCATTCTGACCAAGGAAGAGATGCAGCTGGTGTGCGACATCGCCAAAGAGCATGACCTGTTCGTCATCGGCGACGAAGTGTACCGTGAATTCGTCTACGAGAACGAGCCTCTGCAGAGCATCCTGCAGCTGGAAGGCCTTGAGGAGAACGCCATCGTCATCGACTCCGTCTCCAAGCGCTTCTCCGCCTGCGGCGCCCGTATCGGATGCCTTCTCAGCCGCAACAAGGACCTGATGCAGCACGTCATGAAGTATGCCCAGGGACGTCTGTCCACTCCCACCATCGATCAGATCGGTTCCGCCGCTCTGTACAACGTGGGGCCGGAGTACTTTGATGCCGTCCGCAAGGAGTACAAGGCACGCCGTGATACCATGGTGGAAGGACTTGCCAAGATTCCCGGCGTCATCTACTCCAACCCGAAGGGTGCGTTCTACTGCATGGCAAAGCTTCCGGTGGACAACGCCGAGAGCTTCCAGACCTGGCTGCTGAAAGAGTACAACAACAACGGCGAGACCGTGATGTTCGCCCCCGCCGCCGGCTTCTATGCCACTCCCGGCTCCGGCGTTAACGAGATCCGCATGGCCTACGTTCTGAAACGGGAAGACATTGCCCGCGCCATGGAACTGCTGGCCGACGCCATCGAGAAATACAACAACCGCTGATCCCGTTTTTATCAGCAACATGAGAAACTGCCTTCCGGCAAACACCGGAAGGCAGTTTCCTTTTTTTATTCGATTATCCCCTCGATCATCCGAAGAAGCTCACGATCTGTCCATACAGGACAATGAGCATTCCAATCGGAGTGATGACTTTGTAGCAGACCTCGAAGAAGCGGCGGCCCCAGGGCTTTACGCCGCACTTGGCACATTCATCCAGGATCATGTCCGTGCCCCAGCTCCAGCCGATGCACAGGGCCATGATCAGAGAACCAAGCGGCATGAGGATGCCTTCGGAGATCATGTCATAAAGATCCAGCCAGCAGTCGTTCCATCCGTGAACGGCAATGTTCAGGATCTGTGCGGGAGCGTTCACCAGCGCACCGCCGGCAATGCCGCTGCCCAGACCGTCCAGTGCCACGGGAAGTCCCAGGACCAGAGCGGCGATGGTGATGATCAGGGAGGCTCTTCTCCGTCCGCCGGACTTGCCGCCCTTGTTCTCCCGGAAGTTTCTGTCCACACGGGTGGCAACGGTTCCCTCCATGATGGAGATGGAGGAGGAAATGGCCGCCAGGAATACCAGGAAGTAGAACAGGAAGCCCATGAGGTTTCCGATGAAGCCGCCCATGTTATGGAAGACCATCTGCATGGTGGCAAACAGCAGGCCGGGGCCTCCGCCGTAGTCCAGTCCGAATGCGGCGCACGCGGGAAGGACCACCATACCGGCCATGATGGCGATCAGCGTATCGAAGGCGACGATGATGACGGTGTTCTTCTGAATGTTCTCCGACTCGGGAAGGTAGGAACCGTAGGTGAGCATGATGGCCATGCCCAGAGACAGGGAGAAGAACATCTGTCCGGCCGCGGTCTTCACCACGCCCAGGAAGTCCGTCTTCAGCGGCTCGAAGTTCACACCGAAGATGTAGCGGTAGCCCTCACCGGCACCGGGCTGGCATGCCACGTAGATCAGCACGATGAGAAGCAGGAAAAACAGTGCGGGCATGGCGAACTTGTTGAAGCGCTCGATGCCGCCTTCCACACCGCCCATAACGATGGCGGCGTTGATGATGGCAAACAGTGCAAAGAATGCCACCATGGACCATCCGTTGGTAAGGAATGCACCGAAGAACGATGCAGGATCGCCGAAGGTATCCACGCCGAACATAGCGAGGAAATAACCCACTGCGTAGCGCAGGACCATACCGCCCAGCACCAGATAGAAGCACAGGATGACGAATCCGGCAATGACAGCAAGCCATCCCAGCCATCCGAACTTCTGGGAGAGTGCCCGATACGCACCGGCAGGACCCTGGCGGGTCTTGCGGCCGATGGCCATCTCACCCATCATGACACACATGCCGACGAACACGGCAAGGATCAGATATACCAGAAGGAAGACGAAACCTCCGTTGTTTCCCATCTTGTACGGGAAGCCCCAGATGTTTCCCAGACCTACTGCGGAACCTACAGCAGCCATTAGGAAGCCCATATTGCTGCCGAATGTTCCTCTTCTGTGATGATCACTCATACTTACAACTCTCCTTCTATTCTTCACTTCACAGGTATAAGAGTTTCTTATACCTGTTTTATTATTGCTTATATATAGTACGCTTTTTGGG
>CAJGCI010000205.1 GCA_904501855.1 Oscillospiraceae bacterium | reverse complement strand
CCTGGGTCATTTTACGGCTTTGACGCATCGTGCGGATACGCAAGCCGATTGTTTGCATACGCGTCACACAAATCACCTCATTCCTTCATTGTGCAATCAATAGAATATCACGAAACGTGAAAATAGGCAAGAAAAAATCACCATCTGTGAACAGATTGACGATTTGTGATAATTTTTGCCAATTTAACACAAAAAGTGTTGACAAGGTGATATGCAGGGTGTATTATTACCACAGATCGTAATAACACATAACGTAATGAAAGGGGAATACCAGCAATGTATGATACCGTTGACGGGATCCGGATCGGGAAAAAGATCAAAGAGATGCGGATCCAGAAGGAAATGACGGCGGAGGAACTGGCGAGGGCCCTGGGGACCAGCTCCAGCGCGGTCAACATGTACGAATGTGGACAGCGGATTCCGCGGGATGAGATCAAGATCAAAATCGCGGATTTTTTCGGCGCGTCCGTCGAGGCCATTTTTTATCCGAAACAATAACACGAAACGCAATAAGAAGGGAGTGGAGATCTATGAAAAAGAGGACGGCTGTGATGATCCTGGTGATCATGCTGATCGTGGCGCTGGCCTGCTGCTGGCTGATCTTGCGGGTGCCGGAATGGCCGAACACGACAGCGGGGGCCGTGATGAAGGTGGGCGTCAGGACAATGTACCAGGGCAAGACCTACGAGCTGAAATACTGGGACCCGGGCGATCGGGGAGCCGGAGCAACGCCGGCAGAGTGCAGCTGGTGGGCGGAGGTGCAGTGATGGACAGACTGCAGGAAGTATGGAGCGGGCGGAGGCGCTTGGAGACGCCGGAACGGCCAGATCCACTGCCGGAGATCGTGCCGATCTACGACCGGGACATAAGCCAGCACCCGGACCGGATCCGCGTGAGTTTCAAGGACGGGAGCACGGCGGTGTATGCGCTGGAGGTGGAGCAGCCGCACCCGATGGTACAAGAAAGCATCCGGATCATCCGGAAATGGAACGGATATAACAACCAGCCCATGAGGAGGCGAAGGAAGCCGTGAAGAAGCAGGAGACCATGAAGACCTGCAGGAAGTGCGGGAAGCTGATCGGGATCATTGAAAGCGGAGTATACCGGAAGATCCTGGTGGATGCCCAGGCGGTGGAAGTAATCGCGGATCCGGACGGCGAGATGTTCGTCCGCATTGACGGGACGAAGATCCGCGGGAAGGAAGCGGACACCGGAGCGATCCAGCTGAAAACGGAATGGGTGTACAGGCCGCACAAGTGCGGAGGATCCCGGTGACGTGCCGGAGGTGCCCGGAGGGGCGCAGGTTTGCAAGAGGTATGACATACTGCCGATTCTACGGGATCATCATCCGGGACGATCACGACTGCAGGCTGGAGAAAGGACTGGAACATGAGCGAAATGGTTATTTCCGTCACGAGGGCTATGACGGCCCCAGCGTACGGGAAAATGGCGGCTGGTTTGCTGGCAGCATGCCGGAAGGCCTGGACGCCGGAGATGGAGGCGGAATATCAGAAATCGAAGAAGGGAGGGGCGACAGGTGAGCACGTTCTGGGCGGTGGTGATAGCGTTCATCGCCGGTGAGACGCTGGGCGTGATTGTGATGGCTGTCCTGAGCGGCAGCGTGGACAAATGGCTGGACCAGAGAGCAAAGAAAAAAGGCCGCTGATGTTGCAGCATCAACGACCGAAGAGAAAGGAAAAAAATCCTATGAAAAATTATAGCACGAGAGATAGGGAAAAAGCAATATTCGCCCTGGTGATGGGGCTGATCGCGATCGTCCTGGCGGCGTGGCTGGCGTTTATGCCGATGGAAGCACACACAGAGCCGGACACAGTGTACGAGATGGTGAACCAGCGGATCAGCTGGGAGGGTGCCGGGTACAGCGGGATCTGGGGAGGTGCGAAGTGATGAACGAGATTATTATGATTCCGATCAAGCAGCTGGAGCATCACCCGGAGAACCCGCGGAAGGACCTGGGAGATCTGACGGAACTGGCGGAGAGCATCCGGAAGAACGGTGTGATGCAGAACTTGACAGTGGTGCCGAATGATCCGATACGGGTCAGCTATTACGTGGTGATCGGAAACCGCCGGATGGAGGCGGCGAAGCTGGCCGGGCTTGAGGCGTTGCCGTGCGTGATCAGCAATATGGACCACAAAACGCAGATCAGCACGATGCTGGAAGAGAACATGCAGAGGGCGGATCTGACACCGTATGAACAGGCCCAGGGATTCCAGACCATGATGGACCTGGGATTCAGCGTGAAAGAAATCGGCGAAAAGACCGGATTCAGTGAGAAGACAATCCGGGACCGGGTGAAACTTACAAAGCTGAATCAGAAGAACTTCGAGAAGGCAGTGGGCCAGGGCGCGACGCTGATGGATCTGATCGAAGTGACGAAGCTGGACAGCAAGGCGGAACAGAATGAAGTACTGGCGCAGGCCGGAACGAATAACTTCCGCCAGGCACTGAAGCAGAAGCTGGGCGCGCAGCAATACAAAAAGAACGAAGAACAGCTGGACAAGATCGCAAAGGAAGAAGGGCTGACGCCCATTCCGGAAGGCGCGGTAACCTGGCGGGACTACCAGTACATGAAAACGCCAACCGGGACCTATGACAGCGAGGAGAAGATCCGGGAGATCATCCGGAAGACGATCAAAGCCAGCAAGGGAACGCCGCTGTTCTACGACTTCGGAAGGAACTGGGACGATGACGGTGCGACCTTGCGAGTATACACGGAAAAAGAGAAGCAGACCGAAAACACCGACGAAGAGCTGGCACAGAAGGAAAAACGGAAAGAAGAGCTGCGCAGGCTGCGGGCCGTGAAGAAGGCATGGGCGGAGGCGTACCAGCTGCGGCTGGACTTCATCCGGAACTACACAGTGCAGAACGGCTTCGGGATGACAACGATCGGGAAGCTGATCATCAAGTACGCACTGAAGCAACAGGAATACTGGGGGAACAAACCGCTGCCTCAGCGGCATGACTGGAGCGACAAGTATATCCGGGAAGCGCTGGAACTCAAACAGGAAGAGTTTGAGGATAAGAAGAGCATCTGGGAACTGGCGGAGGACAGAGGGATCCCGCAGATCCGGATGACGCTGGCGTGGATCT
>CAJGCI010000204.1 GCA_904501855.1 Oscillospiraceae bacterium | reverse complement strand
GTCCGGTGTGTTCGTCGCAGTGGGCGGCGTAATAGGGTTTGAAGTCCGACAGGATGGCGTCGATCTCCTCCGCCGACAGACCGGGAGTGACCGTATCATGCTCCGTGCCGATCTGCTCCAGATCCTCCAGGGAATATCCCTTCATCAGGGCCACGGCCCTCGTCACCGCCACCTGGGCGCCGGAGCCGAAGAGGGCTCCCACCGTCCGGGAATCGAAGTCCCCCGGATGGCCGTGTTTCTTCATGGCCCAGTTCATGGCATCCCCCAGGTCCCGGAGAGTGTCCAGCACGGTGCCGTCCATATCAAAGATGTATGCGTTGTATTCTTTCAAAGGAACCTTCCTCCGTTTTTGATCTCATGCTGTATTCTATCTTACCACACTTCCCTCCGGGAAAATACCTGACGGATCATTTTTTCCGGTTTCCTTTCTCCGCTCATGTCCATAAAATAAAAGAGCTTCGGCGAAATACCGAAGCTCTTTTATGCTGCTGAGGGGTCTGTTTTCAGTTCATGGCCGCGCCGCCGTCCACATTCAGGGACTGGCCCGTGATATGATCGGCATATTCCGAGCACAGGAAGGCCACGGCATTGGCAATGTCTTCCGCCTTCTGGTCACCCCGGGCCAGCGGGATGAATGTCTTGAGGCTCTCCTTCCAGGATTCCTCACGGTCCAGCCCGGATTCCACATAGCTGTCCAGAATGGATTCCCACATGGCGGAACGGATGATACCGGGGCAAACGGCATTGACGTTGATGTTATGAGGTGCTCCCGCGTATGCTGCCGCCTGTGTCAGATAGATCACCCCGGCTTTCGTCATGCCGTAATGGGAAAATCCCGCCTCCAGGGCATGACGTCCGACAAAGGAGGAAGTATTGACAATCTTTCCTTCGATACCAAGATCGATCATGTGCTTGATTGCTGCCTGGCAGCCGTTGTTGGCGCCCATGAGATTGATGTTAATGAGACCGTGGATCTCTTCCTGTGTGGCATCCAGGAATGAGCTCAGGCACACGATGCCCGCATTGTTCACGACGATATCCAGTCTGCCCGTATCCTCGATGGCACGGCACAGGACCGCGTCCACCTGTTCATAGTCACTGACATCTGCCACGCACGCTTCCACCTCGTATCCGAGAGACTCCAGTTTCTCCTTCACCTGTCCGCTGCTCTTTTCACTTCTTGCTGCCACATAGACCTTGGCGCCGCACTGGGCGATGGTGGTGGCGATGGCTTCTCCGATCCCCCGGCTGGCACCGAAGATCACGGCTGTTTTTCCTTTAAAATCGATTGTCATTGTTTTTCTCCTTTAATCAGATGCTCTGCGCCGGCAGTGCCGGCATACAACGGGATGAGATTCCCGCGGTTAACTAAAACTCCACTTCTTCGTACAGATCCACCGGCTGGTCCTCCGCCGTCATGGCTGCCAGTTTCGGCAGGATGGTGGTGAAGTGTTCGGTGGCGTTATGGACCTCGATGGCCCGGTCGTCCTTCCAGACTTCCATAAAGCAGAACACACGGGGATCCGCGGTGCTGCGGTTCAGGGAATAGGATACGTTCCCTTCTTCCTTCCGGGACTTTTCCACCAGTTCCTTCGCTTCGGCGCAGAACTGCTGTATGCATTCTTCCCGCAGGACCATCTTGGCTACTATCTTGATCATAATTGTGTCCTCCTTGGTTCGTTATTTTTTTATCTGGTCGTATTTTATTGCAAAATCCCATTTTTTCCATTCGCTTTTTCCGCAAAAGTATTGTAAAATACCATCATAAACCCCGGCAATTTCCGGGCTTTTCCCCAATCGTTTTGTGTTTTTCTGATATTTGATTGCACAATTCTGTACTAACTGGAGATTTGGAGGTTTCTCATGGCAACAACTGCTGTACGCATCCGGGATATCGTATACGTCCCCCGCGACCCTCAATGGCAGTTTCCGCTGCACGAACATGATGACGCATCGGAGCTTTCCCTGGTGACCGACGGCACCGGTCATTTCTACTGCGAAGGACGGGAATGGACCATCACCAAGGGAACACTCATTATAAAGAATGCGGGTGTTTCCCATTCGGAGAAAAGTGACCGCGAGGATCCCATGGAGCAGATCTGCATCTCCCTGTCCCTTCCTGACCGGGAACACCGTCCTCTTCCGGAGGGGATTGCACCGGTTCTGGATGTCACGGAACGGATGGATCTCTTTGAATCTCTCTTCCGTTTTCTCCGGGACCGCCACGACGACAGTTCATTCTCCGAAGCGTGTCTTCGTGCCGCGGAACTGCTGGTGGAGCTGACCGACATTGCCATCAAACGCTGCGACCCGGTAAAAGAAACGGGCAAGATACGGGGAGAAGATCTTCCCAAGCAGATCAAAAAATACCTGGACGATCATTATCGGGAGCCGCTGAAGATCCCGGAACTGGCGGCCCGGTTTTACGTCAGCGAGGGATATCTCAGCCGCCGCTTCAAGGAACACACCGGGTACACGGTCAATGAATACATCCTCAGCAAGCGTATGGGACAGGCGCAGAAGATGCTGTTGTTTGAAGACCGCAGCATCAAGGACATCGCCCTTTCCGTGGGGTATGAGGATCTTCAGTACTTTTACCATGTATTCCGTAAATACTCCCGCTGTACCCCGGCACAGTTCCGGGAACAGTACCGGGAGAGCGGAGCCATGGACTGAAAAAAAGATGGGCAGGACGCCCCTGGACATGTATAATGGGAAAAGATAAACACTGACCGGAGGTCCTCCTCCGGCCTTGAAAGGAATAGATATTATGAAGATCGGGATCCTGAAGGATATCAAGAAAGGTGAATACCGGGTCATCGCCACGCCCTGTGAGGTGGCGACCCTCATCGAGGACGGCAACGAAGTCTTCGTACAGCACGACGCCGGGAGCCGGGCGGGCTTTGAGGATGCGGAATACGCGGACGCCGGAGCCGTGATCCTGGAGACCAAGGAAGAGATCTACGCCACCTGCGACATGGTGGCCAAGGTCAAGGAGATCGAGCCCTGCGAGTACGATCTTCTCCGGGAAAATCAGATCATCTACACCTGCATCCATCCCGCAGCCCATCCGGAAGAACTGCAGGCTCTCCTGGACCACAAGGTCATCGCCTTCACCGCGGAGGATACCCACCGTCACGGC
>CAJGCI010000203.1 GCA_904501855.1 Oscillospiraceae bacterium | reverse complement strand
TGGTGCGCACCGCCATGTGGTGTATGTCGGCGGTATCCCGGTCAAAGTCCCGTCCCATGATCTCTTCCACCGCCAGTGACCGGATGGTGCGGGCCCCGGTGATGCCCTCATTGAAGTTTCCGGTGATGAGGGCGTTCTGCTCCCGGACTCTCCGGTTCCATACGATGAGCTTCCGCTGGAACAGGGAGATGAGGATCAGTGCCACCGGCACCAGAATGAACAGGGCGAGGGCCAGCTTTACGTCGATGAGGAACATGACCACAAAGACGAAGAGGATGTAGGATCCGTACCACACGAGATCCATGATGCGCCAGGTGAATGCCGTGGCGATCTTGTCCGTATCGCTCATGAGCCGGGCGTGGATGTATCCCACGTTGTGGGTGTTGTAGTAGGAGAAGGACAGGGTCTGCAGGTGATGGAACACCGCATTTTTCATGTCCCGTCCGATATACAGTTCGATCTTGCCGATGAGGTAGCTGGAGACCACGTTGCAGATGACCTGCAGGAACAGTACCAGAAGGTACAGCAGGATAAACGCCGTCAGCGTATCCAGGGTTCCCAATGCGATGTAGTGATTGATGGCATAGCGGTTAAACAGGGGATAGACGGAGTCCGCCACACTGGAGAGGGCTCCCAGAAGGATCATCACCAGCATGCCGCCGAAGTACGGGCGGATGAAGGGCATCATTTTCCCCAGACCGAAGAAACGGGAAGAGGTGTTCTTTTTCATACCGCCTCCTCCTCTCCCACGGACTGGATCTCACAGATATCCCGGTAGAGCCCCGGTGTGCGGTACAGCTCTTCATGGGTACCCTGCTGGAGGATGGAGCCCTGATGCAGCACCGCGATATCGTCCGCCACCATGAGGGTGGAGATGCGGTGGGAAATGAGGATCACCGTCTGACCGCGCAGTTCCTCCCGCAGATACCGCCGGATCCTGGCGTCCGTCTCCGCGTCCACGGCGGAGAGGGAATCGTCAAAGATCAGGATGGGCGGAGTCCGGATCACGGACTGGGCGATGGCGGTGCGCTGTTTCTGCCCGCCGGACAGAGTGACGCCCCGTTCACCCACCATGGTGTCCATGCCTTTCTGGAACTTCTCCATGGTCTCATCCAGACAGGCGATGCGGCAGGCCCGGGCCAGATCCTCGTCGGTGGTATGATCGGAACCCAGCGTGATGTTCTCCCCAATGGACCGGGAGAAGAGATAGGGCTCCTGCAGCACGACGCCCAGATTACGGCGCAGCCACGGCAGGGGAAGATCCCGGATGTCGACGCCGCCGATGGTGATGGTGCCGTTCTCCCGGGGAAGTTCGTAGAACCGGTCCAGCAGCGCCACCAGCGTGGATTTTCCGGAGCCGGTGCCACCCAGGATCCCGAAGGTCGTTCCCGCAGGAATGGACAGGGAGATATCCTTCAGTTTCTCCCGGCCCTCGATATAGGAGAAGGTCACGTTCTTAAACTCGATATCCATGGGAATCTCCTCCGCCGGCGCGGTGCCATTGGAGGTTTCTTCCGGTGCGTCCATGATATACCGGATACGGTCCACGGAGACCCCGGCGCGGGACATCTGGGACACGACGCGCCCCAGGGAGCGCACCGGCCAGGTGAGCATGGCGTTGTAAGAGATGAAAGCGATATAGTCGCCGGCGGTCATATGACCGCGCACCACCTGTACAGCCCCCAGGACCACCACCAGCATCACCTGGGTACCGGAGATGAAATCGCCAGCGGACCAGAAGAAGGAGATGAGGATGGACAGCTTCATGTACGCTTTGGTATAGATATCATTCTGCACACGGAACTTCTCCCGCTCCATGCGCTCCCGGCCGAAGGCCCGGACCACCCGGACTCCGGTGAGGTTCTCCTGGGCGATGGAGGAGAGATTGCCTTCCTCCTCGTCCGCCACCAGGAACGTTTCGCCGATCTTGCGGAAGAACATCATGGAATACAGAAAGATCACCGGCACGAAGACGGCGGACAGCACCGCCAGCTTCGGATTCAGCCGGAACATGAAATACAGGGACAGGATGATCAGCAGGATGATGCGGAACACACTGGTCAGCTGTTCCGACAGAAACTCCTTCACCGTCTCCACGTCGGAGGTGCAGCGCTGGATCAGGTCACCGGTGCGGTTCTCTCCGTACCAGGAGAAGCGGATCCGCTCCAGATGGGAAAAGAGAGAGTTTCGCATCCGTTCCACCAGCGTCTCGGCACCCATGGAGTTCAAGACCTGATACCAGTACCGGAACAGGGCACCCAGCAGGGCAAGGACGATGACCACCATGGCGATGACCGCCAGGTGTTCCCGCACGTAGGCGGCGCCGCCCAGTTTCCCCAGAAGGGCGCGGAGAGCCGCCGAGGAATCCTCATGAAACTCCCCGGTAATCAGGTCCACAGTGACCCCCACGAGTCGGGGGCTGATGAGATCCAGAAAACTGGTGACGATGGAGCACAGGATACTGAGCAGGAAGAACTTCTTGCTGCCCTCCAGAAAGTACCACAGGATCCCGCTGCGTCCGCTGCCGTATATGGAATTGTCGGAAGATCTCTTCGACATAATGACCTCAACGTTTAAAGTAGTATGGCTATTGTATCATGAAGGGGATGTTTGTGGTGATGCAGATTCCACAGGGCAGTGGATTCTTCGCCGCTCCCGTGATAAAATACGGTATCTGAAAGAAAGGAAGCATCAGTATCATGGCGGAACGACCGATGGAATACTGCCCCTTCTGCGGGACCCGGCTGGAACTCCGGTATCATGAGGAGGAAAAGCAGGAGATCCCGTTCTGTCCTACCTGCGGTGACTGGCGGTTTCCCAGGTACAATGCCGCAGTGGTGATGGTGATCCTGAACGAGGCGGAAGACCGGATGCTCCTGGTGAAACAGAACCATGAGGAGCGGTATTATCTTGTGGCGGGATACATCGATGAAGGGGAGACGGCGGAACATGCCGTGGTTCGTGAGATCCGGGAGGAGACCGGCCTTCGGGTGACGGGCTGCCGGTACAGCCACAGCCATTACTATGAGCCCTCCAACACCCTCATGTTCTGTTACGAGGTGACCGTGGCGGAGGGAGCGTTCGTACCGAACGAGGAAGTGGATGACGCAGCCTGGTTCGATCCCGGCACCGTGATGGAGGAATCCGTGCCCAAG
>CAJGCI010000202.1 GCA_904501855.1 Oscillospiraceae bacterium | reverse complement strand
TTACAAAGCGCAGATTGACCTGCCCGCACTGCGGGAAAACCGGCATGTGCAAACATATAATCGTCAGGTGATTCTGCATGGAAAATCGGAATTTGCAGGACGGAGGAACTTATGGAAGAATTGATACAAAGATGTTCATGGGCAACTACCGACTTATATAAAGAGTATCATGATAATGAATGGGGAAAGCCCGTTCATGATGAGAATAAACTATTTGAGATGTTAATACTTGAAGGTATGCAGGCAGGACTATCGTGGCTGACAATACTAAATAAAAGAGAGGCATTTAGAATTGCTTTTGATAACTTTGACTGCAAAAAAATAGCGCTATATGATGATGCAAAAATAGAAAAGCTAATGCAAAATAGCCGCATTGTTCGTAATCGGTTAAAAATCAAATCAGCAATAACAAATGCTCAACAGTTTATAAAAATCCAAGAATCGTATGGCAGTTTTGATTCGTTTATATGGTCTTATGTTGATGGTAAGCCAATTCTCAATCAGTTCCAAACTGAAACTGATATACCCGCAAGGACTGCACTCTCAGACCAAATTAGTAAAGACTTAAAAAAGCATGGCTTTAAGTTTGTTGGTAGTACAATTATATATGCCTATATGCAGGCAATAGGGATTGTCAATGACCATGTAAAAGGTTGCCATTTGTATGCAAACAAATAGCATTTCACTTTCGATTGATAGAACATCAGCTCAACAGGGTTGTTAAAGACTTTCTGTATCACAATTTCCAGTTTGGAGAATTGAAATAAATGGAATTTACCTATTAAGACATATAAACTCTTGACAATAAAGCTCCTATATAGTATGATTTTATAAACTACTATATAGGAGCTTTTGCATGAAAACAAATGGAGGATTTCTTGTCACCAAAATAAAACAGCTTGGGGACCGGATTTTTGAGAAGATTCTCAGCGAAAAGAATATTGATGCGTTCAATGGAGCCCAGGGGCGCATTCTTTATGTGCTGTGGCAGGAGGATGGAATCTCAATCAGGTCACTCTCGGTCAAATGCGGATTAGCGATAACATCTCTTACGACGATGCTGGAAAGAATGGAACATCAAGGACTGATAAGCCGTGTTCAGTCTGAAACGGACAAAAGGAAAACACTCCTGTTTCTGACTGAGAAAGCACATGCCTTAAAGGGCGAGTACGATTCTGTATCTGATGAGATGGGCAGCATTTACTACAAGGGTTTTTCAGAGGAAGAAATTACCCGGTTTGAGGAATGCCTCGACCGCATCAGAAAGAATCTTGAGGAGTGGCAGAAGTCATGAGTATTTGTATCAAAGATCAGATTCAGAACATGAATCTCGTCATCGGCTGCACAGTGGGGTGTGCATATTGCTATGCCCGCAACAATGTGAAACGCTGGCATATGATCGATGACTTCGCTGATCCTGAGTTCTTTCCGGGTAAGCTCAAGATGATGGAAAAGAAACGTCCGCAAAACTTTCTTCTTACCGGCATGAGCGATCTCTCCGGATGGAAGCCGGAATGGAGAGACGAGGTATTTGCAAAGATCCGTGAAAATCCACAGCATCAGTTCTTGTTTCTTACCAAGCGCCCCGATCTGCTGGATTTTGATACCGATCTGGAAAACGCATGGTTTGGCATTACGGTGACGAGGAAAGCCGAACTGTGGCGTATCGACGCCCTTCGGAAAAACATCAGAGCAAAGCATTACCATGTTACCTTTGAACCGTTATTTGACGATCCCGGTACAGTTGACCTTTCCGGAATCAACTGGATCGTTGTCGGCACTATGACCGGGGCTCAGAGCAGGAAGATTCATACGGAGCCGGAATGGGCATGGTCTCTGACGGATCAGGCACACGCACTCGGCATTCCGGTGTTTATGAAGGAAGACCTTGTCCCTATCATAGGGGATGAAAATATGATTCAGGAAATGCCGGAGGAATTCAATAAAGTGTTAGAGGTACAGAGATCATGGCAGAAGTAATCGATGGAATCCTCATTCGTGAGGTGGAAACAAAGAACATCATGACCAAGTCCAGTCTGCCGGTAGGCGGGTACTCGGTCAATCCCTATGTGGGCTGTACACATGCCTGCAAGTATTGCTATGCTTCTTTTATGAAGCGCTTTACCGGACACACGGAGGAATGGGGCACTTTCCTTGATGTGAAGCATTGGCCGGAAATTAAAAATCCGAAGAAATATGCCGGACAGCGTGTGGTCATCGGTTCTGTGACGGATGGCTACAATCCACAGGAGGAGCAATTCAGGAATACCAGAAAGCTTCTGGAGCAGCTGATCGGCAGTGACGCAGATATTTTGATCTGCACAAAGTCTGATCTTGTGGTACGGGATATTGATCTGCTGAAGAACCTTGGACGAGTGACCGTTTCATGGTCGATCAACACACTGGATGAAAATTTCAAGAACGATATGGACTCTGCTTCGAGCATTGAGCGGCGCATCGCTGCTATGAAGCAAGTATATGATGCAGGTATCCGTACAGTCTGTTTCGTATCTCCGGTATTCCCCGGCATCACGGATTTTGAATCCATCTTTGAGCGGGTAAAGGATCAGTGTGATCTGTTCTGGCTCGAAAACCTCAATCTTCGAGGCGGCTTCAAAAAGACGATCATGGATTATATCGCCGGAAAATATCTTGATCTTGTACCGCTTTACGATGAGATCTATAACAAGCATAACCGCAGTTATTTTGAAGCACTTGAAGTAAAAGCTGAGGAAATGGCTAAGAAGTATGATTGTCCCTTTGTGGATAATGAAATGCCTTATGGCAGAGTCCCGCAGGGGCATCCGGTGATCGTAGATTATTTCTATCATGAGGAAATCCGTGGGACAGAGAATACCGGAAAAAGAAATCGCTAACTTCGCAGTTTGTGGGGATGGCGTAACTACTCGAAGATGAGTAGGGATTACTCGGTGTTATTGAAAGACTACTCATCTATTTGACTTCTCAATGTCAAAAATGCATGAGATTATAAGGGCTTGACTAATTCTACCGATCAGGGGTCGAGACGGTAGTATTGCTGTCAAAGAAATAGAGCGTGTGAACAATCTTTTGTTCAGGAAAAAAATGATGGGGGCATGTCTGATGAGTGTTGGAAAAGCCGGAACGGAAGATATTGAAGCTCTTGTTAAAATGCGCCTCAGCTATTTGATCGAAGACAATGGCAGTCT
>CAJGCI010000201.1 GCA_904501855.1 Oscillospiraceae bacterium | reverse complement strand
GCACCGCCAGCACGAAGCAGACGATGAGCACGGCGAGGATCAGATAGGATATCAGATTCATCAAATCGCCTCATTTCAAAAAAAGGGATCTGAAGGTTTCCCCCGCAGATCCCTTATACTTACAGATTCGCGTTATGCGTTAGCACCATGCGGTTCATCCGACAGTCTACCATAATCCGGTGTTTTACGGAAGACAAAATAGCAGACTGCGAGGCAGATCACGATGGCAACCAGCGTCCAGAAGCCGAATACTCCCTGGGTGAAGAGCATGCCCAGCTGATAGACACACAGTGCCAGGCAGTATCCGACACCCATCTGGAACAGGAAGGTGATCCATCCCCATTTCCGGCTGCCCTGCTCACGGAATGCGGTGGCAATGGCCACCAGACACGGTGCGTCAAAGATATTGAACAGCAGGAAGCTCAGACCTACCAGAGGAGTGCCGAACATCCCGCGGATGGCTGTGGCCATATCCGCTTCTGCTTCGCTGGCCGCATGAGCCAGCATACCCAGAGTGGCGACGGCCTGTTCCTTGGCGATCTCCGCGGAGACCGACGCCACGGCGCCCTGCCAGGTACCGAAACCAAGAGGAACGAAGAGCCATGCCAGAACGGTACCGATGTCACGCAGCATGCTGCGTTCCAGATCGCCGTCCAGGAACTGGAGACCCCAGTTGAAGTTCATGAGGAGCCAGAGCACCGCGCACATGATGAAGATGATGGTACCGGCTTTGATCATGAAGGCTTTGGCCCGTTCCCATGTGTGGATCAGGACGCCTTTTACGGATGGGATATGGTATGCCGGCAGCTCCATGACGAAGGGAGCGGGATCGCCGGCGAAATAACGTGCCTTCTTCAGGGCGATGCCGCCGAGGATGACGATGGCGATGCCCAGGAAGTACATGCCCGGAGCCACGAACTTGCTGCCCGGGAAGAAGCACAGAGCGATCATTGCGATGATCTCGGTCTTCGCGCCGCAGGGCATGAAGGTCGAGAGGATGATGGTCATGCGGCGGTCTCTCTCATTTTCAATGGTACGCGCCGCCATGATGGCGGGAACACCGCAGCCGACGCCAACCAGCATCGGGATAAAGGATTTGCCGGAAAGACCGAACCGACGGAAGACACGGTCCATGATGAATGCGATACGGGCCATGTAACCGGAGTCTTCCAGGATGGAGATCAGCAGGAACAGCAGGACCATCTGTGGCACAAAGCCCAGAACGGTGCCGACGCCGCCGATGATGCCGTCTACGACCAGACTGGTGAGCCAGGGTGCCGCATTGACGGACTCGAGCCATCCGGTCACGCCGTTGGTGATCCATTCGCCGAAGAGGACATCGTTGGTCCAGTCGGTGAGGAAGCCGCCCAGGGTGGTCACGGAAATATAGTAGACCAGGAACATGATCCCCGCGAAGATCGGCAGAGCCAGCCAGCGGTTGGTGACGACCTGGTCAATCTTGTCGGAAACACTCATATCGCCTTTCTTGGCTTTTTTCTTTACCGCACCGGATACGAGATCCTGGATGTAGTTGTATCTCTGATTGGTGATGATGCTCTCGGAGTCATCGTCCATTTCTTTTTCGCAATCGGCAATGTGGCCTTCCAGATGTTCCTTGACCTCATCGGAAAGATCCACATTTTCCAGAGCTTTTTCATCGCGCTCAAAAACTTTGATGGCATACCAGCGCAGGTTCTCCGGATCCACCTTATCCTCGATGGATTCCTCGATATGAGCGATGGCATGTTCCACGCTGCCGGTGAAGACATGGGGCAGCTCCGTGGTCTTTCCGGCCTTGGCCGCCTCCATACAGGCCTTCACGGCATCCTGTGTTCCCTGGCCCTTCAGTGCGCTGATCTCTACAATCCTGACACCCAGTGCATCGGCCAGTTTCTTCATGTCGATCTTGTCGCCGTTCTTCTTGACAAGGTCCATCATGTTCACAGCCATGACCACGGGCAGGCCGATCTCCAGAAGCTGTGTGGTCAGGTACAGGTTGCGTTCAATGTTGGTGCCGTCCACGATGTTGAGGATGACGTCGGGCTTTTCCTCCACCAGATAGTTTCTGGATACGACTTCTTCCAGGGTGTACGGACTTAAGGAATAGATACCCGGAAGGTCCTGGATCACGACATCCTTGTCGCCTTTCAGGCGTCCTTCTTTCTTTTCAACGGTGACTCCCGGCCAGTTGCCAACATACTGGGTGCTGCCGGTCAGGTCGTTGAACAGTGTTGTTTTTCCGCAGTTCGGGTTTCCTGCGAGGGCAATTTTAATACCCATGGAGCGTTCACTTCCCTCTGTTCAAATTATTGTTTGGAAACCAGACCGGTTCAGGTCATTTCCAGAATATCTGCATCGGCCTTGCGAATGGATAATTCGTAGCCGCGTACCGTGATCTCCACCGGATCGCCCAGCGGAGCGACCTTTCGGACATAGATCTCGGTACCTTTGGTAAGGCCCATGTCCATAATGCGGCGCTTGGTGGCACCTACACCATGGATCTTGACTACCGTTGAGGTCTCCCCCACCGGAACATCTCTCAGAGTTTTCATTGATTTTTCCTCCAAAAAGCCGGTTGCGCCGGCTGATATTCACCGTTTCAGTCCCGTTCCTGATTGATCATGATACGGGTCGCCATCTGACTGGTGATGGCCAGTTTTGCCCCTTTCAGGTTCACGATGACATTCCCGTCTCCGGGGGCGGAGACCACAGACACTTCCGCGCCGGGCACGAAGCCCAGATCCGCCAGATGCTGTCTGCTTTCCTCGTTTCCGCCGACGCGTACGACGTTGACCTTGTCGCCTGGGTTGGCCACTGCCAATGGGATCATTTCTGCCTCCTGATATGTGCGTTGGGATAAGTATCCCAAAATGGGTTTCATCTCACTAACAGAGTTTATCATTCCTAATTATATCTGTCAATACTAATTCTGTTGTACAAATCTCTCTCTGATAGTCTTATAAAACTCGTCCTTCCGTCCCCTGTTCTCCGTTCCCAAAAAATAAGAGGAAGCGCATCCATCGATGCGCTTCCTCAGTGGTTATATGCAGACAACGGCTTTAAACTGTTCAAGGAAGAAATAAGCAAATAATAAGCAGTATTAAAGCATAAATAAGAAAAGAGGTGAAGAAAGACAGTTCAAAATAAGGGAGGTTTTGAGCCGCTGCCAGTGCATTCTCAAGTTAAGACGGTATC
>CAJGCI010000200.1 GCA_904501855.1 Oscillospiraceae bacterium | reverse complement strand
GAAGCTCCCGGAACCCATGAATCGATACAGCAAGGTTTCATCATGAAAGAACGCGCTGACAACAATATTGCGCAGGAGGCTCCCGTCCGGGGCGGCACTTCCGCGCTCTCCGTACGGTCCGCCAATCTGCTGTTTTTGATCACGGTCCTGTGCCTGACCATCCTGTCGGGCATATCGGAACGGAGCCTTCCGTCCAGTGTGCCCATCGTGATCACTTACATCATCATGCTCATCACCGCGGTACTGCTGTGCAGGAAGGAAGGGATCCCCTTCCCCCAGGCCTTCCGTTTCCGGAGGGTTCGCGGACGGACGCTCCTCATGGCAGTGATCATCACCGTTGCCTTACAGCCGGTGGCCGGCCTCATTGCCAACCTGACCAATCTCCTGTTCCCGAATCTGCTGGACGTGGTGGAAGACAGTCTCTACGGAGGACCCCTCCTGCTGAACCTTGTGACCGTTGCCCTGATCCCCGGATTCTGCGAGGAGTTCCTTCTTCGCGGCAATGCGGCAAACGCGTACAGCCGCACCGGCAGGGTCCGCGCAGCAGTTCTGCTGTCCTCCCTTCTGTTCGGCCTGATCCACCAGAATGCCACGCAGTTCTTCTACGCCTTCGCCATGGGCGTCGTTCTGGCACTGCTGTTTCTGGCGTCCGACTCCATCTGGCCGGGCGTTCTGGTTCATTTCCTGAACAACGGAGCCTCTGTGGTGGAGGAGCTGGTCAAGAAGCAGCATGGCGCCGAATTTTCCAACCGCATCTTTGTGTTCTCCAAAATGGATTTCGGCAATGGTAAGAGCGTCATCTTCTTTATCCTTTCCTTCCTCATCGGTCTGGCGGTCATCTGGCTGTGCCTGCGCGTCGTCGCCCGGGATGAAGGCAATGAACAGGTATTGGCGCAATGCACCAAAGGAAGCGGTGGGACCGCCAGGCTGTGGACACCGGCGCTCGTGATCGCGTTCATCTTTCTCATCGTAGTCACCGTAATCATCACCGGAGCGATGTTTTTCGCCGATGAGATCGGTCTGTCTTTCTGACATCGGCTCCGAAAACAGGAGGAATCAATCATGAAAAGACTCGGCACCCTCATCGCAGCAGCGTGTCTGCTGCTGCTTCTGCTGACGGCCTGCGCCCAGCAGACAGCGACGGAAAGCACCGCTTCCGTCGGCTTCGATCCCGCACAGGTAAAGACCATGGCGGATGTCTTCCCGTTTAAGGAAGACGGCGAATACCAGGACTCCACCACCGAAACACAGTACATCTTCGCTTTCAAGGCCGATGACGTGTACTACCGTGCCGTCGCGGACATGCCCGAAGGACTGTTCGATGAGGTCATGGCCATCGAATACGACGAGGAACACGACGCCGCTGTGGAAAAGCTGCTGGCTCCTCTGAAAGTGACCTCACTGACGAACCTCAGCGAGCAGATCCCTCCCCAGGAGGAACTGGACAAGCTGGTGGGCAGGACCGGTCAGGAGCTCTTTGACGACGGATGGACGTACTGGTTCTACGATCTGGACGAAATGAAGGCCGGCCTTAATTCCGGGGACTTCGCCTACGACGTGGTCTTTGACTACGACGGAGAACCCATGGAAAACAGCGATGACTTTGATTTCTATGAGGAGTTCAAGGATCTGAAAGTGAAGTCCGTGACCTTTACCGGTCTGGGGGACGCCGCCAACCCGGACATGGAATAAACATCTGAAAAATGAGGATCGCCGGGAGATGTACTCCCGGCGATTTTCAGTCAGCTCTTCTGAACGAGCAGATGGTCCAGATGTGCAGCGGCCAGGTGATGACCTTAAAGAACTGGAACCATTTCAGACCCTCGATCAAAAGAATAGTACCTGTAATCATAACAATTTCTCCTTTTCCTAGATTTTCGTGCCAGGGGATGCCGGCACATTTCGTCTCTCAACTGCACCTGGAGGATCCGGTACAGCTCTTATGTATTTAGTATAGAAAACCAGAAAAAACGGTATCAACCATCAAATCACCAAGAGTTGACGGTAATCCAACAATCTGCCCGCGATTTGTTTAGAAGCCGACAGCAGCCCTGCAAAAATAAGAAATCCAAAATTGTTAATACATATTCATTTTCTTAAGATGTCGCAAAAAATGGATCGCCGGGAGGAAACTCCCGGCGAAACTACCAATTGGTTCTCTTTCGTTGTGAGATCAGATGGTCCAGGGATGCAGCGGCCAGGTGATAATCTTAAAGAACTGGAACCACTTCAGACCTTCGATCAAAAGAATAGTACCTGTAATCATTGCAATCTCTCCTTTTCCTAGATTTTCGTGCCAGGGGATACTGGCACATTTCGTCTCTCAGCTGCACCAGGGGGATCTGATGCAGCTATCATGTATCTAGTATAAAAAACAAGGAAAAATGATATCAACCACCAAATCAGGTGATGTTTGATGGTTTTCCAACATTTTCCAGTGTATTTGTTTAAAAAACAACAGTTCATTCAAAAAACTCAGATTCCAAAGAAGTCTCCTCTTTCCGGTTGTTTGAGAAGCGTCTTCCATAATGTACCAATAGACATTAACTCCTCCCTGATTTAAAATAAATACAGTGTGAGAAATAAAGCCGGGATCGCCCTGACGGACATCGCCGCCGGGATCGGGCAGATCCGGAAGAAGAAATCAATACCTGTCATTCAGGAGGAGAATGAATAATGCCCCACACTCCCACCATCGACACTGCCGCAATCGAATCGGCCCTTCGGGATCCAGAGACAAAGGTCGTGACCATGCTGTGCAGCTGTGTACTGAAAAAACTGGAGGCCTGGTACGGCACTCCCCTCACCTATGAGCAGCTCACCGCCGCTCTTCTCAAGGCCGGGACCGATCTGGTGGTCACCCCCACCTGGACCCGGGCACAGAGTCTTGGACAGGTGTCGGATCTGCTGGACCGGGATCTGGGAAACGGCGTCCGGATCATCACGGACGATCACGCCGTGAAAGAGTGGCTGCGGAAGGAGCATCCGGAACTGGAAGCGCACTTCTCCTTCTACGACTCCCTCCAGACCTGTTTCGGTTCTTTCTACCGGGAACACCGTCCCGGCTGGAAGCTGCTGAACATCACCTGCGACGATGTCAACGGACTGGAAGCCGCCGACACCGGCATCGTGGACTGGTTTCTGAATGCCCGTGGCTGCTATGAGCTTCTGGAAAAGACCGTGGGCTGTCCCGCGG
>CAJGCI010000199.1 GCA_904501855.1 Oscillospiraceae bacterium | reverse complement strand
TGCCTTGATATAGACGAACTGAATATTCTGCTCTTTCAGTTTATTCATGTCGATATCCGCCTGATACGCGGAAACGTCCACTCCGATGATGTTCCTGCTTTCATTGACGAACCAATTGTTGATAAAGACCTTCTTCTGCTTTGCCAGCAGAAACACGGATAAAAACACCAGCGCCGCCACTGTGATCAGCACGATCAATGTGAGAAACAGTCTTTTCAATCCCTTATTCATGGTATTCTCCCTATTAACTGAAGCTTTTCCCGTTCATTCTCTTCTCAAATCGAAACATCCCATCCGTGTTTTCTTGCATGCCCTCGCCCGATTCCTCGGGTTCATTGGGATCTTTATAAATAAAGCGGAAGAACACCCGTTGCTTCAGCTGTGGGATGAATTCCGCCTGGGGCGCAATAACAATAGCACTACATCATAATAGCATGCCGTGCAGTCTTTCGCCAATTTCCGCCTGGAAAGTGCTTAACGAACGTAGGCGCCTACCGGCCGCGAAACCAGCTTGTACACAAAATGCGCCATATTTCAGCTTGTCGGTACTTTTGTACAGGCTTTTTGGTAGAATTATCTTAGAGGGTTTCTTAGAACGTTTTTAAGCTGCTTTTTTGAGGATTCTACCATGCATACGATCAAGTTTCCAATTGTCACCGGCAGAGAAAAAGAGAAGATCCTGGCAAAAGGCTTCCGAGCCATGGCTCGATTCCATAACATAATGGTCCGGGAAGCAAGACGCCGCCTCCGGCATCTTCAGCATGATCCTGAGTATCAGCGATTAAAAGCAGAATACGGTCAGGCAGCAGAACGAAAAGAAGAGATTGGGAAAGAACTGAATCAATTGACAAAACAATATGGACTGATTGAAAAGGACCTGTGGAAATATGCATCCGTCCATCAAAAGAAACATCCCCACCTGATCTCCTCCCACCAGGCACAGGAAGAAACGTCCCGTGTTTATCAAGGTGTGTGTAAAGTATTGTATAGTGACGGAAAAGAACTCCACTTTAAAAGATGGGATGATATCCACACCATCGCCTCGAAAAGCTGGAACGGACTGCGGTATTATGATCCATATCATACGGAGTACTATAAAAAGAACACGATTCCAAAGTATCAGAATGAGATCGAATACCACGGATGTCAGTTCAAGGTAAAGATCAACTGGAATGATCCCTATGTGAAAGAGAGCATGCAGCATGAGATCAGCTATGTTCAGATTGCAAGGGAGATGTTTCCGTCGGGATGGCGGTACTATGTCATTCTCTATCTGGAAGGAGATGCTCCTGTAAAACATCGATCCAAAGAAGGCGTTGCCGGGCTGGATCCCGGAGTATCCACGGCAGCGGTGGTCTATAATGATCACTGTGAACTGATCGAATTGGCTCCGGACTGCAAATCCTACAATCGGAGGATCCGAATACTGCAGAATAAGATCGACCGGACAATGCGGATACATAATCCGCAGAATTATAACGAAGACGGCACTATCAAAAAGGGAGATCTGCAGTGGAATATCTCCAAAACCTGCTGGAGAGATAAGCGTAAGCTGACCACTTTGTACCGCAAGAAAGCGGCCTATATAAAACAGAGCCATGAACGGCAGATCAATGTACTGATGAAAGATGCCAATACCTTTATCCTGGAAGAGATGAATTTCAAAGCGCTGCAGAAACGATCCAAAAAGGACATGGAGAAAACCGAGAAACCGGTAGAGGTTAAAAAGAAAGACGGAACGAAGAAGACGATCCGCAAGAACAAACGAAAGCGACGATTCGGATCATCAATACAGGATCGGGCTCCGGCCGGTTTTGTGACAATACTCAAACGTAAATGCAGTCAGGCCGGAGGAGCGGTCATTGAAGTTTCTACCAGAGAGTTTAAAGCCAGTCAGTATGATCACAGTAAGAACCAATATATCAAAGTACCGCTCAGTCAGCGGTGGAAGACCATCAAAAACGAAAAGGGAGAAAAATGCAGAGTACAGAGAGATCTCTACAGTGCATTCCTGCTAAAGAACAGCAACAAAAACAGAAACACCCCGGACAGGAAAAAATGTATCAAAGAATTTGACGGATTTGTGGATCACATGAATGAATGCATTGAAGGAATAAAACAAACAAATACAAGCTATCCAGCTTGCTTCGGATTCTGATCATTCAGAATAAAGGGGTGCAGACATCCATCCCTCGAAATAAAGTAAAAGGGTCCGGTACTGCAGGCACAGTACCGGATACCCAATGAAATTTCGTAAACAGAGAGAGGCTATAACCAAAGGGAAGATCTTCTTCCACTGCGGTGATGCCCCTCGTGATGCATCGCATCACAATGGAATCCCGTGTCTTCAGACATGAGAGGATGTCAATATTCCATGGGGTATCCGTCATTGACGGGATAGAGATCGTCCCGCAGTTTCAGGAAGGTGGGGAGCTGGGATCGGACCCGGTCCACCTGGTTCAGGTCGATGTCCCCGTAGAGGATCTGCTCCTGCTCGTCTGCCTGTGCGATGATCTCGCCGTAAGGGGAGACGATGACGGAGTGTCCCCAGCACTGGAAAGGACCGTCGGGATCCCGGGCGGCTTCCGCGCCCACGAACCACACTTCATTGTCCACAGCACGGGATCTCGTCATCAGATCCCAGTGTTTCTCGCCGGTGGGGACCGTGAACTGAGCTGGCAGGAGGATCAGCTCGGCGCCCCGGCGGGCAAGACCGCGGATGTATTCCGGGAACCGGATGTCAAAACAGATGGCGACTCCGAACCGGCCCAGTTCGGTATCGAAGACGCAGTAGTCATCTCCGGCCGTGAAGGAGTCGGATTCGTTGAAGGTAAACTGATCTTTCAAGTCGATATCGAACATATGGACTTTGCGGTGGCGGGCCAGGAGGGCACCGTTCCTGTCAAAGACATAGCTGGAGTTAAACAGTTTACCGTGCTCCGTTTCCGGGATGCTCCCGCCGATGACGATCACATTGTATTCCGCGGCCCAGCGGGAGAGGGACTGAAAGGTCTCTCCGTCACCGGGTTCGGCGTATTGTCCGAAATATTCGTGGCTGCAGAGACTGGTGAACATTTCCGGAAGGACCACCACGGACGCTCCGTTGAGAGCGGCCTCGCGGATCATCTCTTCCGCGCGGACAAGAGTATCCTGCTTTTCCCTGCGGGTACGGATCTGGCACACCGCCAGGCGAAACTT
>CAJGCI010000198.1 GCA_904501855.1 Oscillospiraceae bacterium | reverse complement strand
GAACGGATTCAGGCAAAAACAAACTGGATGCCTCCCGTTAAGTACAGGAAAGCATCCAGCTCTTGTGCCTAATTCATAAGTATTCTATGTGTCCAGGATTCTGGGTACATATCAGACAGCCCGGGGAGAGGTTCTTTTCAAAAACAAAAGCGGAGATCGTTTGGATCTCCGCTTTCAATATTCTGATAAGAGGGGTTATCAGAGGATTCCCATATTGGTGAGAGCTTCCTTGGCACCCATGAGGAGTGCGTCATCAGCGGGAAGCTGCATGACACTGCGGCCGCGGATGTCGTTGGCTGCAAACTCGGTATCGGCGGGGATCTTTGCCACGACGTCCACACCGGGGATCTCAATGAGATCTGCCAGTTCCGGATTAGTCATGCGGTTGATCACTGCACCGATCTTTTCGTACTCGATCAGATCATCGGCAACGCCCTTGATGGTGTTGATGACCTGGATGCCCTTCTTGGACTGGTCGGAGACCAGGACCAGATGGGTGACCTTCTCCATGACGCGGCGCTGGATCTGTTCGATGCCGGCTTCACCATCGATGACGACGTAGTCAAAGCTGTTTGCCAGGATGCCGATGACTTCCTTCAGGTAGGAGTTGACTTTGCAGTAGCATCCGGAGCTCTCCGGACGGCCGATGGCCAGGAAGGCGAATTTCTCTTCTTCCACCAGGGCATCGAAGATACGGAAACGTGCTTCGCTGAGCAGTTCCAGAGCTTCGCGGGCTTCACCATTCTCCACGGAGTCCACAACGCCCATGCGGATGTCGTCCAGAGTCATCTTGACGTCAACGCCGAGAGCAACGGACAGTCCCACTGCGGGATCAGCATCGATGGCCAGGATCTTGCTGTCGGGATAAGCCTCGGTCAGCAGACGGACCATGCATGCGGACAGAGAAGTTTTGCCAACACCGCCTTTGCCGGCAACGGTTATGATCTTAGATTCTTTTTCCATATTATTTCCTCCAAATGGTACCGGAACGGGGATCAGTCGTGCTGTTCACCGGCAGCGGCTCTGCCGAAGTGCAGCTCTTTCATGCCTTCTACTTCATCACAGACATCCTTCAGGGAGCATACCGAGCAGTCGGTGGACAGGCCTTCCAGGATGTGGGTGAGGGTGGAGGTGATGCCGTCCGTCAGTTTTGCATTCTTGACGAGTTTGTCAAAGTCTATGGACGGATCGGTGATGAAGATGATCTTGACGTTCAGTACGTTGGGGTCTTCTTTATATTTTTTGATATAGTCTGCGCCGATGGCCTTGAAGTTGACTTTTTTCTTAACGGCCTTCTTGGAAACGCGGATCTGCTCACGATGGGATTCGGGAGACATGCGGACCATGTATCCTTCGGGGAATACGTGGTACTTGCAGAACTCGATATCCTTCAGAGTGCGGTAGACGACTTCGTCATCATCGTCCAGCACGCCGACACGCACGATGGCGATACGGCCGAAGGGGACATTGTCCTTTGCCTTGATCTGCGGCATATCCGGTCCGATGAGGATGATCTCATCCTTGTCCACCAGTTCCGAGGAAGAGGTGGGGCACAGGTAGTTGACGGAACCGGTGCCGGTAGCGCCCATTTCATAAGCTGCGTCAGACTGAAGGACCAGTTCGCTGGAGCCGGCGTCTTTCCACGCATCTTTTTCTCTGTATTCCCAGGAAGTCTTTTTTGCGTTCTCGAGCACTTCATAGGTCTCTTTAATTACCTTATTATATAATTCCATGTCGTTCTCCTTCTGTTACAGTATATAACCCCTCAATAAAAATTTTTCATATCTGACTTTGATACAATTATACATAGCACCACACATAGCGATTGTGGCAAATGCTACAATGATAAAAAATGCGATATTTTTTTGCTGTAAGTACTTCGCAGATTCAGAAATGAGCGAAATCAGGATCCTATTACGGCAGGTAGGGGCGGATGGCCGCCATGACCTTGCCGGGATCGTCCGTTACGGAAAAATGACCGCATTTCGGGATCTCGTCATACGTTCCTTTGTGAAGCTCCGCCGCCTGCCGGTTCCATTTGCGTATGGGGACCAGATGATCCCGGGAACCCACCAGATAGTGGACCGGGGAATAATAGACAGGGGTGGGAAGCTTGCTCATGGCCTGCATGGTTTTACGGAATACCTTGAAGACCGGAGAGACTTTCTGCTGTCGTATCTGCGGATACAAAGTGTGCCGTCCGGCTCTGTTAGCGCTGAAGATGCCGGTGAGGACTCCGGAGAACACCGGAGAGGGCACAACAGTCATCAGCGGAGAAACCGCGCTGAGCCATTTGAAGGAGGCGTAGTGGTACTGCTCTCCGCCCAGCGGGAAGGTATCGATGAGGATCAGATCTCTGCAGTAATCCGCATGATCTGTGGAAAATGCCTGCGCGACACAACCGCCGATGCAGTGCCCGATGATAGTGGCATATCCAATGTTCCGCTGAGCCATCACTGTCAGGATCTGTCTGGAAGCGGCCTCCAGAGAATAGGCGGACCGGTTGTTGCCATGACCGGGAAGATCCATGAGGATCACATTATATCCGGCAATCAGATCATCCAGATACGGGGTCCAGACGGAACAGTCCACGCCCAGACCATGAAGCAGAATGAGCCATTTTCCTTTCGGTCCCTTGGAATCGGAGAACCAGTAGGGGAAGGAAACGCCTCCGTTGAGGATAGTGCCGGACTGAATGGCGGGATTCTGAAATGTCTTTATGTTTTTGTTGCGACCTAGAGCCAAGAGATCAGCCCCCTTTGCTTCTTTTCTATCCGTATAATTATATCACAAATTAAATAGAGAGAAATCATATCATATGATACAAAAATACCACCTGTGATTGGTGTATTTGCCTATTGAAACAGTAGGTCATACGGCTACTGTAAAATGAATATTCATTTTAAATATTCATTATTGTAATAGTTTTTCACAGAATAACCCATTTTTATTGACATAACAGGGGGAGAAAGGCTATAATTTTTACCGTTATAATTGATTATTATTCATAAGGAAGAAAGGAATAATCACATGAAAAAGTTTGTTGTTTTGCTGCTGGCTCTGTGCATGATCTTCATGCTGTGCGCCTGCGGAGAAGAAGCAGTTCAGGAAGTCGTTTCCGATTCTGCTGAAGCGGAAGGCATCTCTACCGTGGAAGACGGTGTCCTTCACATGGCCACCAACGCCGCATTCCCTCCGTATGAGATGGTGAAAGACGGCGGCGGTT
>CAJGCI010000197.1 GCA_904501855.1 Oscillospiraceae bacterium | reverse complement strand
TCCTGTTCCGCATTCGGATAGATGCGGAATTTGTAGGAATACTCCATAGTCGATCCTCATATTCTTTTACAGAGATTTGCGGTATTATTATACTACGTTACGAAAACAATTGCATTTTCGGCCAATAGCGCCTTATATCCCCAGCCTTAAAAGGCAGGGTTTTACGGCGCAGTTTGATAACAGAACCGGATCCCGCGTACGGGATCCGGTTTTTTACGCTTTTTTATTCGGCTGTTATTCTGTTTTACCGCCAGGTCCGTGATACTCGATGCACATCATGGTCAGATCATCGAACTGTTCCGCCCCGTTGACGAACATATCCACGTGCTCCCGGACATGTTCCAGGACCTCCTGCGGGGAAGAACCGGTAACCTCGTTGAGTACATTTACCGTCCGCTCGACCCCGAACATATTGCCGATGGTGTCGGAGGCCTCCGGCACACCGTCAGTATACAGGAACAGCTTGTCGCCGGGGTCCATCTGAAGTTCATATTCCATGTAGGGCACACCCTCCATGGCACCGATGACGAGGCCGTGCTTGTCCTTGAACAGCTTGAAAACTCCGTTCTTCATCAGGATGGGATACTCGTGACCGGCGTTGGCTGCCGTGATCTTTCCGGTACTGATCTCCAGAATGCCCACCCAGACCGTTACGAACATCTCCGCCTGATTGTTGGAAGTCAGGGCTTCATTGGTCTTCAGAAGGATATCCTTCGCGGAACTGCCCAGCATGGCGCAGCTCTGCACGATGACCTTGGAGACCATCATGAACAGTGCCGCCGGAATGCCCTTTCCGCTGACATCCGCCATGACCAGTCCCAGGTGATCCTCATCGATCAGGAAAAAGTCGTAGAAGTCACCGCCTACCTCGCGGGCAGGGTACATGGCTGCGTAAATATCAAATTCGCCGCGGTCCGGGAATGGCGGGAATGTATGGGGCATTGCGGCATTCTGAATGGCGCTTGCCGTTTTCAGTTCCGTGTCCAGCCGCTCCTTTGCCACGGATTCCGCATGCTTCCGTTCCAGTTTCCGGTTGTTGGCACGGATATACGCGGCCACGGCGCCTGCGATCCCGACTCCCAGAAGAGACAGGACCGTCACGTAGAACCACGGTTTCTCATATATCGCCTTTTCCTTGACGATGGTCACCGCGGTGGAATTGCTGTTGCGCCCCAGCGCATCCTGCAGGCCCACGATAAACCGGTATGTACCGCCCCGCAGATTGGTATAGTCCACCGGAACCAGATCGCTGCGCGTCATCGACACCTGCTCCTGATCGAATCCCTCCAGGAGGTAGGTCACCTCGGGATCGGTCAGCGAGTAGTTGAAGACATACGGAAATACCGTGAGTTTCTGGGTCTTGCTTGAGATGTGGAAGACATCGTTCTTCTGGGGATAGATCCGCTTGCCGTCCGCTTCCACATAGGGAACTGCGATCTTGATGTTGTCCACATCCTCCAGCGGATCGTTGATGTTCACCTTCATCACGCCGGTGTTTCCGGCAACATACAGGTTCCCTTCCTCCGTCAGGGCACTGTAGGAGTTGGAGGTGGAGACGCAGGAAAGACCGTTTTTCATCCCGTAGTGGGCGGGTTGCATTTCGCCGTTGGCCAGCAGTTCCTCCGCCGGGATCACATAGAGTCCGTTACTGCTGAGGATCCAGTAATTATCCTCACGGTCCAGGAGCATGTCAAAGTTATTGGTATAAGGGAACTTCTTGATGGTCGTCACATTGTAGTCTCTGTCCATATATGCCAGAGAGTTACTTGTGACGAGCCAGTAGATCTCCCGTTTTTCATCGTAGCGGATACGCATGACGATGCCGGAACGCAGACCGTCGTCCAGTCCGATCTCCCGTATGCCGTCCTTGGAGATCACATAAAGTCCCCCACCGTTGGAGCCCGCCAGGATGTCTCCGTTCTCTCCCGTTGTGATGCAGAGGATCTCATTGTTCTTCAGGCCGTCCTTTTCGTCATAGGTCCGGCTCACCCGGTCCCCGTCTATGACGCATACACCGCCGGAATTGGTCACGGCGATGGAACCGTCGGGAAGCTCGCACACGGCCCGTGTCTGATCGGAGATGAAACCGTCCTCCTCCCCGAACACGGTGCACGTACCATGATCATAACGCAGCAGGCCGAGTCCTTCCCAGGTGGAGAACCACAGCCGTCCCTTGCTGTCCGGAAGGATGGACCGGATACGTGCGCCCTCCAGCATTTCGATCAGATCCGTCTGTTCCAGATCCTTTCCGGAGGCCGTGACCGCCTTCGTGATGGGATACCGGTCCACTGGACCGTCTTCCCTCAGCACGATCAGTCCGAAATCGGTACCGACGAACAGATCGTCCCCGGCCACACAGGTGGTGTTGACCACCGCATCCGGCAGTTTATACCGTGCGAACAGATCGAAGAAACGGTTGGCAACGATCTTCATCACGCCCTGCCGGGTGGATGTGAACCACAGATTGCCCTCATAGTCCACGATGACGTGTCCCACCGAGTTGTTCATGGGGATATTCTCCAGGATATGCACCCCGTCTTCATCCATCACACCGATACCGTTGCGGGCACAGATCCAGAGTTTTTCATCAATGACCCGAAGATCCATGACGCTGTTGAGCGGAGCGATGTCGATCACTTCCATCTTCTCCAGCGGGTCTCCCGGGTGTCCGTAATACAGGTTGGAATCCTCACTTCCGAAATACATCTTCTCCGCATCCTTCGGATCGGGACAGATGAACCAGAGCCGGCTGACGGCATTGTCCTCATGGCTGATGAAGCGGACCATCTTGCCCGCCTTGATGGAGAAGATATCGCCTTCATTGGTCACGGCGTAGACCTTTCCGTCGGCGCCCGGCCGGAGGATGTCCACGTAACTGTTTACCACTTCGGGTTCTTCCATGTATGTGATTTTCATGTCATCGCCGATCATGGCGACGCCGTTGGTGGTCCCGAAATACACGGTGCCGTCGTCACCCTCGGTAATATCGTTGATCTTGACGGAAGGAATCCCGTCTTCGGCAGAAAACTGTCGGAATTCTCCGTTTTCCAGCAGGAACACGCCGTCATCATTGCAGCCGACCCACAGCCGGTCGCGGCTGTCGGTATAGAGACTGATGACGCTGTTGATGCCGGTGGTGGACGGAATTCGTTCGAATTCGTTTCCGTCATAGCGGATCAGTCCGCTGTAACTTCCGATCCACAGGAAACCGTTGCTGGTCTCCGCAATATCATTGGCCTCCGAGGTCGGC
>CAJGCI010000196.1 GCA_904501855.1 Oscillospiraceae bacterium | reverse complement strand
GTATGATATTTTCCGTCCTAACAGTGTCGGTCAATTCAGCACATCACAGATGGCCTGTGGGTCATTTTTTTCAATGAGTGCCAGTACCTGTTCCTTCGTTTCCAGATTCCAGGTCACCTTCTGCAGGATCTCCAGATGGTCATCCGCACTGGCCGCGATCCCGAACACCAGATACACCGTCTCGTCTCCCCAGGAGATCCCCTTGGGATAGGCGACCGCCGCCACACCGCTGCGTTTCAGATTCTGTTTAAACTGCTTGTCGGCATGGGGCATGGCAACCCCGCTCTCCACCGCGGTGGAAAAGGAACGCTCCCTCTGCAGCATCCCGTAGATATAGTCTTCCCTGGCAAAACCAGCGTCCACCAGCATCTGTCCCACCCGGCGGACGGCGTCCTCCCTGGATTCGGAAGGGACTCCCATCAGAACGTTCTGAACTTCCAGGATCTGTTCTCTCATGTATCTCACCTGCCCTGAGTTGTATGGTTTCTCTGTCTCTATAATACCATATATCAATGGTTTTGGAGTAAGGATTATTTCCGGCCGGGTCCCGTCATTTCTCGGCACCGGAGATCTTGGTCGCCATCCGGGCTTCCAGAAGGCTGCAGTCCATGGCGAGAACGATCATCAGCACCAGCAGGTCGTCCCGGTCATCCATGACCTCCACCGAGTACTGATCCGCGTTGGCTACCCATTTTTTCCGGATCCGTGCGATCTCCTTGACCCCGCTGCGGATGTAAAAATCATGATGGAAGGCATCTCCCTCCACGGTCCAGTCCAGGATATGGACGGAATACTGGACCCGCAGGAACACCAGTTCCCTCACCACAGCGATCTCCGGCAGTCCCGGGATCGTGATCAGAAACTGCGGCCGCAGCGAGCCCAGCTTCCGCTGCAGCATCGCCACTTCCTTCCCCTCCCGGTCCTTTACGTGGATCTTCTTGCCGACGCTCATCCACTGTCCCCGGGCGAGATAGGCGTCCTCGCCCTGCTCATCCTTAATGGAATACCGGTCCGCGAAGGTCATCAGTTTTCTCTGAAGCAAAAAACGGCTCATGTCATCTCCTCCCTGTCCGGCGGCTCTTCCGCAGCAGACGGCGGACATAGGCAAAGGCCGCATCCTCTCCATCATCCCGGAGTTTCTGCAGCATGTCCTCCAGAATGAGCATGGTATCGGGGTGCATCAGTCCCTCGATCTCATGCTTTTTCGATGCGTAGTACTCCCAGGGAGAGGCATCGGTATATTTATCCCCCAGATACACCCGGCACGCCGCGATGCGGTCGCAGAACATCTCCGCCACATAGCGCATGGGCATGGGATTCCCCGCAAAGGTGATGCCGCCTTCCGGCAGCAGCACATAATCCACCCAGTATTCGAAATGGTGGCGGTTGCGCCCCTTGTGATGAAGCCAGGCTTGAGAGACGCCGGTCTTCTTCCGCTCGATGTCGTTGGGGCTTCGGGTCCCCTGGTAATACCGGGCTCCCCGCCAGAATTCCACCGGAGCATACTTGCTCAGGTCATGGGTCAGGCCCTGAGCTACCAGTCCCAGGCGCAGACAGTAGGAGCACACCAGATTCCGGTGGGTGGTGATGGTTTTGAAATGTGCGATCGGATGCATCGTGTCTTCTTCCTTCCCGTTTCCCTGAAGGGTTTTATACATTGTATCATGTTCCCGCGCCGCTTGCACCTGTCTCCGAAAGAAAAAAGACCGGAGGAACCTCGGATCCTTCCGGTCTTTGTCAGTCTGCCGGGCTCAGCCCTTCAGACGCTCATATTCCTTTTCGATGGCGGTGATTACATCATCCTCATGCACATCGCATACCTGCTCCATCACGCGGCGCACGCCGCCCTCCGCGAGCATTTTCTGGATCTCCATGCACTGGGGTTCCTCGGGATTGGCATACAGCAACACACTGGCGACACCGGTGTAGTAGCTGGGAGTCGGGATCCCGTAATCATAGGCATGCATCATCGGTGCGATGATGCGGTCCTGCGGCGAAAGCTTCCGGATGGGTTCCCGGGCCACACGGACGCAGTCGTCGATGATATAGGGATTCATGAAGCGCTGCATCAGGTTCTTCCGGTACTGCTCCAGGGACT
This sequence comes from Oscillospiraceae bacterium, assembly GCA_904501855.1. Taxonomy (GTDB): domain Bacteria; phylum Bacillota; class Clostridia; order Oscillospirales; family Oscillospiraceae; genus UBA2922. The sequence continues at coordinate 1,173 of CAJGCI010000196.1, read as the reverse complement.
CTGGAGAGAATCCGTGGCGTTTCACCAGCATAGCGCAGCACTCTTCCATCATTCCCCAGACCACGGCGTATACTTCCGGATCCTTCAGGGTCTCGTTGATGGTGGGATAACTGCGCTCATAGCCCATGCACGCGGTCACGGCATTGGGGCCGTTGAGCGTGAACAGTTTCCGCTCCAGGTAGGCGGTCAGATCGTCCACCACCTCCATGCCTTCCACTTCCGGGATCTCGCCGATGAAGCCGCCCCGTTCCACATCCCATTCGTGGTATCGTTCCACATAGGATTCTGCGGCGGAGACGTCATGACGCGGCGGAATGATGCGGTCCACCGCGGAATCTGGAAAGCCCGTGTGCTCGGGCAGCCACGCCAGATCTTCCTCTTCCAGGTATTCTTCCACCATAGCCTTCAGCTGGGAGGTGCCGCGGATGGCGTTCTCGCATGCGATGATGTTCATGGGCTCCTCCACGCCGTTTCTACGGCGCAGGGAAAGTCCCGAAGCGATGACGGGTGCCACCTTCGTCAGTGCGGTCAGTCCCACGGAGGTGCAGATCAGATCGCATTCCGGCTGCGCAATGGCGTCCACCAGTTCCGGAGATGCTACATGCATGGCGGAGATGTTCTTTACGACGGTCTCCTCACACACCGTGTCCATCAGATGAACGGTATATTCTCCCCGGGTATTGATGTCATTGACGACATCCATGTTCACATCCGCGAAGACCACATGGTATCCGGCCTTCTCCAGCAGCATGCCGATGAAGCCGCGACCGATCTGGCCTGCGCCGATCATTACAGCTTGTTTCACGATCTCATCCCTCTCAGTCTGCCAGCATGTCGTAGACGGCCTGCTTGTCTCCGCCCTCCACCAGATTAAGGACATCTTCCGGCTCTTCCATGCGGTCCACGATGCGGCCCAGGATCTCCAGGTGCTCGTCAGCGTTGGCAGCGATGCCGATGACCATCTTCACGGTCTGGCCCTGCCATTCGATACCGTCGGGATAGGTCACCACGGCGATGCCGGTGCTGAGGATGTTCTCCTTGTATTTGTTCTCGCCGTGAGGCAGAGCGATCATGTTCCCCATGTAGGTGGAGAAGCTGTTGTCACGGGCCAGCATGCCCTCAATGTATTCCTCCTCCACGTAGCCGCCGCGGACCAGCATCGCGCCCACACGG
>CAJGCI010000195.1 GCA_904501855.1 Oscillospiraceae bacterium | reverse complement strand
AGAAAAATCCCCCCCCGGGGCTTGTTAGGCGGCAGAAACGGTCCCTATAATTAATCAGAAAAACATGGAAATCATTGGCAGAAGACGCCGATGATTTTATTTGCGCTAATGAGGGGATAACGAACCGGGATATGGAACAGAATGCGTGGAAAAAATGGGGCGGAAAACTCTTCTCCGCTCTCATCATAATCATCGGAGTGACCTTTATCACCTTCCTGCTGTCCTATCTGTCACCGGACGACGCGGCGGTGGTGAAGCTGTCCTCCATGGGCACGGGATATACCCAGGAGATGCTGGAGAAGACCCGGGCGGAGATGGGACTGGACCGGCCCTTCCTGCAGCAGTATACGGACTGGATGCGCCAGGTGTGCCGGCTGGACTTTGGCACCTCCTACCGCACCAGCGAGAACATCACGGACATGATGCTCAGCGCTCTGCCGAAGACCCTGACGCTGACGGTGCTGTCTCTGTTCATCACTCTGCTCATCTCCGTGCCCCTGGGGATCCTGTGCGCCTACCGGCCGGACGGGATCCTGGATACCGTCATGCGGCTGTTCTCCTATTTCTTTTCCTCCATCCCGTCCTTCTTCATCTCCCTTATCGTCCTGTACGTGGCCTGCATCCGCTGGGGACTGTTCAACGTGCGGGCGGAGCCAGGGCTGCGGGGGTACATCCTGCCGGCTCTGGTGACGGGGGTGACCCTGTCCTCCTGGTATGTGCGGCAGATCCGGTCCATCGCGCTGGAACAGCTGGGCTCCACCTATGTCTATGCCCTGAACAGCCGGGGAGTGAGCCGCAGCCGGATCCTGTGGAAGCATGTGCTGAAAAACTGCATGCTCCCGGTGGTGACCCTGCTGGGCGTGTCCTTCGGCGGCATGCTGGGCGGCGCGGCCATCGTGGAATCCATCTTCTCCGTCAAGGGCGTGGGCTCTCTGGCGGTGTCCGCCGTGACGGCCCGGGACTATCCCTTCATCCAGGCCTATGCCGCGTGGATGGCGGCCCTGTATCTGGTGGTGAATTTCCTGGTGGACGTGATCTACCGGAAACTGGATCCCAGGCTGTCGTGAAAGGGAGGAAGCCATGAAGAAAAAAACGAAAACGACCTTTCTGCTGTCTCTGACGGCTCTGGCGGCCATGCTGCTGTTCTTCCTCATCGCACCCCATTTCCTGCGGCACGATCCCTATGCCACCAGCCTGTCCCAGGCCTTTCTTCCGTCGGGACAGGACGGATATGTTCTGGGTACCGACCAGGTGGGACGCTGCATCTTCTGCCGCATCATCGCCGGAGGACAGGAGACTATCTTCGCCGCCCTCATCGTGGTGGCGGTGGTGCTGGTCTTCGGATCCCTGCTGGGAATGATCGCCGGCTACAGCGGAGGGATCACGGATTCGGTGATCACGAAGATCACCACCATCTTTCAGGCCTTCCCCAGCTTCGTCCTGGCGGTGGCCATCGCCGGCATCCTGGGCCCGGGCAAGGGAAACGGCATGATCGCCATGATCCTCGTTTACTGGACCACCTACACCCGGTACGCACGGTCCCTGGTGCTGAATCTGAAGGATGAGACCTACGTCCGCGCAGCGGGTATGTGCGGAGCGGGACGCATGGGGATCCTGATCCGGTACATCCTTCCCAACATGATCCCGCCCCTGCTGGTGACGGCGGCGCTGGATATCGGGAACGTGGTGCTGAGCATGGCGGGTCTTTCCTATCTGGGACTGGGCGGTGCCCGTCCCACCGCGGAGTGGGGAGCCATGATGAGCGAATCCAGGAGGTTCCTTCAGACGGAGCCCCAGCTGATCCTCATCCCCGGCATCGCCCTTCTCATCATGGTGCTGCTGTTCAATGTCTGCAGCGACAGCGCCCGGAACTATCTGGACAAGCGGGGCACCCTGCGCCACTGAGGTCCTTTATTCTGGAATCACCGGAATCCCGTTTTACCGGGATCCCCGATTCACATATCTTTATCATCAACAAGGAGAAAAACAATGAGAAAGTCTTGGATTGCCATCGTTCTCGCTCTGGTTATGATCTTTGCCCTCGTAGCCTGCGGAACGACGGAGAGCACGGATTCCGCGGCATCGGATGCCTCGGACAAGAAAGTACTGTACGCAGGTTCCTCCGCCGGCATGTTCGGCGCCACGAACCTGGACCCCGCCGTGGACTGGAACGGATGGTTCCTGTCCTTCGCCGGCGTGACGGAGACCCTGTTCAAGCTGGACGACGCATACAACGCGGTGCCCGTCCTGGTGGAAGACGTTGAGGAACCGGAAGACGGTGTCACCTGGGTCTTCACCCTGCGGGACGATGTCAACTTCTCCAACGGCGAGAAGATGACCGCCCAGTCCGTGGTGGACTGCTTCGAGCGCACCCTGAAGGAGAACGAGCGCGGTGAGACCACCCTGCAGGTCAAGAGCATGAAGGCCGACGGTCAGGAACTGACCATCGTGACTCCGGAGCCGGATCCCAGCTTCCTGTACAATCTCTGCGATCCTCTGATGAGCGTGTACTACGTGGGGAAGGATGAGGACTATACCAAGGAATCCCACTGCACCGGTCCCTTCGTAGTGAAGAAGTTCACCCAGGAGACGGAAATGGTCCTGGAGGCCAATGAGGATTACTGGGGCGGCGACGTGAAGATCGACGAAGCCCATCTGCTCACCTTCGCCGATGACGATGCCATGGTCCTGGCCATGCAGAACGGCGAGCTGGATCTCTGCGACGGCACGGCAAACTCCGTGAAGGTCTGCAATGAGGATGCCGGATTCCATGTCCTGTCCTCTCCGACCTCCCGCGCCGAGAAGATCATTTTCAACTTTGCCGGCAGCGACTTTGCCAAGGACGATGCCATCCGCGAGGCCATCGCATGGTCCATCGACCGGGAAGGCAATGAGAGCATCTCCGGCGGCACCAAGCTGGCCAACTGGGGCATCTATCCCAAGACCATGACCTACGGCGACAACTCCAAGCTGGACATCCATATCAAGAAACAGGATCTGGACGCAGCGGCCAAGGTGCTGGACGACGCCGGATACAAGGACACCGACAACGACGGCATCCGTGAGATGAACGGCAAGAAGATCTCCCTGAAGCTCGCCACCTCCGGAAGCGCCAATGAGGACTTCGTGGACGTGCTGGCTTCCGATCTCAAATCCATCGGCATAGAGATGACCAGCCAGAACTATCAGAACCTGGACTCCTTTGAGACCTATCAGGGCGTGGAATGGGATATGAGCATCGAAGGCAAGTACATGACGCCCACCGGAAACGCCAGCTACTT
>CAJGCI010000194.1 GCA_904501855.1 Oscillospiraceae bacterium | reverse complement strand
TCCGGCCGCACGTCCCGCCAGTGAAATTCGAAGGGCAGCTGTCTTCTCCGGATGATCTGCAGGGAGATCAGCACGGAGATGAGCTGGGCAAAGACGGTGGCCAGCGCCGCACCGGCAGTCCCCATTTTGAATACCGCCACCAGGAGAAGATCCCCCAGGATATTGACCCCCGTGGCGATAGCCACGGTGATCAGCGGCGTACGGGAATCCCCGATGCCCCGGAACACACTGCCCAGCAGATTGTAGGCGGTGATGACCAGAGTGCCGGCTCCGCAGATCCGCACATAGGACACAGTCCTGGAATAGGCCTCCTCCGGCGCGTTCATGATGGTGGAGACGGGAGCGGCAAACAGGACCAGAAGCAGGGTCACGATGCCCCCCAGCACGATGAATTCAAAGATGCTGGCACCGATGACCTGTCCGCCCTCCTTCACCCGTCCGGCGCCGATCTTCTGTCCCAGCAGGATGGTGGTGCCCATGGCAAAGCTCGCCACGAGCCCGGTGATGAGCATCATGATCTGCGAGCCGGTGGCCACGGCGGATACATCCGCGGAGGTGGTGAACTGCCCCACGATGAGAAGGTCCACCGCGCCGTACATCGCCTGCAGAAACAGCGCCGCCAGCACCGGCAGTGAAAACCGGATCAGCGGCGCGGCGATGGGACCTGTGGTAAAGTCTCCGTATTGTTGCTTCTTGCGTTTCATAAAAGTGTCTTAAAACCAGTGTTCTTTCAGATAATCGATCAGCTCCCGGTCCGCAGGGAGCCAGGGAACGTCCTCCAGCTCATTCCGGTGGAGCCACCGGGCGGACTGATGTTCCCTCAGTTTCAGATGACCGGGTTCCGGCAGGGAGCACAGAAAGCAGTCCATGCTCAGATGAAATTCCGGATAATCGTATTCCAGGGTGGTGATCTTCCGCTGCACGAGGATCTCGGCATCCAGTTCCTCCCGGATCTCCCGCACCACCGTTTCCTCCGGTGTCTCACCGGGTTCCTGTTTTCCTCCGGGGAACTCCCACTGTCCCCTCCGCGGTCCGTCTCCCCGCTGGGTGGCGAGGATCCGGTCCCCGTGAAGGATCACGGCTGCGGCGACATGCAGGGTCTTCATACTTCATCCACCCGCTGCCGTTCATAGCGCACGGTGCACTCCAGGATATGCTCGGCCAGCTCCTCCGTGATCATGCCGTCGGTGAGACGCCATTCCCAGTTGCCGGCGCCCAGCACGCCGGGGGCATTCATCCGGGCCTCTCCGCCCAGATCCAGCCAGTCCTGCATCTGTGCCACGAAGAGATCCGCCACGGACGCCATACCCGTACGGAGAACGCCTTCCGTGATCCCCTCTTCTTCCGTCAGGGCCATATACCGATTGGCAAAGGCTCTGGCATCGTCGTTCAGTTCCGAATACCACTGACGGACGGGGGTGTTGTCATGGGTGCCCGCGTAGCAGACACAGTTGTGTTCGTATTTGTAGGGCCGGTAGTTGTTGGGCTGTCGGGAATCAAAGGAGAACTCCAGGATCTTCATTCCGGGATATCCCGCATACTCCATCAGCTCCGTGACGTCTTCCGTCAGGATCCCCAGATCCTCCGCGATGAACTCGATCTCCAGCCCGCTGCCCTCAATGGCGTCGATGAAATCCTCCCGGGGTCCCGGGATCCATTTCCCGTTCCGCGCCGTCTTCTCTCCGTAGGGCACGGCCCAGTAGCTGGCCAGTCCCCGGAAATGGTCGATGCGGATCACATCGAACAGGTTCCCCGCCGCTTCCAGACGGCGAAGCCACCATTCATAGCCGGTCTGCTTCATTTTATCCCAGTCGTACAGCGGGTTTCCCCACAGCTGTCCGTCCTCGGAGAAATAGTCCGGCGGGACGCCTGCCACGGCGGTGGGCACCAGGTCCTCATCCAGCTGGAACAGTTCCGGATCGGCCCACACATCGGCGGAATCCAGCGGCACGTAGATGGGCACATCCCCGATGAAGGAGATCCCCTGCTCCGCGGCATATTCCCGCAGCTCGTTCCACTGGGTATAGAACAGGTACTGTATATAAATGTAGAAATTCACGTCCCCGCGCAGCATGTCGCTGTAGCGGTCCAGCACGTCCGGATCTCCGTCCCCGCGGTGGGCATGGCGGATCTCCTCCGGCCACTCATACCAGGGTTTCCCCTCAAAATGGTCTTTCAGCGCCATATAAAGGGCATAGTCCCGCAGCCAGGAGTAATTCTCCTCGCCGAAGTCCGCGATCTCCGGCAGATCCCGTTCCCATCCCTTTTCAAAGGCTTTTCGAAGGACGGGATACCGGCCCTCGTAGATCTTGCCGTAATCCACGTAGGAAGGGTTCGTCCCCCAGTTGATCCGGTCCAGTTCCTCCTTCTCCACCAGACCGTCCTCTGCCAGCATCTCCAGATCGATGAAATAGGGGTTGCCGGCATAGGTGGAAAAGGTGGCATAGGGGGAATCCCCGTATCCGGTGGGTCCCAGAGGCAGCAGCTGCCACCAGGTCTGACCGGCGTCGTGGAGAAAATCGATAAACTCGTAGGCCTTCCTGCCGAACGTCCCGATCCCGTAGGGAGACGGGATGCTGGTGATGGGAAGAAGGATCCCGGATGAACGTTGCATAATTGCGGACCTCATTTCATATATATAATAGGAAAACAATTTGTGTTACGAATGCTTATTATACCGTTTTTCCCGGTCTTTGCAAGAAAAGAGGGGTTTGACAGGCCGCCGATTCTCCCGTATTATTTCTTTCACACGCTAATTTGTTTGTAATCCAACAGGAGGAAGATCATGCAGAACGCCCGATCCAGGGAAATCATCAGCACCCTTCTTCTGCTCCTCACCGCCATGATCTGGGGCGCGGCCTTCGTCGCCCAGAGCGTCGGGGCAGACAATGTGGGTGCCTTCACCTTCCTTGCCAGCCGAAGCTGGCTGGCCGGTGTCGCCCTTCTTCCCCTGGTGGCGGTGATGCGCCGCAGGGCGGATCGTCCCTCCGCCGGCAGCTCAGACCGGCGGACACTGGTCACGGGAGGGCTTCTCTGCGGATTCTTCCTGTTTATCGCCTCCGCCGCTCAGCAGATCGGTATCGCCACCACCACCACGGCCAAGGCGGGCTTTCTCACCGCCCTGTATGTGATCATCGTCCCCATCCTGAGCATCGTGATCCGGAAGAAAGTTCCGGTGCGGGTCTGGATCTCCGCCCTCATCGCCGTGACGGGTCTGTATCTTCTGTGCATGAAGGGCCGGTTCTCCCTGGAAGCCGGGGATGCCATGGAACTGCTGTGTGCCTTCCTGTTTGCCTG
>CAJGCI010000193.1 GCA_904501855.1 Oscillospiraceae bacterium | reverse complement strand
CTGATAGATCCGGGTGCTGTACTGGATGTAAAGTGCCATGCGTGGCGGCGCCACGATATATTCCAGCTTTAGCGATGGGTCATTCTTGATCTTTTCATTGTCATCGCTTTCCCCTTCAAAGGGCGTCCCTTTGCGTTCTGCCAGCCGTTGTGTGTTGATCTGGCGGACCTGCTGTACCACTTCGAAGAGTCTGGCACGTCCGGAGATCCCGTAGGACTTCAGGGAGGGAGATACCGCAAGACAAATGGTCTTTTCCGTTCGGCTCTCATCCGCCACCACGAGATTCGTGGTCAGCGGCTCCCGTTGCCGTTCCACGCATTCCACCGAAGCGTAAAACGATTTCAGGTCGATGGCCACGTACGTCCGTTCCTCATTCATCCCGGTTCCTCCTTCCTCTTCATATTCTTATATCCATTATACTATTCCTTCGGAAACCATTCCATAGCCGGAATCCTATCTGGCGTAATTTGAGTACAGGTTGTATTCTGCCCCTGTTTTTCCGAAACATCTCTTTGGTTTTTCCTTCACATCGTTTATAATAAAGCCAGAATCCCAACACAGAGATGACACATAGTCTGTCATCATCGGACCGAGGTGACTTTATGCGAGATCTTGATTATCTGACCCTGCTGAGCCATGAATATCCCTCTGCGGAAAAGACCGCCGCAGAGATCATCAATCTTCGCGCGCTCTGCGGAATGCCCAAGGGAACGGAATACTTCTTCTCGGATCTTCATGGTGAGCATCAGGCGTTCATCCATATGCTGCGGAGCTGTTCCGGTATTATAAAAGCAAAGATCAAGGAGACCTTTGGAGATGCCCTCGCCGAACAGGACCAGCTGGCGCTGGCGGAACTGATCTATTATCCGGAGCGTCATCTGAAGCATCCCACCGGCGAGCCGAACCTCTCCCGGGAGTGGCAGGAGAAGACGATCCTGCAGCTGATCCAGGTCACCCGCATCTGCTGCAAGAAGTTCACCCGGCGCAAGATCCGGCAGAGAATGCCTGAGGCCTACGCCCATGTCATCGACGAACTTCTGCATGCCGAGGGCGATTATTCGGATAAAGACATCTATTATCGGGAGATGCTGCGATCGGTCCTGGACGAAGATGCCGGCTACGACATCATACAGGCGCTGTGCACGCTGATCCGGGACATCCTGATCGACAAGCTCCACATCATTGGAGATCTCTTCGACCGCGGTCCGCGTCCGGATCTTATCATGGATGAGCTGATGAATCTGCAGCACGTGGACATACAGTGGGGCAACCATGATGTCAGCTGGATGGGTGCCGCCGCAGGCAACCCCGCCTGCATCGCTACGGTGCTTCGCATCGCCACCGCATATAACTGCTTTGACGTGCTGGAAGACGGTTACGGCATCAACCTTCGGCCTCTGAGCATGTTCGCCGACCGCACCTATCACGATGATCCCTGTGACTGTTTCCGTCCTCATCTGCTGGACGAGAACCTTTACGATGAGATCAATCCGGATCTTGCCGCAAAGATCTGCAAGGCCATCTCCGTCATTGAGTTCAAAGTGGAGAGCCAGCTGATCCGGCGTCATCCGGAGTATCATATGAAAGACCGTCTCCTGCTGGAGAAGGTCAACTGGGAGAACGGGACTATTCGCATCGGCGGGAAGAATTACCCCATGAAGGACACCCACTTCCCCACCATTGATCCGAAAGACCCCACCCGCCTGTCCAAGGAAGAACAGGATCTCATGGATACTCTCATTTCCAGTTTCCGCCACGCCACCCGGCTGCAGCGGCATATCCAGTTCGTGTTCTCTCACGGTTCCATGTATCTGATCCGGAACAACAATCTTCTGTTCCACGGCTGCGTTCCCATGAACGAAGACGGCACCTTCCGTGCGGTCAACCTTTTCGGGAAGCCCCTGAAAGCGCAGCAGCTGATGGATGAGATCGAAAAGAAATGCATTTCCGCATTCATGTCTCACCGGGAGGGGATGGCAGACCCCTACGCCACGGACCTGTTCTGGTATCTGTGGTGCGGAGCGGACTCTCCTCTCTTCGGGAAAAACCGGATGGCGACATTTGAAAACTTCTTCCTGGACGAGCCATCACTGAAAAAGGAAGAGTACAACCCGTATTATCAGTATTCCACCAAAAAGGAATATGCCATGAAGATCCTGAAATCTTTTGGCGTGAATCCGGAGACCGGACATATCATCAACGGTCACGTCCCGGTCAAGGTGCGAAAGGGCGAGACCCCGGTAAAGGCCAAAGGAAAACTTTTCGTTATAGACGGCGGCATTTCCAAGGCGTATCAGAGAAAGACGGGCATTGCCGGTTATACGCTGATCTTCAACTCAAATCATCTTGCCCTTGCAGAGCACCGTCCATTCCTCCCCGGTGAGGAGGACACACCTGCGATAACCGAAGTGGAAGTTTTCAAGGAGCGATTCCTTCTGAAGGACACGGACGAGGGCCGGGAGTACCTTAAGAAGATCGCGGATCTGGAAGATCTTCTTTCGGCATACCGTACCGGTCTTATCAAACAGCAATGATCACCGCATAATAATACAGCTCCAAAGGCTTTCACGTCTTTGGAGCTGTAGTTTTACTGTCGAGTGTTATTCTGTAGTTTTTTCCCTCTGCGCCACCAACGCCTCATTCAGGGCGCCACCATAGAACAGGATCATGATGGCAAACCGAAGCCAAAGCAGCACAAGGAACAGGGAAGCCAGTGATCCGTAGATCCCGGAGGAATGATAGAATCGCGGGATGAAGAAACCGAACAGTTTGGTAAACAGCACGAACAGCACTCCCATGAAGATCGTACCGGGAATCTGATCTTTCAGAGGCCGTTTCCTTCCGGGGAGACACGCATAGGTCAGTGCCAGAATCACGATCGCACCGATAATCGCGACTACATTGCTGACCTTCATGATGGACGCAACCTTTTCCACAACATTTTCGATTCCGATCTGTGTCGTGATGTTGGTCAGAAGATTCAGGATGGATTCCTGCAGCACCTGAAGGATCAGCAGTGCCGGGATCAGGATCACATACAGTAGCGTAAAAAGGAGCGATACGAGCTTATCCCGCACTCCCTTTTTCGGAATCTGTGCAACCTTCTGCAACCCCGCCTGTACTGCCGTGGTGCCGGCACTGGCCGACCAAAGCGTCGTGACTGCTGCCACCGATGCCAGAAGCCCGGTACTGTGAGACTGCAGGTTGGAAATCATGTTGTTTACCAATGACCGGACGGAACCGAGATCCGGCAGAAACTGAAACAGAAAATCCGTCACATCATCCGGGGTGTATCCCGGGAGCAT
>CAJGCI010000192.1 GCA_904501855.1 Oscillospiraceae bacterium | reverse complement strand
GGATTGATCTGCCGCCGCACCTGGCTCACTGTCTGGAGCAAGAGCTCCAATCCTTTTGCTGACAGGTAGGAAGCCTGCACCGGGACAATAAGGTTGTCGGATGCAGCCATTGCGTTGACCGTCAGCATCCCGAGACTGGGAGAGCAGTCGATCAGGATGAAATCATATTCTTTCCGGAGCGGCTGCAGATACTGCTTCAACACAGTCTCCCGGCTGATCGTGTTCACAAGGGACACTTCAAGACCGGAAAGTTCGATATTTGCCGGCATCAGGTCGATGCCTTCCTCATGGTGCAGAATCCCCTCCCCCGGTTCGATAGGCTCATCGGATATGACCTTTTTCATGATGTCCGTCAATGTCACCGGCAGGTCGTCCGGTCTTGGATACCCGAGTGATATCGTAAGTGACGCCTGCGGGTCCGTATCCACGAGGAGCACCTTCTTCCCCTCCATGGCAAGGCCGATCCCAAGGTTCTCCGTCGTCACTGACTTGGCCGTCCCTCCCTTCTGGTTCACGCATGAAATAACGATCGCTTTAGAAGCCATCTGTTACCGCCTCCTTTACTTTGCTCTTCATGGCATCAGCACCTCCTTCATGATCTCCTGTTTTGTCCTTCCCGTCTCTGCCCGTCTGTCCTTTCCGGGCACATGGACCGGCGTGCACATCTCAAGGATCCTGCTGTAGATCCGCGCATCCCCCAGCTGCTGCGGACAGCGAAGGTCCGTGATCGTCAGGTTCGTAGTCACTATGACGGGAAGGCCTGATTTGTAACGCTCATCCACGATGGAATAGACCTGTTCTTTCGCGTAATCCGTGGACCTCTCGATCCCCAGATCATCGATGATTAGAAGACTGAACCGGGACAGGGAGGAAATGTAGCGGAACCGTTCATCGCTGTACATGCCTCCCATCTGGTTCAGCATTTTTGAAAAATTCGTCATCAGCACCGGGACTCCCATTTCGATGAGCGCATTCGCGATACATGCCGCAGCAAATGATTTGCCGGTACCGACATCTCCCCAGAACAAAAGGCCAAGGTTCTCCGCCTTAGCCTTCCTCCAGTTCCTCACATAGTTCCTAGCCATCCGGATGACCGGTGTATCTTCCGCGTCACTGAATGTCCACTCAAGGAGATGCCTGTCCTGTATGCCTGCCGCCTTCAGACGGCCGATCTCATACAGCCTGTCACGCTCGGCTTCCATCTTCCTCTCAAGGTCTTCTTTCTCTTTGCCGCATGCGCAGAGACACGGTACGATTCGCTCCTTTCCCAGGAATACGACCCTGCACTGGGTCGGAGTATTACAGTTCCTGCAGTAGCGCAGTCCGTCACTTCCAAGGTACTCCCCTTCAGACAGGGGTCCCACTGCCCCGATCCTTCCGAAAAGCGCCTCCTCTACTCCGTTCATAGGCTTTCTCCTTCCCTGTATCTGTACCTTTCATGGCTGTAAGACCTTCCCGGCGGCTGGCTCTGCATAGGTTTATCCGAATCCCACCGTGACCATCTCTCAATCGTGGAAAGGTGGTTATCGTACCGCTTTCCTGTCGTAGCCATATACTCTGACAGTCTCTCGATACGTCGCATGTAGTCAGACGGGAATTCATGTCTCAGCCTGTCAAATTCATCATCTGTCAGGAACACATTCCCAAATGTTCCATACCTGCGGAACTGCTGGACGCCCTTTATCCCTCCGTCTTTTATCCCTTTAGTATTTGATCCATCAGTATTTGATTTATTAATATTTATTTCTGTCGGGTTTTCCGTAGACGGTTTTCCCGTAAGCGGTTTTTCCGTAAACGGCTTTTCCGTAAACGGTTTTTCCGTAAACGGTTTTCCCGTAAGCGGTTTATCCTCCGGCGTTCTGCACTCGTTCAGGCTTTCCGCATGTTTACTCTCCACTGGTGTTTCCGCCCCTGCGCCATTGACTGCAGACTGCTCTTCCGGTACTAGGTCAAAACCTGCATCCGGCTCGTCCTCTGTTCCCTCCATTTCCTCGCAGGCTTCCGGTTTTGCGATATCCCGATTCGTTGCCCCATCTCCATACTGGATTGCACCGCCATCATCTTCCGCAGGTATCTGCGGTCTTTCAAAGATACTGTATTCGATCCTGCCTATTTTCCCGTTTTCAAGCCTTTCCTGATGACGTGTCAGATAGCCGGTCTTCTCCAGTTCCCTGACCGCAGCAATCACGGAATCCCTTCCTTCTTTCGTGATCTTCAAAAGCCCGTTGATGCTGTAGTGCCATTCATCCGGAAGGCTGAGGAACACAGAGAGAAGTCCCTTTGCCTTCAGGCTGAGCCTCCGGTCCCTCAGATGATAGTTGCTCATGGTCGTATAGTTCGCATTGCGTTCCACACGGAAAACAGCCATTTTATTTACCGCCTTTCAATTCGTTCCTCCTGCGTCCGAGAGGCCTGTTCTTAATGCTTATCTCATAAGGGCATTCCTTGAAACGGCACCCTCTGCCGGTCCCGCCCGGGTGATGGAACCGGCAGCTCCTGCATTCCCTGTACCGTCCCTCTTCACCGCTGTCATAATCTACTGCCGAGGGTCCTTCCCGCATAAGGCTCTCAAACGCCCCCAGCTCTCCGCTAGTAAAGCCCATGTTCCTCCTTTCCGGCAGGAACGGGACGAGCCCGCACCCTGCCTGATTCCAATAAAAAAGCCTTCCATTACCGGAAGGTCTGAACATATCTGTATCTGCTTATAATGCCGCCTCTGCGATCTTCGATTTCCTGGGCATATCCACGGAAGGGGCGCCCTTCGCCTTCACTTCCGCCTTTTTCTCCGCAAGCTGCTCATGGACGCTCGGGCGCTTCTCCTTTTCAAGTTCCAGCCTTTTCTGTCTCGCGAGCGCATTCTCACGCACGCCTGTATCCTTGTCGAAGTACTGGACCTTGTCGGACAGCATATCCTGCGGGGAGACCTCATTCTGGTTGATCTCCTGCACCATGGTGACAAGGGCCTGCGGGCTCATGGCAACGCTCTCTGGCATGAGGAGGACCTCATGCACGGATGACGGCAGGATGAAAAAGCTCTCTCCGTGGGCGGTGGCAGCCTGCGCAAGGATATCTTCCCTCGCCATGAGCGACGCGCCAAAGGTCTTGTCCTTCATTGTCAGGCAGTAAAGATTGATCTGATTCTCATCGGGGATGACGGGAAAAGCGTTCCCGAGGAGGTTCCTTGCCTCACCGCCTGCCATCATATGTCCCATCATGTCACCGAGATTATAGAGTCGGGGCCCGCGATGGTCCTCCGCCGCCATGGCATCCGCATGCAGCTGTTCGACAGGGATGCCCCAGCTGTTC
>CAJGCI010000191.1 GCA_904501855.1 Oscillospiraceae bacterium | reverse complement strand
TGTGATAGGGCATGCAGATGGTGGCGCGGTCCGAGATCTTCAGGTTCTCCGGCGTGATCTCGATGCCGCCTTCCCGGATCTTGTTGACCTCGTTGTACAGGTGCTCCAGGTCGATGACGACACCGGGTCCGAGGATGTTGACGGTATCCTCCCGGAGGATGCCGGAGGGCAGCAGGTTCAGGATGAACTTGCCCTTCTCGTTGACCACCGTATGTCCGGCGTGGTTGCCGCCCTGATAGCGGCATACGATATCGTACTGGCTGGAGAGCAGGTCCACCATGCGGCCTTTGCCCTCGTCGCCCCAGTTGGTTCCGACTATTGCTGTAAGCATCGTTCGTGCCTCGTTTCCTTTCGGTATTTGAATTCACAGGTCTCCCTGCGGCATGGTCTTCGAAATCAGACTTTGATCTCCACTTTCGCGCCCAGCTCGTCCCGGTGCTGCTCCAGTACCGGACGTACCACATCGGCAAGATACTTTTCCGTCTGCTGTGCGCTCATGCCGGTGAAGGTGGCCGGATCGATGAGGGTCTGCAGTTCCTCCTCCGTCAGATCGAAGAGAGGATCCTTCCGGATCTGATCCAGAAGATTGTTGGGTCTGCCGTACATCTTGATCTCCTGGGCTGCCGCCACGGAGTACTGGCGGATGGCCTCGTGCAGTTCCTGACGGTCGCCGCCCTTCTCCCGCACGCAGTACATGAGGATGTTCTCGGAGGCCATGAAGGGCAGTTCCTCGTTGAGGTGCTTCCGGATGACTTCCGGATAGACCCGCATGCCGGAGATGACATTGATGTACAGGCTGAGGATGGCGTCGGTGGCCAGAAATGCTTCCGGCACGGACAGACGTTTGTTGGCTGAGTCGTCCAGGGTCCGCTCGAACCACTGACCGGTGGTGGTCATGGCTGCGTTCTGCAGATCGCAGATGACGTAGCGGGCCAGAGAACAGATACGCTCCGAGCGCATGGGATTTCTCTTGTAGGCCATGGCGGAGGAGCCGATCTGCTTGGTCTCGAAGGGCTCGTCCACTTCCTTCTCATGGGAGAGAAGGCGGATATCATTGGAGAACTTCGTGGCGGACTGGGCGATGCCGGAGAGCACCGCCAGGACCTGGAAGTCCACTTTTCTGGAGTAGGTCTGGCCGGAGACGGGCACACAGGAGGCAAAGCCCATCTTGTCGGCGATCTTCTGGTCCAGCGCCCGGCACTTTTCCTCATCCCCGTCGAACAGTTCCATGAAGCTGGCCTGGGTGCCGGTGGTGCCCTTGCATCCCAGCAGTTTCAGATTGTCCAGCTGGAACTCCAGCTGCTGCAGATCCAGCATCAGGTCGTTGAGCCACAGGGTGGCACGCTTTCCCACGGTGGTGGGCTGGGCGGCCTGGAAATGGGTATAGGCCAGAGTGGGCAGATCTTTGTGTTTCTCCGCGAAGTCCGCGAGGGCCGCGATGGCACTGATAAGGAGCTTCCGGATGAGAAGCAGTCCGTCCCGCATGCGGATCACATCGGTGTTGTCTCCCACGTAGCAGGAGGTGGCACCCAGATGGATGATGGGCTTGGCCAGCGGAGCGGCTTCCCCGAAGGTGTGCACATGAGCCATGACGTCATGCCGCACTTCCCGCTCGTGGGCGGCGGCGGATTCGTAATCGATGTCATGGATGTGTTCCTTCATCTGGGCGATCTGCTCGTCGGTGATGTTCAGGCCCAGTTCCTTTTCGGCCTCCGCCAGAGCGATCCACAGCTTCCGCCAGGTGGAGAACTTCACATCGTCGGAAAACAGATGTTTCATCTCTTCGCTGGCATACCGGCCGCAGAGGGGATTTTCATAGATATCGTGCATGTCGGTCCTCCGTTATGTTTGGATTCGGTTTATTTCCCGGATTCCTTGGAATTGGCAAATGTGGAGATCGGGTGGCGCTTGTGCTCGCTGCGGGCATGGAACCGCTCAATGATCTCCCGGTCACGTTCCTCCGCTTCCCCGGTCATGAGGTAGCGGTCGATGGCGGCGTAGGTGACGCCCATCTCCTGCTCGTCCGTCTGGCCGTCAAAAAGACCGGCGGAGGGAGCCTTGTCGATGATGCAGCGGGGTGCGTTCAGATACTCCAGGAACTCGAAGACTTCCGTGGCCGTCAGGTCGCTGATGGGATTGAAGTCATGGGCGCCGTCGCCCCACTTGGTGAAGTATCCCATATAAGCTTCGCTGGCGTTGCCGGTGCCCGCCACCATGCGTCCTTCCGCCGCTGCCACGGCGTACAGGGTCGTCATGCGCAGACGGGGGGCGATGTTGGCGATGGCAAGGTCCGTCATCTCGGTGATGGTGGCCAGCTGATCCAGTTCCTTCTGACGCACTTCCGTCAGGTCGATGACACGGGTCTCGATATGAAACTGCTCCGCCACGGCGTTGCCGTCGTCCTTGTCCAGGCCGAAGTTCCGCTTCGAGGCACAGGGCATGATGATGCCCACGGTGTTGTCGCAGGCCGCCTTGCACAGGATGCCCACCAGGGCGGAATCCTTGCCGCCGGAGTTGCCGAAGACGATGCCCTTGGAGTGGCTGGATTCCACGAGATCGCGGATGTAGGCCACGCGCTGCTCAAATTCCACTTTATAATCTCTCATAATGATTCGCCTCACATTTTAATGACATGTTATTTTATCACACTTTTTTTCCATGGGAAATAGACGCATGTAACAAACCGAGAAACAGAGGATGGGGCCGATTTGGGCGACTTCGAAATTCCGGATGGAACTGGACTCCCACGAAGAAGTCGTGGTCCGGCAGTTCCACCGTCTCCACGATGACCCAGTCGGGGGACTGTCCGGAGAGAGTCATCCCGTTTTTCTCCATCACGTCCCGGTAATCGTTGTTGAACTCATAGCGGTGGCGGTGCCGCTCCCGGATGGTCTCCTCCCCGTACCATTTCCGGATGACGGTGCCCTCCTTCAGCACGCAGGGATAGGAGCCCAGACGCAGGGTGCCGCCCTTGTCCACCTCGTCGTTCTGATCCGGCAGGAAATCGATGACCTTGTGCTCCCCCTCCGGGGCAAATTCCCCGGAGTCGGCGTCCGCGATGCCGCACACATGCCGGGCAAACTCGATGACGGCGATCTGCATGCCCAGGCAGATGCCGAGGTAGGGCACGTTGTTTTCACGGCAGTACTGCGCGGTGGTAATCATGCCCTCGATTCCCCGGTTCCCGAACCCCCCGGGCACCAGGATGCCGTCGCAGGCGCACAGACCGTTCAGCGTCAGCATTTCCAGAGAAGGCGGGCAGTCGATAAAGATCAAATCATACTTATCCTTCACGCTTGCCAGCGCGTTTTCTAGAACGCGTTC
>CAJGCI010000190.1 GCA_904501855.1 Oscillospiraceae bacterium | reverse complement strand
CTCGTCGCTGTGAAAGAAATGCCGCACACCGGCATGGGCAAGATCGACTACAAAAAGCTGGCAGAAGATTACGAAAAAGAAAATCAGACGGCCAAGGCCGGATGATCTCATAACCATACCATATTCCTCTGTCTTGGGAGGACCGCATATTCCGATGGACATGCGATCCTCCTGTTTTTAAAGAACAACATCTTAAGTTTCTGTTGAAACAGTTCTTTCTTTGCGGCCTGTCACGAGGAAGACCGGTCACTGTTTTTGCGTTTTTCAGGATCTCAATCCGTGTTCCTGTGAAAATAACGTTTTTTACTGTTCGTAAAACAGTACTTATCAGGCGGCATCCGGCCGTCTGCATCGATCCCCCAACGCTCCGGAACGGGATCCGTTTCCATCCCCATCTGAAACCATTCTGTCCGGTGCACGCACACAAAGGAGAAACAATATATGAGACGAACTACCTGGAAGCAGGTCCTGTGCCTTGTTCTGGCACTGGCTCTGCTGGCGAGCTTCTCGGCAGTCTTCGCAGAGAGCTCTGTCCCCCACTATGACACCTATGTATGTCTTGGCGACAGCATCGCCTCCGGCTTCGGTCCGGATGCCGACAGCCGCCACGGCTGCGAGAAAGTCGAACACGCCTACCACACCAAAGTGGCCAAGGGCGTGGGCGCAAAGGAATTCATCCAGATGGCGTATCCCGCCATGCGCACCCATGAACTGCGCGATATGCTGGATGAAAGCTATGAAGGCGATTCCGCCATGTACGCGCTGATGAGCTTCGTGGACGATCATTCCATGGAAGAGTGGCGCAGCATGTATGCGGAAGCCATCAAAAAAGCCGATCTCATCACGCTGGATATCGGCACGAATGATTTCTTCTCCATCCCTCTGTTCACCATGCTGGCCGCACTGCGGGCGGAGAGTCCTCTGGATCTGAGCTACATCACCGATCAGCTGGATCAGGAGACCTCCATGGGAAAACTCATCGCCAAGATAGCCGGCCTTGCATCGGAAGGAGCCAATCTCCCCACTGCCGTTCCCAAGTACCTGACCACGCTCCAGACCTGCTGCCAGGGCTTTATGGAAAATTGGGACGCCATCTGCAAGAGCATCTATGAGCTCAACCCGGATGTCGAGCTGGTGGCTGTGGGACGGATGAATCCCTTCTACTCCGTGAAACTCACGGACGCGGATCTCGTTCAGGTCGGGCATCTGCTGGATATCATCTCTGTCGCCATGAACACTTATGTGCAGTATCAGTCCGCCTATGCGTCCCGCTACATCTATGTGGATGTCATGGGGACGGAATGCTATCAGGTTCCGGCCCTCACGGACGACAACTTCCTTGCCAACCTCACCGTCAATGTTCATCCCACCCACGCGGGACACGACTACATGACCAGCCAGATCCTCAAGGCGCTGGAACAGGAAGGCTCCGGCATGCCGGAACCGGCGAATGAGCCGGAACAGGAAGAGCCCGGCAAACAGGAACCGGCGCAGGAAGAACCCGTATTTCCCTTCACCGATGTCCCTCATACCTCCTGGTATTATCCGGAAGTGTATTACGTGTGGTCTCACAACCTGATGAGCGGAATGAGTGATACCATCTTCGCGCCGGAAGCCAATACGACCCGTGCCCAGTTTGCCCAGGTCCTCTACCGGCTGGCAGGCGCTCCCGCGGTGGATGACTCGGATCTTCCCTTTACCGATCTCAAGGCCGGATGGTACCGGGATGCCATTGCCTGGGCCTACAAAAACGGCATTGCCAGCGGCACTTCCAAGACCACATTCAGCCCGGATCAGGTCATCACCCGACAGCAGATGGTCGCCATGATTTATCACTACAAGAAAGATCCGAAAGCAAGCGGAGACCTCTCCCGATTCAAAGACGGTGACTCTGTCAGTGGATATGCCAAACAGGCAGTGACCTGGGCGGCGGAGAACAAGATCATCAGCGGTTTCGAAGACGGTACCATCCGTCCCACCGGAGCTGCTACCCGTGCTCAGCTGGCAACGATCCTTCATCAGCTTGATCTCATGGGCTGACCGGCAATTAATTATTTGTTACTCCTTCTGGAATCATTTCGGAATGGAGGGCGTCCCAAAGAGGGGGATCTTTGGGACGCCGTTTATTATGACAGGACCCTTCCGGTCGATCGACCGGAAGGGTCCTCTTCTATGTTCATTTTCATCTAACTGAAGTGATCCTCCATCCCCTGCCGATGGCCTTCTCCGGGCAGACGCCCCCGCATCTTCCACAGCCGATGCATTCCCCGGTCTGGATCTCCTTTATTACATCCAGTGCCATAGGGCAGGCATCATCACACTGACGGCATCCCGTGCACCGGTCCTTCCGGATCTCCATCTGGTGGAAGCAGAACTTCTGAAAAAAGGAATAGAAGGCGCCCAGCGGGCACAGATACCGGCAGAAGCACCGGGGTATAAAGACCGCCGACACCAGAATGATCGCCAGCAACGCGATCTTCCAGTGAAACAGTACGCCCCGCAGCACTCTCAGTGCCGGGTCGGCGATCATCAGCGGGATTCCCGCTTCCAGCGTTCCCGCCGGACACAGGTACTTGCAGAATACCGGCTCCCCGACTTTTGACATGACCGGGATCAGGACCAGTAGTACCAGTACGATATACTTCACATACCTTGCCGGCCGGTCGATCCTCTTCGGAACACGCAGCTTCTTCACCGTGATCTTTCCCAGCAGATCCTGCACCAGTCCGAAGGGACAGAGAAATCCGCACACGGCCCGTCCCAGCAGGATTCCGAAGAGCATCAGCGTCCCCAGCACATAGAAGGGAACTCTTCCGTGAGAACCCAGCAGTGTCTGCAGTGCTCCGACGGGACAGGAACCCACCGCGCCGGGACAGGAGTAGCAGTTGAGCACCGGAACGCAGACCTTCTTCAGGTCACCGGCATAGAGCTTCCCCCCCGCAAATCCCGCGGCGTAGCCGTTGAGGATCACCGTCGTGACAATCTGGATGGTGAGGCGAAGTCCTCCCTGCCCTCCGGGATCTATCCGATCCCGATGCATTCCAGACATGCTCTCACCGCCTTCTGCAGGATGAGGACGGGTTCCTCCGTCACAATCCCCAGGATAATAAAACACGCTGCGAGAATCAGGATCCCCCAGCGCAGGATGGTTGCTGTTTTCTTCTTCATGCCGTCAGCTCCTGTTTTCCCAGTGCACTGAGCATTTCGTTGATCTTCTGCATGTACATGACCTTCGGCTTCTGGAACGCTCCGATCACCGGTTCTCCGATGAGATTCCCCTCACTGTCGATAAACACCGTGGTGGGAGTATACTGTACCGTCTGCAGGAATGTCATG
>CAJGCI010000189.1 GCA_904501855.1 Oscillospiraceae bacterium | reverse complement strand
TGTTATAATAAGCTTGTATCTCCTATCCCATATTTCGACACAAATGACTGAAATCACCCGTTGATCGCAGTCATTTGTTCCTTTTTAATGCCTGTGTTCGGAACCGGAGAAAACGGCGAAATGAAATAATTGGCGAATCTGTCTCTTTAATAAAGTTGAGGATATGATATAATATCGGAAGAAAAAGGAATATAAGATTCCATGATCCAAGCACAGAAAGGATTTTTATTATGAAAAGAAAAGGTCTTGCCATATTCCTGGCCGTCTGCCTTGTGCTTTCCATGATCACCATCGCAGCCTCTGCTGCCGGTGACGGAAAGATCAAGTCGGAGAGCATCAGCGTGGAGGACACCGGTGTGATCTTCCGCGTCGTCAAGGGCGGCCGTATCGAGATCGCCTCGGATTCCGCCGCGGAAGACGGCAGTTATTCCTGGGCCGAGGAAGAGAACGACGGGGTCGTGAAGATCCTGGCAGGCACAGAAAAGAAGTCTCTCATTCTGGAAGCAGAGAAAGTGGGAACCGCCACCTTCAAGCTCATCGTGGACAAGGACGAGACCCTGTTCAGTGTTCAGGTCATCACCGACCAGAAGGGCGTCTCCATCATTCCGGAGGAACTGGTGGTCACCGTCGGCGGCACTGCAAGCCCGGAAGCGGTGTACAATAACGGCACCGCCGAAGAGACCTCAGCCGTGTTTACCTGGGGAAGCAAGGATCCCACCATCGCCAAGGTGGATAAGGATACCGGCAAAGTCACCGGCGTGAAGAAGGGGACCACGGAAATCACCGCACAGACCACGGCCGACGGTGAAAACTATACCGGTGTCTGCAAAGTCACGGTAGAGGATCCCATAAAGATCAATTATGCCGAAGATGCCAACGGAAAGGTGACCGGTCCGGAAGAGGCCGCCCGCCAGAGTGTCGTCACCGTCACCGCGGATCCCAACAAGGACTATAAGGTGACCGCCATCAAGGTGACCCGGAAAGACGACGGATCCGAAGTGGCCAACAAGAAGACCAGCGGCGACGGCAAGCAGACCCTGAGCTTCGAGATGCCGGATGCGGAAGTCACCGTTTCCTCCGTGTTCGAGACCACAGTGGTGCCGCCGGTGGCGAAGTATAAGGTCACGGTCAATCCCGTAAAGAACGGAAAAGTCGCAGTCGACAAGGAAACTGCCGACAAGGGAGAGTCCGTCAAGATCACCCTGACCCCGGACGAGGGTTACAAGGCGGGAGATCTGGAAGTGGTGGATAAGGACAACAATCTGGTGAAGCTGACTTCCGCCGGAGACAACGCCTTCACCTTCACCATGCCGGAGTCCGATGTCGTCGTGGCTGCTGCCTTTGCAAAGAAAGACACCGATCCGGAGCCGCAGCAGAAGTATACGGATGTTCCCGCCGGAAGCTGGTATGAGGACGCCGTGTATTACGTGACCGGGAAGAATTACTTCAGCGGGATCGGAAACAACAAGTTCGATCCCAAGGGCAATTTGACCCGCGGTCAGCTGTGCACCATCCTCTATGCCATGGAAGGAAAACCCACCGTCACCAGCGGCAATGTGTTCTCCGATGTGGTACCGTCCAGATACTACTACGATCCGGTACGTTGGGCTGCTGCCAACGGCATGGTGGCCGGCTATACCGACAAGACCTTCAAGCCCAATGTGTACGTGTCCCGCCAGCAGCTGGCAACGGTGCTGTACAAATACACCGTGTACAAGAAGTTTGATGTGTCCGTCAGTGCCAACATCACCACCTTTGCGGATTATTCCTCCATTTCCAATTACGCCGTTACCCCGCTTCGCTGGGCGGTGTCCCACAAGGTCATGAGCGGTACCGACAAGAATACCCTCAATCCTCTGGGTGCGGCGACCCGTGCGGAATTCGCGGTGATGCTGAAAGCCTACGATGCCAACGTGAGAAAATAAGGATCCGAAAAAACACTAGGAAGGGCCGGCGGCCCTTCCTTTTTTCATGCCCAAGCCCACCGATTTTTCCCGGCGTAAGGTTGTTTTTACCAAAAAACAATTCCTGCCGGCCGAGAAAAAAGTGCGTTAGGGAAAACTTCACGAAAAAACGGAAAGACCGCTTGCCAAGAAGGGCGGGGATGGCATATTATAATGTGTGCGAGAAAAGACTACTGCAATCGTGAGAAACAGGCAGAGCATATGAGAACTATGAAAATGAAAAAGACATGGTCGCTGTTCCTCTGCTTCGTTATGGCAGCCTCCGTCCTGCTGTCCGGCATGACAGGAGCCCTGGCGGCAAAGAACAAGAAGACCAGTGATACGGATACAAAGCTCATCGCGTTTACCTTCGATGACGGTCCCGGCGACTACACGGACATGCTGCTGGACGGCCTGGAGGAACGGGGTGCCGTTGCCACGTTCTTCATGACCGGTGAGAACGGTACCTGGGGCGTTAAGAAATACGGCAAGGTCATGGACCGCATGATCAAGCTTAACTGCCAGATGGCGAACCATACCTACAACCACAAAAAATTCTCCAAGCTCACCAAAGGGGAACTGCAGGTGGCGATCGACGGAATGGAGAACTACCTGTTCAAGGCCATGGGCGGACAGTATAACGATCTGGTCCGCATCCCCGGCGGAGAGAATTCGGACAACGTCTCCTTCGTGGAGCACCCCGTGATCACCTGGAACCTGGATTCCTTCGACTGGAAGACCCGGGATACCACCGCGGTGTATCAGGCCATCATGGACAATGCCCGGGACGGCGCCATCGTGCTGTGCCACGATCTGTATCCCACCAGCGTGCAGGGAGCTCTCCACGCCATGGACGCTCTGGCAAAGCAGGGGTATGAATTCGTGACCGTCTCCGAGCTCCTGCGCCGCCGCGGCGTGGAGATCAAGAACGGCACCATCTATTCCGACGCCTCCGGAAAAGAGACCCGCCTGCCGGCCTACAGCGCGCCGGAACTGAAGGCGGAGGAGTCCGGGGAGGACGTGTACACCGTCACCGTGGAAAACAAGGTAAAGGGCATGACCTATTACTACACCACCGACGGCTCCCTGCCGAAGCTCAACAGCAGTCAGCTGGGAAAGAAACTGGAAGTGAAGGCCGGCGATCATATCGTGGTGGCCGGATACGATGAGTATGCCCAGAGAACGCCACTGGCGGAACAGACCTTCAAGAGCCGTCAGGAACGGGAAACGGAAGCGCTCATCGCCGAGAAGGAAGAACAGCGGAACAACAGCTTCTGGGTCAAGATCTTCCGGAAACTGCATCTGTTCGGATTCTGAAATTGCTCATACACCAGATCCCGGAACGATTTGTTCCGGGATTTTTTTGGAGTGGCGTCTCCGGACGGATTGTGATACAGTATC
>CAJGCI010000188.1 GCA_904501855.1 Oscillospiraceae bacterium | reverse complement strand
CGGCCCGAAGCGGCAGTTCAATTATGCCGAACATCTGATCCATAAGACAAAGGACAATGAACCGGACTATCCCTTTGACGAGGTGTTTCCGAAGATGCCGAGCTATTTCCGCAGATCGGTATTGCAGAAAGTCCTTGGAACGGTGAGGGCCTATCATACGAATCTGGACAAGCGGAAGGAAGGAGAAAACAAGCCGAAGCTCCGCTCTACCGGACACGCGATGCCTGCATTCTACAAAGATCAGATGTATAAGGAAAAAGACGGGAAGACCCGGCTGAAGCTTTACAGCGGAACGGACTGGGTCTGGTATCCGGTCCGACTGAGAAAGACGGATATGGATTATATCCGAAAGCACTGGACCGGAGTGAAGGCATCCGCACCTACACTGATGAAAAAACATAAGAAGTATTATCTGGTATTCACATTTCAGAAGGAAGTGCAGCTGCCGGAGAAAGAAGCCGGAAAACGAGTCATCTGCGGGGTGGATCTTGGGATCAATACGGATGCGGTATGCAGCATCATGCAGGGGGACGGAACTGTCGTTTCGAGGAAGTTCATCAACTTCCCAACTGAAAAAGACCGTCTTCTGCGAGTATGCAACCGAACCCGGAAGAAACAGCGTCAGTATGGTCCCAAAGCAGTCAGCGGACTATGGAACTATGCTAAAAGGATCAACGATGATCTTGCGATCAAAGTATCCCGTCAGATCGTTCAGTACGCAAAGGACCATCAGGCAGATGTGATCGTATTCGAACATCTGGAGACGAAGGGCAAAACAAGGGGAAGGAATGCTCAGAAGCTCCACATGTGGAAGAAGAAAGATATCCAGAACATCACGGAACGCCTGGCACACCGAAATGGGATCCGCATCTCCAGGGTCTGTGCCAGAAATACCAGTGCGCTTGCCTTTGACGGTTCCGGACCGGTGAGGCGAGACAAGAACAATCACTCCCTGTGCACGTTCCGAAATGGAAAGAAGTACAACTGTGATCTGTCTGCGTCCTATAACATAGGCGCCAGATATTTCATTCGTGAGATCTTAAAACCCTTTTCCGCGAGGGAAAGGTCGGAGCTCGAAGCAAACGTTCTTTGGGTTCCGCGTAGAAGCTCCTGTGTTTATGCCGACTTTCTGGATCTGTTATGGAAAATGGAGATCTTCGGCATGAGGGCAGGCAGTCTTACTGCGGTTTACGATTACTGTGGTGATGCCGGCCAATGGCGGGTGGAACTAAAGCGATCGCGTATCCGCAGAAGACCAGGTCTGGCTGCCTAAAGCAGCCCATGGCAACAGCCATGTCAGGAAGCATGTGCTTTTAAGCATGTGAGGCTTCACCTGATCTATCTGGGGTATGATGTTACAGTATACAGCAACAAAGGCCGTGAGATCGATTTCAGGGCTGTCAAAGACGGTAAGATCTACATGGTTCAGGTTGCCTATAGTGTGGCGGAAGAGAAAGCCTACAACAGAGAGTTTT
This sequence comes from Oscillospiraceae bacterium, assembly GCA_904501855.1. Classification (GTDB taxonomy): domain Bacteria; phylum Bacillota; class Clostridia; order Oscillospirales; family Oscillospiraceae; genus UBA2922. Next base: position 1,885 of record CAJGCI010000188.1, on the reverse strand, counting down.
CTGCGTTCGCCGGTATCGACAACACCATAAAGAAAATCATCATTACAAATGACGAAGTCGATTTTTCGACCAGCACCGTATATCACTACAGCCTCAGAGATTTCCTGATGAGGGATGAACTGTGAGGCGGGAAAAAGATCGGAGGAGACCAACATGCCGGACCGGATCCTGAAATTTCTGAATATTTTCATGTGGGTGGTCATCGTCTTCTTTGTGGGAGACACCATCCTGCGCATCTGGGAACACGTGAAGATGCCGGAAGCCGCGGCCGCCCAGTCGGCCCCCTGGTACACGGACATCATCTTCTTCGGCATCGCCACGGTGATCATCGTGGGCATCTGCCTGCTGTTTAGGTGGATCATCAAAAAGAGAGACAAGTAACTGCAACACAGGAGGAGCGTATGGTTCGAGAGATCCTTCTTTTGGGAAATGAGAATCTGTATGATGTTTCCGCGGAGGTCCGGAGGGAGGAACTGCCGGAGATCCGGAAGCTTCGGGAAGACCTGAAGGACACGGTGCTGGCCTACCGGGAGAAATACGGAGTGGGCCGCGCCATCGCCGCGCCCCAGGTGGGGGTGAAGAAACGGGTGATCTTCCGTCTTCTGGACACGGAGACCCTGTTCATCAACCCCGTCATGGAGTTTCCCGATGAGGAACTGTACGAGGTGATGGACGACTGCATGTCCTTCCCGGGACTGCTGGTGAAGGTGCTGCGGCACAAACGGGCCGTCATCCGCTACAAAGACGAGGAATGGAATGACCGGGTGATGACGCTGGAGGGAGACATGTCGGAGCTTCTGCAGCACGAATACGATCACCTGGACGGGATCCTCGCCGTCATGCGCGCCATCGACAGGAAGTCCTATGTCATGAACTGGCCGGGGATGCCGCCGGAAGGAGAGGGATAAGCCATGTGGGAACTGTACCGGAAATACGTCACACCGCTGTATCTGGTGATCATGGTGTGCTTCATCCTCTACGGCCTCTGGTACCGGGATGCCGTGGGAAATCCCGTTGCCCTTCTGGGCATCGATATCATCCTCATCCCCATCATCGCCCTGCTCTACGGCATGGCCATGGGCATGGAGGAGCGGTACTGGATCTATCCGGTCATCGCCGCGGTGTCGGGAGTGCTGGTGTATATTTTCACGGGCCATGACTGGGTCCAGGTGGATCTCTACGCGGTGTACATGCTGGTAGGATACTTTGCCGTGACCTGGCTGGGCATCGGCGCCAGACGGGTGTATCACAATGCCATGGAAGGCACAAAGAAGAAAAAATGAGCATCGATTTCAATCAATTCATCGAGAACACCGAAGGTCTCGGAGTCCTGGGCGTCCTGGTGACGAAGGACGGGGAGGAGTCCGAATGGCTGTATGAGGCGGATATCCGCCGGAACGTCTATTCCGCCGCCAAGAGCTTCGTATCCGCCGCCGTGGGCTTTGCCCTGAACGAGGGGCTGCTGTCCCTGGAGGAGAAGCTCACCGACGCCTTTGCCGGGCGCCTGCCGGAGCATCCTTCGGAAAATCTGAAAAAAGCCACGGTGCGGGACACCCTCACCATGTGCCTCGGCCAGCGCCGGGCCTATCTGATGGCGGATGAACGTCCCTACGTGGGAGAGAAGGACTGGGTGAAGTACTGCCTGGCACAGCCCTTCGAGGACGAGCCCGGTACCGGCTTCGTGTATACCAATGTGGGCGCGTATCTCGCCGGGGTCCTCATTCAGGAACGGGCGGGGTGCGATCTGCTGAGCTATCTGGAACCCCGTCTGCTGGAGCCCCTGGGGATCGAGAAGACCATATGGGAAGTGGATCCCATGGGACGTACCTTCGGCGCCAGCGGACTGTTTCTCAATCTCCGGGAACTGCACCGGTTCGGCATGCTG
>CAJGCI010000187.1 GCA_904501855.1 Oscillospiraceae bacterium | reverse complement strand
GGATATCGCCATGCATTTCGAGCCGCAGCCGCTGTGGTATGTCTTCCGTCTGGAGACGGACAACGGTTATCAGTATCTCAATTCCGATTCCACCGGATTTGGCAGCGTGGTGTCCCCTCAGCGGGGACTGGGCTTCCGTCTCACGGTATTCAAGAAGGATTTTGAGACACCGGAATGGTTCCGTCACTGCATCATGTATCAGATCTTCCCGGACCGTTTCGCCACCTCCGATGACAGTACCGCCAGAAAGGGGCTGGAATACCACCGATCTCTCGGTCAGTCACCGGACTTCCATGAATCCACGGACGAACCGGTAAAATGGCAGGCCCGCCCCGGCGAGGACTTTTACAGTCCGGATGATTTCTACGGCGGCACGCTGAAAGGCATCATCTCCAAGCTGGATTATCTGCATGATCTGGGAGTCGGGGTCATCTATCTCAACCCCATCGTGGAGGCAAAATCCAACCACCGTTACGACACTTCCGACTATATGGCCGTGGATCCGATCCTCGGATCCGTGGAGGACTATGAGGAGCTGTGCCGCAGGGCCCGGAAACTGGGGATCCGCATCATAAATGACGGGGTCTTCTCCCATACCGGAGCCGACAGCGTGTATTTCAACCGTTACCGCCACTATCCTCAGATGGGCGCCTGTCAGGGATCTCAGTCCCCCTATTTCCCCTGGTATACCTTCCATCACTTCAATGACCGGTACAAATGCTGGTGGAACTTCCGGGACCTTCCGGAAGTGGATGAGGAAAACCCGGTATGGCAGGATTTCGTCATCACCGGCAAGGACAGTGTGGTCAAGACCTGGCTGCGCCGCGGAGCTTCCGGATGGCGTCTGGATGTGGCGGATGAACTGCCGGACGATGTCCTGTCCCTCATCCGGAGATCCAGCAAGGAAGAGAAGCCCGATGCGGTGATCCTGGGCGAAGTATGGGAAGACTGTGTCCTGAAGGAGAGCTACGGATACCGGAGAAACTACGCTCTGGGCTACTCTCTGGATACGGTGATGAACTATCCCTTCCGATCCCATGTGCTGGCCTTCCTGCACGGATACATCGACGCCTATGCACTCCGGGATTTCCTGGATGATCAGCGATACAACTATCCCGAACCGCTGTACTATTCCCTCATGAATCTTCTCAGTTCTCATGACGTGGAACGCATGCGCACCTATCTGGCCGCGGATTTCGATGTCAATTCCGTGGACCGTGCCCGGCAGATTGCCTGGGAACCCACGGAGGAAGCGCTGCAGCGCGCCTCCATGCTGGAACGTCTGGGGGCCGTGATCCAGTTCACCGTACCCGGTGTTCCGGATATCTACTACGGGGATGAAGTGGGCATGTCCGGCTGCCGGGATCCCTTCAACCGCGCTTTCTTCCATGAGGAAGAATACAGTCCGCTGGAGCATTACAAAGCTCTTGCCGCACTGAGGAACGGCAGTGAGGTCCTGCGCACCGGTGACGCCGCCTTCTCCGCCTACGGAAATGATGTCATCCTCATCCGCCGGTTTGACGATACGGAGGAATATGTGATCGCGGTGAACCGCGCCGAAGAGCCCCGTCCGTTGAAGCTTCCCTTCTCCGGGACGGATGTCCTCACCGGAGAAACTGTTCCGCAGGAATTCGACGCCTCACCCATGACCGCATATATCATTCGAAATTAAAGTACTGGTACCGGGATCGTATCCCGGTACCTTTTTAAGGGGAACTCTATGATCGTTCTGAAATGTCCTGTCTGTCAGCACACGCTGTATTCCGACGGATTCTCCCTCCGCTGCAAAAATCAGCACAACTATGACATCTCCAAATATCACTATGTGAACCTCGCCATGGACAACCGCTCCAGCAAGAAGCACCACGGGGATGACCGTGCCATGGTCCTTGCCCGCAGCGCCTTTCTCAACGAGGGCTATTACGCTCCGTTCCGGAAGCTGGTGGTGGACACCGCCCGTGGCTATCTGCAGAAAGAGGATAATCTCATCGACGCCGGATGCGGCGAAGGCTACTATACGGATCTTCTGCAACAGGAGACCGGTGCCAGCGTGCTGGGCATCGATATCTCCAAGGAAGCGCTGCGGGAAGCCTACAAGCGAAACCACGACCTTCTTCTGGCCGTGACCAGTGCGTCCTCCATCCCGGTCCCCGATGAATCCGCACATATGGTGGTCAGTCTCTTTGCCCCCTGCTTTCCCGAAGAGTTCCATCGCATCCTGCTCCCCGGCGGGATCCTGCTCCGGGGCGTTCCGCTGGATGACCATCTGTGGGAACTGAAGTGTGCAGTCTACGATGAGCCTTACCGGAACCCGAAACCGGAGATGGAACTGGAACATTTCGATTTCCTCTATCAGAAGGAGATCCGGTACCGGATCCGGATGGATAAACCCGAAGACATCCGGAATCTCTTCATGATGACGCCCTATTACTACAAGACCGGCGCTGCCGATCAGGAAAAACTCAGTAAACTCACATCCCTGCAGACACAGCTGGGATTTGCCGTTCAGGTGTATCGGAAAAAGGCCTGAAACGGCTTCGAGGACGCGGAACAAGCCTGCGTCCTCTTTTTTCACACACCATTTAGCACTCTTTTGATTTAAGTGCTAATAATTCACAGTTTGTTCATGAATTCCATAAACTCGCGTGATATTTTATATACAACAGAAAACGAAATTTCAATTTCGAACATAAATGGAGGCAGAAACAATGTTTGAGATTATTCCTTTTGATTACCACACCAGCAGATCGTCTTACGATCCGTTCCGTCATTTCGAAGAGATGGAACGTCAGATGTTTTCCAATCCCGTAAGCAATTTCCGTGCAGACGTACTGACCAATGGCGATTCCTTCGTGATCGAAGCGGAGCTCCCCGGATTCAAGAAAGAAGACATCAATCTGGATATCGAGGATGACATCCTCACTATAAAGGCGACCCGCCAGAACGAAGAGTCCGATGAGGACAGCAAGCGGAAATTCATCCGCCGCGAACGCTTCTACGGTTCCTACACCCGCAGCTTCGACGTGTCCAACATCGACACTTCCGCCATCACGGCAGAATACAACGACGGGATCCTGACCCTGGTACTTCCCAAGAAGGCACCGGAGAAACCCAAGACCAGACATCTGGATATCCTCTGATAACAAACGAGATCTTTCATTATAAACCTCATTTACCTCTACTCCCTCTTTACTTTATCCAAGCAAAAGCGAAGCTCCGGCCGAGAAATCGGTCGGAGCTTTTGCTTGTTCTGTTCAGTTTTTCGTTCCGGTGGATCCGAACCCGCCGGCGCCGCGCACCGTGTCGCTCAGCTCCTCGCTGTCGATGAACTCCACCGGCAGAAACGGCAGGATCACCAGCTGTGCGATCCTCTCCTGAGGTTCGATGGTGCGTTCCACCTCACTGTCGTTGGACAG
>CAJGCI010000186.1 GCA_904501855.1 Oscillospiraceae bacterium | reverse complement strand
TGCGATATTCTCCGTATCCAGTAAAACGCCGTCCATGTCGAAGATGACGGCAAAGGGTGCTCTTTTCAAAGGGTATTCTCCTGTTCCTGTATTTGCATTTTTCAGTATACCATACTTATCTTCTCCCGTTTACCGCAAATATACAAAAACCGCATCTTTTGAGATTTCCTTTTGCACACGCGCTTGCTATAATGAGGAAATCAAACGATCATGGAAAGGAGGAGTCGTGATGCGGAGAGCTGCAGCGGACAAGACCGGGATCTTTACCGCCATGCCCATCGGCAGAGCACTGTCCATCATGGCGCTGCCCACCATCGCAAGCCAGCTTATCACCCTCATCTACAACATCACGGACACCTGGTTCATCGGACGCACCAACGACCCCTTCATGGTCAGTGCCGCCTCCATGGTCTCCACGGTGTTCCTCATGATCATCACCCTGTCCAACATCTACGGCATGGGCGGCGGCAATGAGGTGGTGAGTCTCCTTGGAAAGAATGACCGGGAGGAGGCCCGGAGGGTGGCCTCCCGCAGCCTGTTCATGGCCGCGGCGGCATCTCTGGTGTTTTCCCTTCTCCTGTTGGTCTTCATGGATCCTCTTCTACGGTTTCTGGGCGCATCCGACAACAACATCTTATATGCCCGCCAGTATCTTCTCGTGGTAGTGGTCCTGGGCACTCTGCCCACGGTGCTCTCCGGCACCATGTGCTTCATGCTGCGGAACGTGGGCCAATCCGGTCCCTCCGCCTTCGGTCTGATGTTCGCGGGGATCCTGAACATGATCCTGGATCCCATCTTCATGTTCGTCCTGCTGCCGCACGGCTACGAGGTGCTGGGCGCCGCCATCGCCACGTTTCTGTCCAACATCGCGTCTCTGGTCTACTATATCGTCATCTACCGCCGTCTTGACGGACAGACGGTGCTGGAACTGCCACGGCGCCGGGAGAAGATCCGGAGAGAATCCCTGCGTTCCATCTATTCCGTGGGACTTCCCGCGGGGCTGGCCATCCTCTTTTTCGATCTGACCAACATGATGCTCAACCGCATGTGCTCTTTCCACGGAGAGGCGGCCCTGGCGGCCATGGGCATCGTCCTTCGCGTGGAACGGTTTCCGTTGAACGTGGGGATCGGCATCTGTCTGGGCATGACGCCTCTCGTGGCCTTCAACCACGCCGCCGGCGACCGGCAGCGGAGGGACGCCTTCTTCCGCCGGGCGCGCACCGCGGGACTCATCGTCTCCCTTGTCAGCGTGGTTCTCTACCGCATCTTTGCCGCTGACCTGATCCGGGCCTTCATCCATGATCCTGAGACGGTAAAATTCGGGACCCAGATCCTGCAGGCCCGGTGCTTTGCCACCCCGGTGATGTTCCTGAGCTTCCACATGGTGCATTTCATGCAGGCGGTGAAGAAGGGCGGCGTGTCCTTCTGGCTGGCATTCATCCGGCAGCTGTGTCTCAACATTCCCCTTCTGCTCCTGCTCCACTCCCTCTACGGGATGAAGGGACTGGTGTGGACCCAGGCCGTCGCCGATCTCATCAACGTTCTCATCTCCTATGTCATCTATTATTTCGTCCGGCGCCGGCTGGACGCCGGTATTCCGGGACCGGCGGTGCATCTGTCGTGATGGAATTGTTTTCCTGAACCCAACTCTGTGGTATAATGATAAAAACCGATTCTTCAAGGAGGAACGATTATGGCAGTCGTACATTACGAGTCCGATCTGGACATCCAGTTCATGGGCCGTCATCCCGGCAAGCTCATTGCGGATATCGACTGGGATGAGAACAACAAGGGACCGCTGCGGGGCGAAGCTTCCATGAAGATGCTCAAGACCTTTGTGTATCCCTACATGGACACTTCCCACGCCACCCGGGATCCCGACGGAAGCATCCATGCCAAAGCGGATCTTCCAAGCCATTTCGGCAACGGCAGCAGCATCAAGGCGACCATTGAAGTGGATCCCGACGGGAACATCACCGGTCAGATCCCCCTGCTGAAAGGCATCGTCCTCAAGCTCTCGGGAAAACTGAAATAACCCAGAACAGCAAAAAACCTCTTTCTCCCGGTATTCCATCCGGCGGAAAGAGGTCTTTTTTTCGCGATTTTACAATTTATTTTTATTTTATTCATTTCTTTCTGATGTCAAACGGGTATTTTAATAGGCGGAAAACCCTTGCGGAGGAACATTTCGGCAAAGGAAGGAAACTCTATGGCCCGATTGGACAAACCAAATTCCATAGCGGAACACAGCGAGAAGACTCGCTCCTTCACGGAGAGCAAAGGGCTGCGCATCGCGGTCCTTGCGGTGTGGGCACTGGCAGTGATCTTCATGCTCACCCAGCAGGGCAGCATCTCTCTGGACAGCATCATGGCATTCTCCCAGGAAAACTGGCTGATCATCGCACTGGTGCTCCTGTCCCTGTTCGCTCTCAAGGGCATCGTCATGATGATCTATGCGGGACTGCTGTTCGCGGCCAGCGGACTGCTTCTTCCCCTGCCTCTGGCGGTTGCGGTGAATGTTCTGGGCGTTGCCGTCATGGTGACGATCCCCTTCTTCCTGGCCCGTTTCATCGGCGGCGACTCTGCCGAGGCCATCCGCAGCAAGTATCCCAAGGTCGCCGCTCTTCTGCAGCGCCGCGGTGAGAGCGATCTGTTGTTCACCATGATCCTGCGTATCATCAAGGTGATCCCGGTGGAGGCACTGAGCATCTACCTGAGCGCCACCGGCACCCGCTATCTCCCCTTCCTGCTGGGAAGCGTGCTGGGCATGCTGCCTTCCTGCATTCTCTTCCCCATCATGGGGACCAATGTGGGAGACATCCACTCGCCGGAATTCCTTACCGCCGCCGGCATGGAACTTGCCTTCATGGCCGTGTCCCTCATCTTCATGGCGATCTACCGGAAACGCAGACCGCAGGCCGCCTGACCGATCAAGCAATTGACACTCCCCATGGATAAATCCAGGGGATTCTTGGGTCAGCGACCAGCAGCTTTCATAGTGAAAGTCTTATGCAGTCTCACCAAGCGTTCGGTTCGGGTGTGTCCCACCCTACCATGTTGTTCTGTTATTTGCGCAACCGTAAGCCCTCGTTTCGTATGTTTATCGCGGCATTGATGTCTCGGTCGTGGTTGGTTCCGCAATCGGGACATGTCCAGAGCCTAACTTTCAAATCTCTGGTATCCGGATTGCTGTATCCGCAGTGACTGCACATCTGAGAGGACGGATAGAAGGCGTCGATTACCGTTACTTCCCTTCCATAGAATTCCGCTTTGTATTCCAATTCTCTTCGGAATTCGAAAAAGGAAGCATCCCCAATTGACCGGGCAAGTCTGTGATCGTTCATCATTCCTTTGGTTTTCAGGTCTTCCAAACAGATCACATCATACTTCCGGATCAGATCGGTCGTTGCTTTCTGTATGTCATCACGTCG
>CAJGCI010000185.1 GCA_904501855.1 Oscillospiraceae bacterium | reverse complement strand
TTTGCAGACTTTGATGCCCGGAAAAAGTTCCGTCTTCCTCCGGTTGAGGGAAGAAGCAACCCCGCCTGCCGCTGCGGCGAAGTACTGCAGGGAAAATGCAAGCCCAGCGAGTGCGGCGTATTTGGGAAAGTATGTACACCGGAACATCCGGTAGGTGCCTGCATGGTATCCGGGGAGGGTGCCTGCTCCGCCTATTATCTGTATGGAGGGAGCGAATCATGACGGATTTCGTAACACTGGCTCACGGAGCCGGAGGAAAACAGACGGCCGAACTCATCGACCGGGTCTTTAAATCTCATTTTGCCAATCCCAATTTTACGGGAGACGATGCCGCGGTGCTGCCTGCACCGCATGGAAAGATCGCAATGACGACAGACGGTTTTATCGTCTCTCCCCGGTTTTTCCCCGGAGGAAACATCGGAAAGCTGGCGATCTGCGGAACGGTCAACGACCTGACATGCATGGGAGCAAAGCCCTTGTATATGACCAGCGCTTTTGTTATTGAAGAAGGATTTCCCATGGACGAACTGGAAGAGATCGTTGCGGCAATGGAAAAGACCGCAGCGGAAGTTGGAGTTCAGATCGTGGCAGGGGATACGAAAGTGGCCGGAAAAGGACAGGTGGACGGAGTGTTCATCAACACCACCGGTGTGGGACAGATCATGGAGGGGATCCAGACCTCCGGAACGCTGGCGAAACCGGGGGATGTGATCATCACCACCGGAGATGTGGGACGACACGGATGTACGATCCTGCTGGCCAGAGACGAATACGGAATCGAAGCGGATGTCAAGAGCGACTGCGCACCTCTCTGGAATGCGATCCACGCAGCCTTTGAAGCAGTGCCTGAGATCCATACCGTACGGGATGCCACCCGCGGAGGAGTCGGCACGGTTTTATATGAGATCGCGGAGCAGAGCAATGTGGGAATCCGTCTGGATGCTTCCCGCATTCCGGTGGAACCGGAGGTCCGCGGCGTTTGCGGAATGCTGGGGCTGGAGCCTTTGTATCTCGCCTGTGAGGGAACGATGGTCATGATTGTTCCGGAAGAAAAGGCGGAGAAGGTACTGGAAGTACTGCACAGTCAGAGATATACCGAAAATGCAGCTGTCATCGGAACAATTACAGAGGAGCAGAAGGGACGCGTCGTCATGACCACGGAGATCGGATCGGAGACGCTGTTGCCTCAGCCGGGAAATGAGCTGCTGCCGAGAATCTGCTGAGTGATGAAATTCAAGGAGATCGAAACATGGAAACAAGAGTTGCGGTAATATCCATTATTGTGGAGTCCGGAGCGGTGACAGAGTCGCTCAACGAGCTTCTGTCATCTGCATCGAAATACATTATCGGCCGCATGGGAATCCCCTATAAAGCCCGGGGAATCAATATCATCAGTGTGGCGATCGATGCGCCGCAGGATGTGATCAGTGCGCTGTCCGGAAAGATCGGACGGCTGCCGGGAGTGTCGGCAAAAACGGCATACTCCAACGTGATCACTCCCATTGATGAGGCGGTGTAAACATGATCAAGCTGGCGTTTTACGGAAAGGGCGGTATCGGAAAATCCACTACCGTTTCCAACATTGCAGCCGCCTTCGCACAGAAGGGACTGAAAGTTCTTCAGATCGGATGTGATCCCAAGGCGGATTCCACACTGTATCTTCGTCATGGAGAGGAAGTTCCCACGATCCTGGATCTGTTTCGACAGAAAAAGGACGCCATGACACTGGAAGAGATGGTGCGCATCGGATACGCGGGAGTGATCTGTGCGGAAGCAGGTGGCCCCCTTCCTGGACTGGGTTGTGCCGGCCGCGGCATCATTACGGCGTTGGAAAAGCTGGAGGAAAAGGGTGTCTATGAAAAATACCATCCGGATGTCGTCCTGTACGATGTGCTGGGAGATGTGGTCTGCGGCGGATTTGCAATGCCCATGAGAAAGGGACATGCGGAAAAAGTGTTTATTCTGACCTCCGGAGAGAATATGTCCATTCATGCCGCGGCCAATATCGCGGTGGCAGTGGATAATTTCAGAAACAGAGGATATGCCACCCTCGGAGGGCTGATCCTGAACCGGCGCAACGTGAAAAACGAGGAGGAAAAAGTGCAAGAGCTGGCGGAGGATGTTCATACGGTCATCGCCGGCACACTGCACCGGGATGAGATCGTCACCGATGCGGAAGAGAAGAACATGATCGTTCTGGAAGCATTTCCGGACAGCGACATGGCACGGGAATACCGTGTGCTGGCCGATCAGGTGGCGGCAATCAGCGGACTGGAGTATCCATCATGCTAAAACAGATCGGACGGGATTTTGAACCGGAAGGAGCAATCGTCTCCGTTTCGGATGCAAAGTATCCTCTTCCTTTTGCCAGAGAGCTTGAATTTAACGCTCCGGCACACGGAAACTGGAATATCGTACACATCGGAATGCTCATTCCCGAGGCGCATGAGATCTATGTCGGCAGTGACAACTGCATGAGAGGTGTCGTGATGACTGCGGCGGAAATGAATGCACTGGACCGGTACTCAACCGTCATGCTGGAAGAAGAGGATCTTCTGGACGGAAATCTGGAGGATGTGACCATTGAGGGAGTGGCGGATGTTATCCGGAAGCTTCCTTACCGTCCCCGCTGTGTGCAGGTTTATCTGGTATGTCTGCATCACTTTCTGGGTAGTGATACCGACCGCATCTTTGGAGAACTGGAAGCATTGTTCCCCGACATCGACTTTGCCCGATGCTGGATGGATCCCATTATGCAGAAGACCGGCCTGACCCCGGAACAGAAAGACCGCAAGGCGATCCTGGATCCGGTGCAGCCACTGCCGGTGAATCACCGAAGTGTGAATGTCATCGGCGGAGATCTCCCCATGCACAGGGAGAATGACATCGCAAAAGTATTGTCAGCAGGAGACTTTACCGCCCGTCAGCTTCCCACGAACCGAACCTACGATGAGTTTCTTGCCATGGGGGAGAGCTTCCTTAATCTGTGTTACTATCCCTCGGGGGACTATGCAGTCCGTATGATGAATAAACGGCTGGGGAGAGACTATCTTTATCTTCCGTCGGATTATGATGATGAAGCGATCTGCAGAAATCTGAAAGAACTGACTGCACGGCTGAATATGAAAGACATCGATCCGTCGCCCTGGATGGAAGAGCGAGACCGGGCATTGCAGCGGGCGCTTTCCGTAGTGGGAGAGATGCCGGTGACCATCGACTACATGTCTACCCCGCGTCCCCTGAGCCTGGCAAGGGCACTGCGGAAGAAAGGGTTCCAAGTTCAGAGGGTCTATTTGGATGCCATTACTCCGGAGGAGGAAACGGATCTTCGCTGGCTGCAGAAAAATGCGCCGGATCTGGAACTGGCGTCAACAATGAACGTAAAAATGAGAGTGATGCCCCGCGGAACCGGGCCGGTCCTGGCCATCGGTCC
>CAJGCI010000184.1 GCA_904501855.1 Oscillospiraceae bacterium | reverse complement strand
CCGGTATCGATCAGCACCAGTCCGCTTTTGGATACTACCAGATAGGCGCAGTTCGGCAGTGTGATACGCTTCCGTTCCGGTGTCAGCTGTGCCTTCACTTTCATCAGCTGCGGATGTTTCGTACCGAATGCGACCTTCTCATCCAGTGTGATGGTACCGCAGTGCAGTACATAGATTTTCACATCACTCATAGGTCCCCCTCCTACAAGTTTTTATTGACCAGTTGGTAATTTAAAAATAGCACGAATCCGAAAAACTGTCAAATAAATCCGGCTCCCGTCGGTTCAGTTCATTTCTTCCTGCAAAGCCCGGATGTATTCGGAGGGAACGAACAGTCCGTCCCGATCCCACGGATCAAGACAGATCCCTCCGCAGTCCGCGGTGCTGCCGACCAGCCGGAACAAGGAACGAAGGGGCATATACGTCATGACGTCCGCCCGTCCCACGGGGATCTCCCGTTCCGACGTATATACGATGTAGTACCATTTCCCGTTGCTGGCGCTTAACGTGGACGGTACGTTATAGGCATCTTTGCTCCCCACGCTGGTCTTGTGGATGGGAACCATGACCGATTTGTTATCCTCCAGCACCTGCAGCAGCGTGCGGATCGCCGCTTCATACGTCTCCTGTTTCTTGTCCCCCAGAAAGGCCTTGACCGCTTCCAGCAGTTCTTCCGAGGTCGGCTTTTCTACGCTTTGCAATTGATCTCTCCCTTTCCTGATTCGTTTGTCTTTTCCGTTATGGCTGCGGGATCTTCCAGAAAAGATCCCCTTTCACGCTTCGTTCGTCTACATAGCGGGGACGGTGTGCCCATCCGTCCATAATCTGATAGTAACGGTGGTTCTCCCCTTTGTGATTGGTCACGGTGATGACCCCGTTGCACAGGACATGATGGTTGCGGTAGCATTCATGGCGGTGAAGCATGAGAAACGCCAGATTTCCCTCCTTCATCCAGTTATAGAGCTGCCGGTTCACGATCATCACCGGCGGTGACTGCGCCAGTGACGGCATCCCTACGGCATCCGCGGCCTTGTTGATGAAATGGCCGGCCATGAGATCGCTGGTCCCGCCGAACAGCGAATGCCAGGATCCGTTGTGATAGGCCAGGATCCGGCTGCCTTCCGAAGCCACCACCTCAAAGAGATCCGCTGCGGAATGTCTGGCCATCCAGCGGTTTCCCGTCCGGCGGTAAAAACATCGGAGCAGGTTCGTAATGGCCGTCGGACCGCAGTGAAGCACGGACTTTGCCCGGACCTCGGCAAACTCCCCGGTGGTATGATATTCCGATTCCTTTCTCCATCGATCCACATATTCCGTGACTCGGTAGCCGCCGCCATAGCAGGCATTGGCATGCGCCACAGGATCATCGATAACCCGGTCCGAACCGGGCACCGGCTGACGCAGGATCCCCTGTTTTTTCGTCGTTAGATCCAGCAGGATCTGATCGAGAGAAGGCTTTGCAGTCTGATCCATACGATCACTCCATTTCGCTGATGAAAAAATTATAACGGAAAACACCTGCCGTCTCAACTCAATTGGCAACTTTTTCCCACAACCGGGAGAAATTATGATACTATCGTATCAGCAACACGAAAGGAATTTCCGCGCAATGATTCGAATCAACAACAACTGGGAATTCACCCCATCCTGGTCGGAGGATTTTATGCGGGGCAGCGCTACGGGCACTGCCGTTCGTCTTCCCCATACCGTACGGGAAAGCCCTCTGCACTATGCCTCTCCCGCCGATTATGAAATGGTCAGCGGATACCGGAAGGTACTGGATCTCCCCCGGAATCTTGCCGGCAAACGGGTATTTCTTCAGTTTGACGGCGCCGCTCATATTGCAGAAGTATATATCAATGAAGTCAAAGTCGCGGAACATCGTTCCGGTTATACCGCATTCCGCGCTGAGATCACCGATCATCTGAAGGCCACCGGCAATGTGGTGGCAGTCCGACTGGACTCCACGGAGAACAGTGCCATCCCTCCCTTCGGATTCGTGATCGATTACCTTACCTTCGGCGGACTGTACCGGGACGTTTGGCTGGATATCCGGAACAGCGTCTATCTGGATCCTCCTTTTATCACCACGCCCGAACCCGGTGAGGCCCGGGTGGAGTGTGCCGTGCAGGGAGATCCCGCCGGTCTCACAAAACGCATTTCGATCCTGTCGGAAGTCGGTGATTCCATCGCTTCCGCCATCGTCCCCGCAACTACCCTTACTGCTTCCGTTCCTGCTCCCGATGCCCGGTGCTGGGATCTGGAAGACCCGGTATGCTATCGGTGTCAGGTGGAACTGCTGGACGGCAGCGGCAAGGTCCTGGACACTGTATCCGATACCTTCGGTTTCCGGACGGTGGAGTTTAAAGACGGTGCTTTCTATCTGAACAGCAAAAAAGTCTTCGTCCGCGGCCTGAACCGCCACCAGTGCTACCCCTATGCCGGCTATGCCGTGCCGGAGCAGCTGCAGCGGGAAGATGCCCGGATCCTGAAGGAGGAGCTTCAGGTCAACGCCGTGCGCACCTCCCACTATCCCCAGAGCCATTATTTCCTGGATGAATGTGACCATCGGGGCCTTCTGGTATTTACCGAGATCCCCGGCTGGCAGCACATCGGAGATGATGCATGGAAGAATCAGGCCTGTGAAAATGTGCGGGAGATGGTGCTCCAGTACCGGAATCATCCCAGCATCTTCCTCTGGGGTGTCCGCATCAACGAAAGTCTGGACGATGATGACTTTTACAGGGAGACCAACCGCATCGCCCATGAGCTGGACCCCTCCCGGTGCACCTCCGGTGTCCGTTATATCGAAAACAGCCATCTGCTGGAAGATGTATATTCCTATAACGATTTTTCCCACAACGGCAAGACCCCCGGTGCCATGGCGAAGAAAGCCGTTATGAAAGAGGATGCTCCGCTTCTCATCTCCGAAGCCAACGGCCACATGTTTCCCACCAAAGCCTGGGATCCCTGGGAAAAACGCCAGGAGCATGCCCTGCGCCATGCCCGTGTACTCAACGCCGCCATGGCGGACGGGGATCATGTCGGCTGCTTTCAGTGGTGTATGTTCGATTACCCCACCCATCAGGATTTCGGATCCGGTGACCGGATCTGCTATCACGGAGTCATGGATTATTTCCGCAATGCCAAACCAGCGGCGGCGACTCACGCCAGCCAGGGGCAGCGGCATCCGGTGCTGGAGGTCATCTCCTCCATGGATATCGGAGACTATGCCGCCGGCATCATCGGAAACGTCACCTGCCTCACCAATGCCGATGAGGTAAGGATGTATAAAAACGACAAACACGTGGCCACCTTCCATTCCGATCCCGCTTTCTCCGCCCTTCCCCACGGTCCCGTGACCATTGACGATACCGTAGGCGCACTGCTGGAGACGGAGGAAGGATTCTCCGGTGAGAAGGCCAGAGTGATCCGAAAATGCAT
>CAJGCI010000183.1 GCA_904501855.1 Oscillospiraceae bacterium | reverse complement strand
TACGGTTTTGAAAACCTGAAACTTAATAAAATATGGTGTGGTTACTTTGATGGGAATGAAAAGTCAAAGCGTGTTCAGGAGAAGTGCGGTTTTCATTATCATCATACGGCCTATAATGTGCCCTGTGCCATAGAGGGCGTTTTCCGAACGGAACACATAACATGCCTTTCCAAAGAGGAATGGCAGTCTGTCAGATAACTTCCAGCTTGTAGAAGCGTTCAGCCGACGAAAAACAGTAGACTTTTTCGGGTGAACGCGCTCTGGTTGGTAATTTTGCTTGTACTGTGGACATTCATAGCAACGTCTCTAGGCATGTGGAGACGGTTGTATTGATGTCACGGGTCGAAGGAAAATAGCCGCGAAAGCTTTGGTATACTGCGGTTTTCGGGCAATCGGGCAAATTTGGCATCGGGCAGAACAAACGCTTCTCGGTAACATATCCAAGGGCAATCCGGGTCAAAAAGTGTGAGAGCCCCGTTGCCACGATAGATGTCAATAAGTTGAGTTGCCGAGTTAGATGTCGGGGAGTTGAGTTAGTGATATGGATAACAGCGGGTTGAGGCTATGATTTGAATGTCAGCATGGCAACTCGGTATTTAGAAAGGAGACATTATGGTTTCATTTATTTCAGCAATTGCAGTATTGATAATTGGATATCTGATATACGGCAGGGTAGTTGAAAAGATATTCAGTCCGGATGACAGGGAGACGCCTGCTATCACAATGGAGGATGGAGTAGACTATGTTCCGATAAAGACATGGAAGGCTGTGCTGATCCAGCTTCTGAATATTGCCGGAACAGGCCCTATCTTCGGAGCACTGATGGGGGCTTGTTTTGGACCTGTAGTTTTTCTATGGATCGTTTTCGGCGCTATCCTGGGCGGAGCGGTTCACGACTATATGAGCGGCATGATATCCGAACGGAACGGCGGGGCGTCCATAGCTGAGCTTTCGGGAATCTATCTTGGCAAACCGGCATTGTACCTGATGCGTGGCTTTTCCGTACTCCTGCTTCTTCTGACCGGCACGGTATTTGTGACAAGTCCTGCCACTCTGATTGCTCGAATGACACCTGAAAGTCTATCGAATTCATTCTGGATCGTAGTGATCCTGATATATTATGTGTTGGCGACGCTTCTCCCGATTGATAAGATCATAGGTCGTCTGTACCCGCTGTTTGGTGTTGTTCTGATCATAATGGCTGTCAGCATTGGCGGAGCGACTCTGCTGGTTCCGGATTATCATATTCCGGAGATTTCATTTGCGGATCTGCATCCTGAAGGACTTCCAATCTGGCCCTTCATGTTTATCACGGTAGCCTGTGGTGCTATTTCAGGCTTTCATGCTACTCAGTCACCGATGATTGCGAAGTGTATCACCAGTGAAAAAGAAGGAAGAAAAGTTTTCTATGGCGCAATGATCGTAGAATCTGTGATCGCTCTTGTCTGGGCAGCAGCCGGCGTGGCTTTTTATGGTGGGACTCAGATGCTTAATGAAGCACTCACTACGGTCGGTCAGTCTGGAACCGTGTACGAGATCAGCCATACGATGCTGGGACAGGTGGGCGGAATTCTGGCCGTGATCGGCGTTGTGGCCTGCCCGATTACATCCGGAGACACTGCTTTTAGAAGCGCAAGGTTGATTCTTGCAGAGTCACTGCATCTAGATCAAAAAATAATACGCAACAGGCTCATTATTACGATCCCGCTTCTGGGAACGGGAGCCCTGTTGACACAGCTTGACTTCAATGTTCTATGGAGATATTTTTCCTGGAGCAATCAGACTCTGGCCATGATCTCTCTATGGGTAGCATCCGCTTATCTTCTCAAAAATACGAAGAGCAAGTATGGGTCATTTATAACGGCATTCCCGGCGACCTTTATGTCAGCGGTATCTCTGACATATATTCTGATGGCAAATGAAGGATTCAGGCAGCCTGCCGCATTTGCGTATCCGGCCGGGATATGTTTCGCATTAGCTCTGTTTAGCGTGTTCTTAGTGAAGTTCATAAAACAGGGTACTAATGGGTTCCCTTCAAAGAAAACTCCACAATAATCATCAATCAGGCGAGGTGCAAAATGAGAAAACACAGGGATGTCACGTAAGGAATTTTCAGAACATACAGGCATCCCTGTTCGTACATTGGAAGACTGGGAAGCAGGTCGAAGAACTCCTCCGGAATATATCCCGAGGCTGTTGGCATATCAGATAAAATTTGAAGAGATTTTTGATAAAAAAAAGAAAGCAAAAAATAAGATTGACATTGTTACTGATCCAGACGGGAACAAAATAGTCTTGATTAATGATATTTTATTTAAGTCAAGAAGATTGATTAATTGGGATGACATAGAACAGATATTAATGCATTATATCGGGGAATACTATGAGATTGTCGAAACTGCAGAAAAGGTATATATAGGATCAGATTTTCCGGATGAGTTTACACATTCAAAATATACAAAAGCTATTAGAGGTGCAAATGAGAAGGCAAAGGCTAATGTGATAACTGCAATTGGTGAATTAATCCAAATTTCAGATAAGAAGGCAGAATTCCCGGACTATGGCAACCGCCATGGTTATAATGCAAAAAACGGATGGTATCGATATGATACAAGGTTTGGAATTCCGGTTTATAGTGAAGTTGGTGAAATAGAGAGATACAATATTTTCAGAGCAAGAATGCTGCTTCGATGTGATGCGAATGGTAAATTATTTCTGTATGATATTGTGCAAATAAAAAAAGAAACGAGCACGCCGCTTGAGTAAAACTGTACGGTAGAAAACTTCGTTTCTTCGAAAGTATGGTACTACATAATCTTTAGAATGTCAACGAAGAAATGATTAAAGACCAGCAAATTAATGATGTGGAGTGGATACCGATTGAGAAGGTTTTTGCAAATAATTACAACCCGAACTCGGTGGTTAATCAATGAAAATGACGTCGAGACGGTAGTTCTTCTGTCGCGAGTCAAGTAATATAGAGACTCGAAAAGGCTTGAAAGTATTCACTGAAACGAATATGATATAATCAATGTGTTGTAGCCTATTTAGGAGAATATGAGATGGAATATTTGACTACTACTGAAGCTGCAGAACGCTGGGGTATTACTCCTCGCCGCGTACAGGTGTTCTGTAAGAGCGGCCGTATCGAAGGAGGCGACCTATACCTTATCAACGGCAACATAAGCACTTTGATATGCTTGGACAAAGACGAACGTTCACATGTGGAGTGCGTAGTATTGATGTTAAGGAAAAATACATAAAGCCGACAAGAGTGTTTGAACTGTAAGATGGTGTCGGCATTTATAGAAAAAGGAGAAGATGAAGATGTGTACAGCAGCAACTTATTATGCAAAGGATCATTATTTCGGACGCAATCTGGATCTGGAATTTTCTTATCACGAAGAGATCACTATTGTGCCAAGAAACTATCCCTTTATCTTTCGCAAATGCG
>CAJGCI010000182.1 GCA_904501855.1 Oscillospiraceae bacterium | reverse complement strand
TGGGTCAGCGTTCCCAGCGCCGCCACCCTCACCACGGCCATCGGTGCCGCGCTGTTCTTCATCTCCGACTCCTCCCTGTTCTTCGTGCGCTTCAACAAGGACAGCCGCCTGAAGACCCACTTCCTGGTGATGCTCACCTACTCCATCGGCGAGCTGCTCATCGTCCTCGGTCTTCTGTGAGGAAGCAGTCCGAAAAGCATCAGGTCAGATCCGGTCCGGATCTGACCTTTTTTTCATCGGAAAACGGTTGTTGCTTTCCCGTTTTTGGAATATAATCTTGGGCAGTCAACGCATAAGGAGGATTACGATGGAATTTCTCAAGGACAAATGGAAAGGGATCCTGCTGTGCCTGATCCTGGCGCTTCCCTGCTGGTTTCTGGGCAAGGCCGTGCCGGTGGTGGGCGCCCCGGTGTTCGGGATCCTGCTGGGCATGGCGCTCATGCGCTTTCTCCCGGCCAGAGAGCAGCTGAAGGGCGGCATCGCCTTCACCTCCAAAAAAGTTCTGCAGTACGCCGTCGTCCTGCTGGGATTTGGTCTGAATCTCAGCGTGGTGCTGGAGACCGGCGTGCAGTCGCTTCCCATCATCTGCTCCACCATCGCCGTCAGCCTCATCATGGCATGGTTTCTGCGGAAGGTGCTGCGCGTGCCCTCCAATCTCTCCACCCTCATCGGCGTGGGCTCCAGCATCTGCGGCGGCAGCGCTGTGGCGGCCACCGCCCCGGTGATCGAGGCGGACGACGAGGAAGTCGCCCAGGCGATCTCCGTCATCTTCCTGTTTAACGTCATCGCGGCACTGATCTTCCCCGTTCTCGGCGGGCTCATCGGATTCGACACCACCAGCGGAGAGAGTTTCGGCATCTTCGCCGGCACGGCGGTCAATGACACTTCCTCGGTCACCGCCACCGCCTCCACGTGGGACAGTCTCTATGGGCTCGGTTCCCAGACGCTGGACAAGGCCGTCACCGTGAAACTGACAAGAACACTGGCCATCATCCCCATCACCCTGGTGCTGGCTCTGGCCCGGGCAAAACGGGAGAAGGCATCTTCCAGCTACTTCAGCTTCCGTCGTGCGTTCCCCATGTTTATCCTGTGGTTCATCGTCGCCAGTCTCATCACCACCGTCTGCACCGCAATGGGTGTGGAGCCATCGGTATTTGCTCCTCTCAAGACGCTCAGCAAATTCTTTATCGTCATGGCCATGACCGCCATTGGTCTGAATACGGATGTGGTGAAGCTTGTGAAAAACGGCGGTAAACCCATAGCGCTTGGCTTTGGCTGCTGGGTCTCCATCATTGCCGTCAGCCTGCTGATGCAGGTCATCATGGGGATCATGTGACAAACAGCACACGAATTGACGGATCCCCTTTGTCCGGTTTTCCTTCTCTTTTTTCTGTGCTATACTATACGAAACTGACTGCGAGGTGATTGCGATGTTTATCTGCGACAGAGTCATGAATCGCGACCAATTAACCGAAATCGCACAGAATGGTTTTGGCGATATGGTGAAAGGCGTTGTTGATGTGAAACGCTGCCTTCTCGCATTGGATGCGGATCTGCATGCAGATCTGGAAGCATTTCTTATCGTGGACGGTTCCGAGCAGAAAGATCTCTGGGGCATCAATATATACCCGGATGAGATGGAGGATTTTCTGGAATATGATTCCCTGATCAACATCCGGCCTATGCAGGGAAACCGAAGCAGGGGTGTGGATGATCCCGAAATCCGTAAAAAGATTGCTGAGGTGGTAGCTAAATGGACGGAGCAATGATCCAGCACAAAGAGCTGTCGGAAAACTCGCAGTGGCAGCAGATGCCCTTCGCTCAGCAGATGGCAAATGTGGGAAGTGAAGTGTTCCGTGCCGGTAAATGGAGAGCAAAGGGCCGAGACGATCGTGCGATGGCTGCATCGGAAAGAGCATTGGAACTGCTTGACTTTACGATCCATGCTTCCGCTGCATCTCAATCGATATCCAGGCTTCGTGAGCTTCTTCGGCTCAGAGAGGTCCTGTGTGATTATTTCTTTGGAGAAAACCAGCTCGGTACCACTCAGGAATGGCTGAATGGTTATTTTAATTCCTTCTCCATGGTAGCATCCCGACAGCGATACAGTACTTGAGAAAGAGCAGCAGAAATGCTGCTCTTTTCATCGAATATAGTACTTTCTTCTCCATGTTGTTACGACGCTATCTGTGTTTTTTTGAGGGTTGAAATCCGTACGTTTTTTTATTGTTTTTCCGTCAAGTTTTTGGTTGACAAACACTACACCGTTTGGTATTATATTCGAGCTGACAGTGTGCTGGTATAGCTCAGTTGGTAGAGCAGCTGATTTGTAATCAGCAGGTCGGGGGTTCGAGTCCGTCTACCAGCTCCAACAGCAGAAGTCAGCAAAAGTCAATATGGGGGATTTCCCGAGTGGCCAAAGGGGACAGACTGTAAATCTGCTGGCAATGCCTTCGGTGGTTCGAATCCACCATCCCCCACCAAAATGAACTTCTCGAAAGAGAAGTTCTTTTTTCTTTTCCGGAAACCCCTGTTTTTGCGGAAAGCACGGATTCCTACATATGTTTCTGTTCCAGGACAGAGATCTCCTGACATTCCACCTTCGGTGACTCGGATCTGTCATCTCTGCAAGAAAAAGAAACCTGTCAGGGAGATCAAAACAGATGGATCACTTCCGTGACAGGTTTCTTCTTAATACTTCATTTTGATAAATCATGTTTCCGGCAGTTTCCGGCTGACCAGGATGCCGGTAACCGCGTGATAGATCAGGATCGAACCGATCACCCGGACCAGCAGTTTCATGGAACCAAAGGGATTGATCATGATGATGATTCCGACGATGACGGTCAGTGCAGCCAGTGCCACGGACGTCTTCCATCCGTCCACGGTCTCCAGCAGCACCTGAACGGCCCGCACCACATCCACGACGCCCAGGACCAGGATGATCAGTCCGGCAATGAACGGGAATGCTTTAAGCACAAAGGACGGGGCCGCCAGCACGATGATGCCTGCCAGGATCTCTCCCAGACAGCAGAGCAGTTTGATGTCGCTCTTATCCACTTTTTTCGAGATCTCACCTGCCGCACCGATCACGCCGGCGAGGATGAGCCCGATGCCCAGGATACGGACCGCGAGCTGAAGAGATCCGCCGGGAAAGATGAGAAAGAAGATCCCGGCCAGAAGCATGATGACCAGAGAGAGAACCGATGAATTCTTCATAGTATCGCCTCCTTCTTTTCTTATATGTATATTTTAAAATGTGTGACCGGGACAAGTCAATCCAAAAACGGACATCCGTCCGTGAATTCCGGACTGTTTTTACCCGAAGGGAAGCATTTTTTAAGAAGATGGGTTATCAAAATGCGCCGTAAAACCCTGCCTTTTAAGGCTAGGGATATAAGGCGCTATTGGTCGAAAATGCAATTGCTTTCGTAACGTAGTATAATAATACCACAAATCTCTGTAAAAGAACATGAGGATCGACTATGGAGTA
>CAJGCI010000181.1 GCA_904501855.1 Oscillospiraceae bacterium | reverse complement strand
CTTAATCTTTACATTCCGGATAATTTCAAGTATGGTCAGCTTAATAAACCAGAGGTCATCAGCGCATTCCGTCAGGAAGCGTATAAACTGTCCGGCCGTGAGATCAACGTGGTCATGCACGACAGGGCATACGATCAGAATGCACAGACCGTCACCAAGGACGTGCATGACCTCGACCGATTCAAAGAAGTTCATTTTACAGGAGGAAACAACAATGGCTAAAGGTGGATTTGGCGGAAATCAGGGCAACATGATGAAGCGCGCCCAGAAGATGCAGCAGGAGTTCATGAAACTGCAGCAGGAACTGGAAGCGGCAAAGTATGAAGGCACTGCCGGCGGCGGTGCAGTCAAGGCCGTCCTCATGGGCACCCGTGAGTTCGAGAGCGTCACCATCGATCCCGAAGCAGTGGATCCCGATGATATCGAGATGCTGCAGGACATGATCGTTGCCGCAGTCAATGCCGCTCTGAAGGCATCCGACGATGCGACAAGTGCATCCATGGGAAAACTTCAGGCCGGATTCAATTTCTGATCCTGAGAAATATCACCAGAAGCGGAAACAGCGTTCTGTTCCCGCTTCTTTTTTGATTTTCCGGCAAACCGGAGTATAATGATAGCGATACTTTAGCGAGGGGGAATCCCAATGTTTGGAGCGATCTGCGGGGATATTATCGGTTCCCGTTTTGAAGCACATAATATTAAGACAAAAGATTTTGAACTGATGCATCCGGACTGCTGTTATACGGATGACACGGTGATGACCATCGCCGTGGCCAATGCCCTGCACACCTACCGGGAGAACCGCAGTCTCTCCCAGTTCCGGGAGGAAGTGGCGTCACAGATGCGGTATCTCGGCACCAAGTATCCCAATGCCGGATACGGTGGACGTTTCTATCACTGGATCCACGATCCTGCCATGGGACCGTATCAGAGTTTCGGCAACGGAAGCGCCATGCGCGTCTCCCCGGTGGCCTGGGTCGCCGGGAGCATCGAGGAGGCGGAGATGCTGGCGGAGGCCTCCGCGGAGCCGACCCACGACCACCCGGAAGGCATCAAGGGCGCCAAAGCCATCGCCGCCGCCATCTATCTTGCCCGCCTGCAGAAGAGCAAACGGGAGATCCGGGAATACATCGAGGAACACTACTATCCCCTGGATTTCTCTCTGGACGAGATCCGGGACACCTATACCTTCGATGTCACCTGTCAGGGCAGCGTCCCGCAGGCCATCGTCGCATTCCTGGAATCGGAATCCTATGAGGATACCATCCGGAACGCCATCTCCATCGGCGGAGACAGCGATACCATCGCCGCCATGGCGGGATCCATTGCCGAGGCATTCTACCGTTCCGTCCCGGCGGAAATCCGTTCCTGGGCCATCAGCAAGCTGGACGAGACCCTGAAGGCGTGCTGCAGCATCTTCCTCACCGAATCCGAGGACGAGCATCCCCAGGAGGAACAGGTCATGGGAGAGTTCCTCACCAACACCCTGCACACGCTGGCGGGAGCCGCTGCCAAACGGGGCTGGCTGAAGGACGCCACGGAGATCATCTACGTACAGGAGCTGTGGGAGACCGGTCAGCGTTTCGTGGCATACTGGATGGCGAACCCGGAATTCACCGCCCACTATGACGGAAACCGCAGAGCCATGTTCTACAACATCTCCACCGTTTCCCTTCTGGCCGGCATCTACTATGCCCTGGACTACAACATCGACGCGGAAAGTTTTGATGCCGACCGGATCTTCCGGGAACTGTTCAGCGGCAACATCTATGATACCGTCGCCGGCGTCGCTTCCATGGATCTTTCCGATCTGCAGAACTTCGTCAACGAGCAGTACCGGGATCTGGACATCCTCATCGGCAACTACGATCCGGATGAGGACACCCGGGAAAAGCTGCTGTATCAGGTGGCCTGCGCATTCTTCCAGATCGGCTGCAGCATCGAACTGCACGATCTCGGTGCCGGACTGTAACATACGGACAACAAAAAAAACTGCTTCCGACAGTACTGTCAGAAGCAGTTTTTACTTTATATCGATGGATCAGGCCTTTGCCAGTGCGTCCTTGGACTTGTTGCACAGAGCGGTGAAAGCCTCGGGATCATGGATCGCCATCTCGGAGATCATCTTGCGGTTCATATCGACACCTGCAAGTTTCAGGCCGTGCATGAAGGTGGAGTAGTTCATGTCGTTCATCTTGCAGCCGGCGGAGATACGGGTGATCCACAGCTGACGGAACTCACGTTTTTTCTGCTTACGTCCGATATATGCATAGCGGCCGGATTTCATGACCTGCTGATTGGCCATCTTGAAGTGACGGGATTTGTTTCCCCAGTAGCCCTTAGCAAGTCCGATTACTTTTTTTCTATGTTTACGCGTCATCATCGCGCCTTTAACTCTAGCCATTATTTTTTCCTCCTAAATATTTTCGTTCACCGATTATTTGTACGGGATCATTTTCTTGATGGTTGCGGTGTTGGTTCCGTCGGCATAGGTACCGGAGCGGAGACGACGGCAACGCTTGGTGTCCTTCTTAGTCAGAATATGGCTCTTATAGGCATGGGCGCGCTTCACTTTACCGTTCTTGGTCAGGTTGAATCTTTTCTTAGCGCCGCTGTGAGTTTTCATCTTGGGCATGATTATCTATCTCCTTTATAGGTTTTCTCGTCCGTTCTTCCGGGGGGAAGACCGGCTTATTGACATTATTCTTCCGAAGAAGCCTCTTCCGCTGCGGGAGCTTCCGCTTCCTCCGCCTTGGCAGCCTCTGCCTGAGCGGCACGTTCTGCTTCTTCCTTCTTTTTCTTTTCCTTGGCAGCTTTCTGGATCTGTGCCTGGGACTTGGGAGAGATGAACATGGACATGTTGCGTCCTTCCAGTTTCGGATCCTTATCCATATTTCCCACTTCGCCGCATCCTTCGGCAAACTTTCTCAGGATATCCTTGCCGATATCCGTATGTGCCATCTCACGTCCGCGGAAACGGATCGTCACCTTGACACGATCGCCATCGCCCAGGAACTTCACCGCGTTCTTCAGCTTGGTGTTGAAATCGTTGTCGCCGATACCCGGGGACATGCGAATCTCCTTCACTTCCATAACGCGCTGATTCTTCTTGGCTTCCTTGGCACGTTTGGCCTGTTCAAACCGGAACTTGCCGTAATCCATGATTTTGCATACGGGAGGTTTCGCATTGGGAGAGATCTTTACGAGATCCAGTCCCTTCTCTGCTGCGATACGGTTCGCTTCCTCGCCGGATACGATACCCAGCTGCTCACCGTCTTCCCCGATCAGTCGAACTTCCTTGTCGATGATAGCATCATTCAGTTCATGTTCCGCCTTTGCGATCTTTACACACCTCCATCATGTGAATAGCAATAAAAAAACGGATGCAGGGCATCCGTACAACAACACAAACAAACCACACCTGAATCCAGGTGCTGTTTTGATCCATGTTAACACCAGAAGCACTTTTAAGCCGCTGGGTGAGGACGGGGATGCCGGCCTG
>CAJGCI010000180.1 GCA_904501855.1 Oscillospiraceae bacterium | reverse complement strand
TCAGAAAGGCATCATGACCGGGATCCGCAGTGACTGCTTCGATCCCCAGGGGACCGCCACCCGCGCCATGATCGTGCAGATCCTCTATGCCCGGGCGGGCAAACCCGCCGGAGCGGCAGCGTCCGGATTTACGGATATCCCTTCCGGCGCATGGTATGAGGACGCGGTGAACTGGGCCCGGGCCGAAGGGATCGCGGGAGGTTATCCCGACCGCTCCTTCCGGCCGGAGGAGCCTGTGACGAGAGAACAGCTCATCACCATCCTGAAGGCGGACGGCGGCAGGAACGATGCCCGGCGGGGAGACCTGAAGGGCTTTGCCGACCGGGAGGAGATCAGCGGATGGGCGCTGGACGCCGTGGGCTGGGGCGTGGCCGCCGGACTCATCGCGGGACGGGACGGAAACCGGATCGCACCGAAAGCCTTCGCCACCCGGGCGGAAATGGCACAGATCATGACAAATTACACGAAATGATCTGCAAATGAAGCAAAGCTCCCCTGGATTCCAGGGGAGCTTTTTTGAGGAGAAAAGGGAGGGCCGGCGCGAGGCAGAAAGCCGGCGCTCCCGGATTATTTCAGATGGTGTAGCACTCGCCGTCTTCGGGGATGCGGACGCGGTCGCGGATACCCTTCTTCTTCAGCTTCTTGGACAGGGTCTTGCGGGTCAGCGTAGCGTGCGGCACGTTGTCCATGTGGCTTGCGATGACCACGGCTTCCGGAGCCGCGGCACAGACCTTCGCTAGGTCGTTGTCGTCCATGATCAGTCGGCCGTTTTTCACCAGCATGGCAGCACAGTTGTTCGTGATGATCACATCGGGATGATATTTTCCGATGGTCTCCGCCACATCGTCACACCAGACCGTGTCGCCGCAGACGTAAAGGGTCTTTTCGCCGGGGCTGCGGAAGATGAATCCGGCGGCGTCACAGCAAGGAACCTTCGTGCCGTGGACGGCGTTGACCTTGATGATCTCCGCATCTCCCCATGTGATCCGGTCCTCCACCACCCGGACGTCCTTCATACCGGAGAACTCCAGATAGTCCGCGTCCTGCCGGTTGATGGCGTAGATCGGACGCTTCCTGTCCAGTCCCTGGCAGGCCTTGCCGTTGGGAGCGAGACCGATGTGGTCCAGATGCACGTGAGTGCAGATGTAGGCGTCCACGCCCTCGTTGACTTCCCGGACGGACATGGGCAGGGAGTGCAGCGGGCACGGGAGCCACTTGTGCTTCGTATTCACGGCTTCCCAGGTGGAGCACTCGTCGAAGACGTACTTTTTGCGCGGGTCGCCGCCACGGTTCATGGCACACATCATCGGGATCATGCCAAGGCACCCGCTCATGAAACGCGGCGCCAGCCACGGGTCGATCAGAAAGGTCCTGCCGGCGTAGGTGATCTTGATGGTCGCGCTGCGGATCTGCTGAAATCTCATGTTCTTTTCCTCCGTTATTATGGAATAAGCTGATTGTCCTTCTTTGTTTGTATTTTAACAAGGAAGGCCCGGGGAGAACAGCAGTAAAACCGCGCTTGCCGCAACATAAATGTTGTAGTAACATGGAAACAGGAAGCGAGGAGGGTGGAATATGAACCGCAAACAGCTGATGTATTTCATGGAGGCCTACCGCACCTGCAACATCCAGGCTGCGGCGGATGCCCTGTACATCTCCCATCAGGGGCTCAGCCGGGTGCTGCGGACCCTGGAGGAGGAACTGGGACAGCCCCTGTTCCGCCGTTCCAACCGGGGCCTGGAGCCCACGGACTTTGCCACGAGCATCATTCCTCATATCCGGACCATCCTGGACAGCTATGACAGCATCGAGGGGATCCACACCCTGGCGGCCCAGCAAAAGTCCGTGGTGACGGTGTATTCCCTGGATCATATCCTGGGATTTCTGGGCATCGGTTTCGTGGAGTCCTTTCATGAGGCCTTTCCCCACGTGACCCTCTCCGTGGTGGACACCACGGACACCGCCGCCTGGGAGGCACTGGACCGGGGGTGGTGCGATTTCGCTCTCGTCAACGGTCCCATGGATGAGACCCGCTTTACCGGGGAGAAACTGTTCTACTCCCGGTTCTGCGTACGCATGCGCCGGGACCATCCGCTGGCGTCGAAGGAGATCATCGAGCCCCGGGACATGCAGGGACAGCGGATGATCGGAAAGGGAAGAGCGTACCACTGCTTCCGCAAGAGCGTGGAGAGCCTGCTCCTGGCGCAGAACGTGGAGATGTCCATTCCCGTGGAGACCGCCGATGAGGAACTGCTGATGGAGCTGGTGGAGCGTCAGGACATGCTGGCGGTGACCTATGATTTTTCCGCCCGGGACCACCGGGGCGGGGATACCGTGGTGCGGTACATGGACCAGCAGTACGGCCAGCACATCTATCTGGCGGAGCGGACGGACGGAAACTCCACCCGTGCGGGCAGGGACTTTAAGCGGTTTCTGCTGCGGTGGATGGAGGAGCACCCCTGGAACGGACTGGAATGAAACGGACAGACAGGATCCGCAGCGAAAGGTATCCGTCGGGACGGCATCCGGACAAAAAGAGGTGGACATCCGCGGGGGACATGATATAATGTTCATATGTTAGTAATAACTAACACATATCCCTGAAAGGAGAACCGATATGTTCTGCAAGAACTGGACGAAGAAGGAGTGGCTGCGATGCCTGCTCTGTTTCGTGATCTATTTTGCTCTGATCCTGGGATCCGAGCTTCCGGGATTTGCCAGCCCCCTGTACTGGGTGCTGTGTCCCGTGGCGGCGGCGTTCCTGGGTGCGGGCCCGCTGACCTGTGTCATGAACATGGGGAAAGGGCTGGGCGGCGCGGCGGCGCTTCCGGCGCTGTGGTTTATCGTGATGAAGCTCATGGGCGAGTTTTCCATGCCTCTGATGATCATCGGCATGCTGTGCATGATGATCCTGGCGGAAGTGGTGCGCGGAAGCGTGGGCTATGAGAAGAAAAGCTCCATCCGTGCCGCGACCCCGTTCCTCTCTCTCATCGTATTTGCCTCCTTCCTGCCGCTGTACTTCCAGACGGATGCTTATTCCAATGGCGCGCTGGAGGAGATGGGGGCGGAATATGCCGCGAAGATCGCCTCCTACGGCAATTTCGGCATGTTCCTTCTGGTGCTGGTGCTGTGCGTCATCGCCGGAATGATCTCGGAACGGCTGAGCGAGAAGATCCTGAAGATGGAGGAGCCGGAGCGGCCCATCTACCTGCACAACGGAGAGGGGCGGGGAGCATCATGAAGGAACGATGATTCTTAAATAGTCTTAACGGGAAAACGATCCGGCTGACGAATCCGTCATTACAGGTAAACAACACTATGGAAAGGAAGAGAACCCATGACCAGTTTGATTTTTGATCTTCTCATCAAATGGCCGCTGATGCTGGCCCTCGGTCCCATCGGACTGCTGTTCTGAGAAACACAGCGGTGACGGACCGTCTGCAGAAAAAGAGCTCTGCTGAAACTCAGCAGAGCTCTTTTTGCTTTGTTTGTCGGGATCAGTAATTCTCGG
>CAJGCI010000179.1 GCA_904501855.1 Oscillospiraceae bacterium | reverse complement strand
AGCAGTTTCATCAGAAAACTGCAGTAAACTGTATGGAGTTTCCGTCATTGCTGGATGCGGTCACCGTGCCGTTGTGTCGTTCCACGATCGCCTGAACAACGGAAAGCCCGATGCCGCTTCCGCCGGTCTTGCGGGAACGGGACTCGTCGGTGCGGTAAAATCGTTCAAAAAGATGCCCCAGTTTTTCCTCGTCGATATGCTCGCAGGAATTGGAAACCGACAGGGTGATATGGTGATGTTTATTCAGGGCGACTCGAATGGGATCCCGATCCGTGGAATATTTGCAAGCGTTGTCCATCAGCAGGGATACCAGTCGATACATCTCATCTCTGGAACCTTTGAATCGGATTCCTTCCTCAATGGCAGTCTCCAGGATTTTTCCGTCCGACTCGACAGGGACGCGAAATGTCTCCACGGCCTCAGTTACGGTTTTGCTGAGGTCAAATTCCTCGGATATGTCGTCAATGTCCTTTTCATTGAGCCGGGACAGTTCCAGAAGGCTCTGCACCAGGGAGCTGAGACGATTGGCCTGATTCTCAATGCTCCGGGACCATTGATTGGGACCATTCTGCATCTGCAAGACTTCATTGTTGGCTTTGATGATGGTGATGGGTGTCTTCAGCTCGTGCCCGGCATCGGTAATGAACTGCCGCTGTTTCTGAATGCTCTCTTCCACCGGCCGAGTGATCCTTCGACTCATGAGCCATACGAGAGCAAACACGGCAGCCATGTACAGCAGCCCTGCGAGAATGCACACGGACAGTAGCAGACGGAACTGGCGCAGCTGCTGGTAGCAGCTGACAGCCACGATCTTGGAAGTGCCGTCATCCGAAGGAAAGACCTTATACATAAAATAATCGAGACGGCCCTTTTCCTTGCCGGAAGCAAGGACCTTCTTCGCATACTTTTCGATATCTTCTTCCGAAACAGAAGCGATGTAGCTGTGATCCGTTTCCGAAACAGCGCCGTCCGAACCCAGAGAGACAACAAAGAAACTGGTTTCATACCGGGTGTCCGGGGTCAAAGCGGATCCGGCTCGGCGAAAACCGGAAAACAGATGAGTATCTAATTCATCGTCCCGATCCTCATCCCAATCATCATCGTCGTCCTCCGGATGCTGCCAGCTGCCCTCCATCGTACCGGGAATACCCGGGCCCATCGGGCCAGCGTCTCCGGGCAAACGCATCCGCAGGTAATTCTCCTCCACAAAATCAATGGTCTCGTAGGCCTGATCCCAGAAATTGATGAGATAGGCCACATTAATGATCCCGATGAGGAGGATCATGACGATGAGAAGTGACAGGAGCATCACCCGGATAAAGTTGTTGCGAAGCTTCCGAATCATGCGTTTTTATCCTCCAGAATGTATCCCCTCCCGCGCAGGGCCTTCAGTTCCACCGTGGAACCGATGGACTGCAGCTTTCTGCGAAGATAAGAGATGTAGGCCCAGACTACGTTGATTTCGCTGTCCGAATCGTAACCCCAGATATGATCCATAAAATGATCCGTGGAGACGATGACCTTCGGGTTGGACATCATCATTTCCATCATCTGAAACTCTTTGTTGGCCAAAGTAATGCTTTCTGCGCCGCAGGAAAGCTCAAATGTCTTTCGGTTGAGGGTGAGGTCGCCCAGGGTCAGCACATCCGGAGTAAAAACTTCGCCGCCGCGGCGAGTCATGGCCCGGCTCCGGGCCAAAAGCTCTTCCGTTTCAAAGGGCTTGGGAAGATAGTCATCAGCGCCGGCGTCCAACCCCTCAATCTTATCCTGAAGCTGGCTCTTGGCTGTGAGCATGATCACCGGCGTGGTGATCCCCTCGGTACGAAGAGCACGCAGGACATCGAAACCGTTCATCTTCGGCATCATAACATCCAGAATCAGCCCGTCATAATCTCCCGTCAAAGCATAATCCAGGGCATCCTGTCCGTCGTAAACCACGTCAACGGAATACTTGTTATACGAAAGAATCACCGACAGGGCATCGGTGAGTTCCTGTTCATCATCTGCTAATAGTAAACGCATAGAAGCACCATCCTATAGTATTCTCAAACAATACTATCCTATGAACTTTAAAACAACTCAAAAATCCGGTGAACAGGGGATCACGGTCCCGTCCAGCGCGGCGTATACCAATGTATCTCCTTCGTACTGGAGCTTCAGAGAAAAGAAAGGACGGTTTTCCCTCAGAAGACGGAAGAATATCCGGTCACCGGTCCACAGCGGAAGGGAAGGAATCTGACCGATGGGGACCCACTCCAGCACCCCTTCGTCACAGTCAATGAGGTTCCCGGAAAAATCTGAGGAAGTGAACAGATGCATGGACTCCGCCTCATACTGATCCGACACGAAAGTGACGATGCCACGGTAATTCCATGAGTGCATGGTAAGACCGGTCTCTTCCTTCACTTCCCGGAGAGCACATTCCTCCGGGCTTTCACCTTCTTCAAACTTTCCGCCTACGCCGATCCATTTGTCGTGATTGATATCGTGTTCTTTTTTGATCCGATGGAGCATGAGATAGTTTCCGTCCTGCTCCAGATAGCACAAAGTCGTATTGAACAAAAAATCACCCGCCAAATAGAATAGTTTTTTAATAATTGTCCCTTGCAATCATTTTTGCATAAGGTATATAATCACGTCGTTGCAAAAAAAATAGAGCAATCGATATGAAATAAGTCGTTACGGCGTAGTCTGTTGATATGCGGACTGCGCCGCTTTGTTTTTCATCAATAATTATAAAGGGAGTGTTTTATGATGCCAAGAAATAAATTTCAGAAAATCGTGTTCGGAGTGATCATGTCCTACGCGATGACCTTCGGAATGGAGCTGTATAATACTGCGATCAATATGGGAATTTCTCTGCAGCCCGGCGGATTCAGTCATTTGACTTGGTCTGCTGTGGAAAGCGGCATGAAAGAAACGGTCATTATGGGTGTAGCGGTCCTGATCATTTCGGAACTGATGGGAAACCGTATGGGACAGCGGTTCATGAAGAAGCACACGACGGATTCGGACAGCCCCTATTATCAGCAGCTGATGCGGCAGGCAGGGACTGTGGGCGTTATGTGTCCGATAATGAGCATGCTGGCTTCCGTGGTGTTTTTTATCATCGGGCAGAGGCTTCCACTGACACAGCTTCCCGTGATTTGGATCGGAACAGTTTTCAAAAACTTTCCCATGGCTTTTTTCTGGAATATGTTTGCCGCGGCACCGTTTGCTCACTGGTTTTTCAAGATGATATTTCCGCAGAAAAAGCGCGAAACGGACGCGCAGATGGGGAGGGCAGAGCTTGCCAACTGAGTCGGGGCAAAAAAGAAAATCCCGGAACCGAATAGTTCCGAGACGACTCACAACGATACTATTATATTAAAACTTTTCCTGTATTGCAAGAGTCAATCTCACTGAAAAGAAAAAGAGTTTTCCATTTATTTTACCGATGGAACTTCCACCGGATTTATGTTAATTTATAGTCACAGAAAAGCAGATAACCAGAGACATATCTGGGAAATCTGATATTTCTATT
>CAJGCI010000178.1 GCA_904501855.1 Oscillospiraceae bacterium | reverse complement strand
CTCTCCCAGGGAGGCTACGAAGGTGGCAAGTTTCCGGGAGTTGAACTGATATACCGCTTTGACTTCATCCCGTTCCGCAGACGGCACCGGGTCTCCGGTGACGAGAAGGATATTCTTGATCCCTTCCGCATAGAGCCCCAGCAGCAGTGCCTTGGTGGCATTGATATTCCGGTCCCGGCAGGTCAGATGAGGAAGGGCTTCCACTCCTACTTCCCGTTCCAGCTTGCAGGCAAGCAGGCTGGAATCCATGCGTACCCTGCCCACCGGGCAGTCGGCGATGGTGATCACATCGGCACCGGATTCCTTCAGGTCATACGCACCCTGCACGAATTTGGTAAGATCCGCATCCATGGGAGGATCCAGCTCCACCGCGATGACTTTCTCCCCGCGCTGCAGTTTTTCCCAGAACACGCTCTTCTTTGCCGTTCCGGAGGAAACTCTTTCTCTTGTCCGCCCAGGTCTCGGCACGGAGGATGTACCGGCAGCGAGAAAACGGGCCACCTGCCGGATATGTTCCGGAGTGGTGCCGCAGCATCCGCCGAGGATCCTGGCTCCGTTTGCTGCCAGTTCCGCCATCTTCCTTCCGAAGAACTGGGGATCGCTTTCATAAACGACGCGGTTATCCACAACGATGGGAGAACCGGCACTGGGCATGAAGGAATAAAGGATCTCCTCATGCTCCATCTGATCGAACAGATTCCACATCTCCCGGGCACCGCTGATGCAGTTGAGTCCCACCGCATCTGCCAGTCCCGTTTCGGTGATCTTCCGGATCAGGTCACGGTAATAATAGCCTTCCAGCGAGTATCCGTCTGCCTGAACGGCAAACATGACGATGATAAAGGCATCCTCCGTATTCTCCCGGATATACCGCATGGCTTCCGGGATCCCTTCCGCGGAGGAGTTGGTCTCAAAAACGAAGTGCCGGATGCCGGCATCGATAAACTGCCGGGCGACAAAACTGTATTCCTTTCCGGTCTGTCCGTCCTCCAGCCCCTTGATGGGACCGATATCTCCGAAGACTTCCGCATCATAGCCCTCTGCCGCTTCCCTTGCCACTGCCACCGCCTCATGGATGAGCTGATGGACCAGCGTATCGTTGCCGTGGCAGAAAACGCGGTTGGCGTTATAGGTGTTGGTCAGAATGGCCTGGCTGCCCGCCTCCAGATACTGCTGATGGATATCCTTGACGATATCCCTCTGCTCCAGGACGGCAAGCTCGCAGTCCTGGCTGCTCTTTCCGGTGATGGTGGAAAGATAGGATCCCATGGATCCGTCCATGAGCAGCACACCGTTTTTGATCTGTTCTCTTACATTCATTGAATCATAATTCCGATCTTCTTATTTCGAGAAATACTCTTTCGCGATATCCGCGGAGGCTTTAGCGTCCCGCGCATAATAGTCCGCGCCGATCTCCTTCGCGTAGTCCTCCGTCAGTACGGCTCCGCCTACCATGACCGCGCATTCGTGTCCGGACTGCCGGAGAAGCGCGATGGTCTCCTTCATGGCAGACACGGTGGTGGTCATCAGCGCCGACAGCCCGATGAGCCGGATATCCTCCCGGACGGCGGTCTCCACCACGGTCCTGGGCGGAACATCCTTTCCGAGATCCAGCACCTGGAATCCGTAGTTTTCCAGTACGACCTTCACGATATTCTTTCCGATATCATGAATGTCTCCCTGTACGGTGGCAAGGATGATCTTTCCCTTGGATACGCTGTCTCCGCCCCGCTTTGCGATCTCGGTCTTGATGAGATCGAACCCTTCGCATGCGGCATTGGCGGAATTGATGAGCTGAGGCAGGAAGATCTCCTGTTTCTCGTATTTTTCACCCACAAGATCCAGCGCCGGGATGAGCACTTCATTGATGACTTCCATCTCCGGTCTCGTCTCCAGCTGGATCCGGGTCAGTTCTCTGGTTTCCTTCTTCAGTCCCTTCAGGATCGCTTTCTCAATGGTCATCTCCGACGGGATTCCGGGGTCTTTCGGTGCTTCCTCCGCCTGGGAGAACCGTGCAATATAGTTTTCACAGAACGGATCCTCCCCGGACAGGGCCTTGAAGGAGGAGATGGCATCCATGATCTCTTTCTGATTGGGATTGACGATGGGCAGATCCAGTCCGCAGGTCATGGCCTGCACCAGGAAGCTCTCCGTCACATGGATCCGCTCCGGAAGTCCGAAGGAGATATTGCTGACTCCCAGCACGCAGTGCAGTCCCAGCTGGTCGTGGATCTGGCGAATGGCCTTCAGAGTCTCCACCGCCTGCTCCTGCTGTGCCGAAATGGTCAGGGTAAGGCAGTCCACCAGGACATCTTCCTTCGGGATCCCGGTCGCCACCGCCGCGTCGATGATCCGCCGGGCGATGGCCACACGTTCCTCCGCAGTCTGGGGGATGCCGTTTTCATCCAGTGTCAGTCCCACCACGGCAGCGCCGTATTTGTGGACGATGGGCAGGATGGTCTTCAGTTTCTCCTCATCCCCGTTGACGGAATTGACGATGGCACGGCCGTTGCAGGCACGAAGGCCGGCCTCGATGGCTTCGATATTGGAAGAATCGATCTGCAGAGGCAGGGACACCATTCCCTGCACCGCCGTCACGACTTCCCGCATCATGGCCGGTTCATCGATTCCCGGAAGACCGACGTTGATGTCCAGGATATCCGCACCGGCATCCGCCTGTTCGATGGCGCGTTCGATGATGTAGTCCAGATCATGTTCCCGCAGTGCCTGCTGGAACCGTTTCTTTCCGGTGGGGTTGATCCGTTCACCGATGACACAGATCCCCTTCAGTTCCGTCATATGTCCGGCGGCACACACGCCATGCCGCTTCTTTCCCTTCCGTTGGGCAGAAGCCGGGATCACTTTGCTGAGGTTGCGGATAAACTCCGGATCGGTGCCGCAGCATCCGCCCATGATGGAGACTCCCAGCTCCGTATACGGGATCATCTGCCGGGCAAATTCCTCCGGTCCGATGCTGTAGGCTCCGGTGGCGGGATCCGGCAGACCTGCGTTTGGTTTTACGATAATGGGCCGGTCCGTCCAGGTGATCATCTCCCGGATGATAGGGATCAGCTGTTTGGGACCCAGGGAGCAGTTGACGCCCATGGCGTCCACGCCCAGCGCATCCAGGGTACAGGCCATGGATGCCACGGTGGTCCCGGAAAAGGTCCGGCCGCTCTCCTCAAAGGACATGGTGGTCCACACCGGAAGACCGGTGTTCTCCCGTGCGGCAAAGACGCCGGCCCGCACCTCCTGCAGGTCGGTCTGAGTCTCAAAGACCACAAGGTCGGCGCCGGCCTTTTCTCCGGCGATGACCATCTCTTTATAGACCTGATAGGCTTCCTCGAATGTCAGTGTCCCCAGCGGTTCCATCAGCTCTCCGATGGGTCCCACATCCAGGGCGACTTTCACGGAATCCCCCGCCGCACGGCGGGCGGTCCGGATATTGGCGGTGATGACCTCCGTGGGAGTGTGTCCGGTGCCTTTCAGTTTATGTCCGTTGGCTTCAAAGGTATTGGCGTAGATGACGTTG
>CAJGCI010000177.1 GCA_904501855.1 Oscillospiraceae bacterium | reverse complement strand
AGCATAGCAGGCCGCAAACAACCGGGGGAAGACCGATCATGGTACGGGTCAGGATCACGATCGCCTTCTTTCCGGGGAACTTGCTGCAACCCAAAAGAGCTCCCAGCGGCACTCCCATAAGGAGTGCCAGCAGGGAGCTTGCCAGACTCATTCGCATTGTGACGCCAATGATCTCAAACAGCGTTGAATTGCCGCTGAGTATCAGTTGGATCGCCTCACGAAAAGCCGAACTCATGCCGCTTCTTCTAATTCACCGTCATTGGCGCGGAAGGTAAGGAACGTTGCCTTATCCGACAGGACATAAGCGCCTTCTTCTTCAGCCATGGTCAGGCAGACGCCCATACCGGCATTGGAAGAGATGTACCAGTCAGAGTAATCGGCGAAGCTGTCGGGCTCTTCGGTGATTCCCAGCTCTTCCGGCCAGAGGGAGAGCTCTTTGGTGTGAGTTCCGGACATATCACCGCGGGAGATGAATTTGTATTCTCCATCGGCAATGGCGGCGAATGCATCAAGAACACTGTCACAGTCTGCCACACCTGCGGGATCCGCGCTGGGTCCGCACAGCACGAAGTAGTTGTACAGGAAGCTGAGCCGTTCGGAATCCATGCCGTCTACGACGCGTGCAAAACCGTCAGCAACGAATTCTTCTTCCTGTGCTTTTGCGTGAACTAGGATCAGGTCGGCGTTTCCGTCTTTGGCATTGGCGATTGCCTTGCCGGTTCCGGCGGAGAACACTTCGACGTCATATCCGTACTCTTTCTCAAAAATGGGGAGGAGGTATCCCAGCAGACCGGAATCGTTGACGGATGTGGTAGTGGAGATGCGGATCTCTTTGGTCTCGTCGGTCGCTTCGGGGATCTCTGCTTCAGAAACCGGAGCATCTTTCAGACCGTAGAACAGATGCTCGCCATACTCGTCGTAACCGAAGTTGGCGGCCAGTTCCTCGCCCTCTTCTGAGAGCATCCAGTTGATGAGAGCATCAGCACCTGCGGTATTCAGTTCCACGTCGGAAACTGCATTTCCGTCGGCATCCACGAAATTGGCATCGGGATTGACAGCCAGCAGAGAGTAGGTGTTGATCATGCTGTCGTCTTCTTCCATGAGGATCTGAAGATCGACAGAGCTTGTTTCTTCTGCGGAAACAGATTCTTCCGCAACAGATTCGGAAACCGGTGCGGTTTCCTGAGCGCCGCATGCGCAGAGAACGAAGATCATGCACACGGCAAGCAAGATCGCAAGACTTCTTTTCATGTTATTTCCCCCAATAGTTGAAAAATATGCAGAAACAGTTTATTATTCTGTGTAGGGAATATCCATTATTCTCCAGTAAGGATAATAAACAAATCTACACTATCATTTTATAGCAGATAGCACAAAAAACCAAATGGTAAAAAAAACAATAATTTACAGTCCCATTTAGTGAATAATACGAAATGAAAAGCAGCATCCCTTTTAAAGGGATTTTATTCTTTCCTTACACTTTAACGAATTTTATAATAAAAGAGCGAAAATAGTTCTTTTTTTGTAGATTCTGAGTTGTAATGTGTGAAATTAACCGCAAAAAACTTCAAAAATCACGCATAATGACTCAATTGGGGGAGGAAAGCACATGTCGAAATATTCCGGCTATATGGGAAAGGTCATGATGATGGATCTTACTACCGGAGAAGTGGAGGAGTATCCCTGGACTGATCGGGATCGGGAACTCTATATCGGTGGTAAGGCTATGGGCTCCAAGATCATGTTTGATACGTTCCACGGAACGGAGGAACCTCTTGGCCCGAAGAACATCATCGTCATCACTACCGGCCCGCTGACGGGAACCGGGGCACCCTGCTCCAACCGGTTCAACATCTCCACTCTGTCTCCGCAGACGGGACTGACGACATCTTCCAACTGCGGTGGAAACTTCGGGTACTATCTGAAAAAAGCAGGGTATGATGCACTGATCCTGAAAGGACAGTGTCCGGAACTCAGCTGGTTGGAGATCCACAATGACAAGTTTACTCTGCACTCGGCAGAGGAATTGAAGGGACTCCGTGTGGGTCCGGCACAGGAAAAGCTTCAGGAATGGATGGACGAAGCCCAGGGCTGCCGGGCCAAATGTGGAATGGTCTCCATCGGACCGGCTGGCGAGAATAAAGTTCTGTATGCCTGCGTGATCAGCGGAGAACGCGCCGCAGGACGAGCCGGTGTCGGTGCGGTGTTCGGTTCGAAGAATCTGAAGGCCATCGTGGCCTCCGGAAATCATGAAGTCAAGATCCATGATCCTGAGAAGACCAGAAAATTCCATCAGAAATGGGTCAAAACCCTGAGAGAACATCCTCTGACGGGAAATCAGCTGCCGAAGATGGGCACTGCCGGTCTGGTTACCACGATGCAGGCACGCGGAATACTTGCAACCAAGAATTACAAGTACGGTCAGTTTGAGCACTTTGACAAAGTGAATGGTGAGACACTGGCGGAAGAATTCAATGTCGTCAACAAAGGATGCCTGTCCTGTCCCATCCGCTGCACCCGCGTGGTGGAAGTGGAAGGGAAGAAAGTGAAGGGCCCGGAACTGGAAGTGCTGGGACTTATGGCCGGCGGCATTCTCAACGACAATTTGGAACTGGTCTGCCGCTGGAACTATGAGCTTGATGAGCTGGGACTGGATACCATTGCCTGCGCCAACACCATCTCCTATGCCATGGAAGCCAACGAGAAAGGTCTTTGGGACAATGGTCTGGAATTCGGAAAGACCGACAACATCTCTCAGGTCATTGAAGATATTGCTTTCCGACGCGGCGTCGGCGATGAACTCGCCAACGGCAGCAAGAGGCTCAGCGAAAAATACGGAGGCAAGGAGTTTGCCATCCAGTCCAAAGGCATGGAACTGGCGGCCTATGAGCCGCGGCGTGCCGTGGGACAAGGCCTAGGCTATGCGGTATCCAACCGCGGTGGGTGCCACCTGAACGGAGGATATCTGGTCATTCTGGAGGGTTTGGGACTCTATACGGATTCCCAGACACCGCATGCGAAAGCGGACCTTACCATGACGATGCAGGATCTGATGGAATCGGTGTCGTTAACGGGACAGTGCCTGTTCACCTCCTATGCGGTGTTCCCGGGATTCCTTATCTCGAAGCCCAACGGCCCGATTACAACTACCGTCAACCTGGTGATTCCTTTTATCGGCGCTGCGGTGCGCCTGATCAATAAGTTCCCGGAGATCGCCCATTTCCACCTGTGGCTTCTGCCGCACACCAAGGAACTGGAACTTGCGGTCGGTATGAAAATGGATATGGGCAAGTTCATCCGGATCGGAGAGCGCAGCTACAATGTGGAGCGCGCGGTCAATGCCCGGTTCGGTGTCTGCTCGGACAAGGATGTTCTGCCTAAGCGTCTTACCGATGATCTGCAGGATCCCGACAACCCGAAGACGAAGGTTCCTCTGGAAAAAATGAAAAAGGTGTATTACAACGCCCGCGGATGGACCAAGGAAGGAGTTCCCAGTTACCGGAAGCTCCAGAAAATGAAGATCGTGTAAGGGAGGCGGAATCATGGTAACAGT
>CAJGCI010000176.1 GCA_904501855.1 Oscillospiraceae bacterium | reverse complement strand
TGCTTTTTCTTCCATCCTCCAGCAATGTGGTCAGGATACCGCAAAGCAGTGACAGGAAGATGGATATGAAAAGAAAGTTCTCATAATACAGATGCATATCAGTATTCCTCGCTCTGTTTCATCTTCCTGATGATTTCATCGATATTCAGGGTGTGATATTTCTTATACAGTCTCAGTGTCAGTGCAAGGCCGAAGGCCGTGAAGGACACGGAGACCACGATCCCCGTCAGGACAAGTCCGGCGGGAAGCGGATTGGTGTATACCTCGATGCTGGGCGCCGCCGACGGATCCGTGATAATGGGCGCCAGGTGCCCGATCACGCCGCCGTTGCACGTCAGGAACAAGAAGATGGCAGCATCCATGAATTCCATGGAGATGATCTTCTTGAACAGGTTCCGATTGAACATGAGTCCGCACAGCCCGATGACGAAAAGACATACTGCGGCCGCTTCATATCGGTTGATATCAAGATTGTGTAGCAATTGCAGAAAACTCATTTACAATTCTCCTCTGACGAAATATGTATAGAACGCATACATCGTGCAGGCGACCTCCAGGCCGACAGCTATGTTGATGGGAAGGATGATCCCCGCGGAAAGGAGACTTCCCGGGGTTCCCTTCGGAAAGATGTTTTCCAGACCGTTGGAGCCCACAAAGATCGTATACATGATCAGGGCCGCATAAAAGACCAGAGCCCCGACCTTGACCGCATGATAGACCGTATGTCCGAAGAACGTACGAACCTTGTTCACTCCGTAGGCATTCTCGCACAGGATCATGGCACCGCCGATGAGGCTGCCTCCGGCGAAGCCTCCGCCGGGCGATAGATGCCCGTTGCAGAGGATATAGGCGCCGTAAAGGAGCAGGACCGGCATCAGGACTTTGGTTACATCCACCAGGACCTGATTCGGGATTTTCGCGTCCAGTTTGTCGCTCAGTCGCTGTGCGGCGCGGTCCTTTTCGGTTTCGTTCTTCCGATCGTTGGCCAGAAGCATGATCACTGCCGTCGCACCCAGAAACAGCACACAGCTCTCGCCGTAGGTATCGAATCCGCGGTATACAAGGATGATATTTGCCACAAGGTTCGTCGCGCCTACTTCATCCATGCCCTGTTCGATATAGCGTTTAGCGGTTTCGTTCATCGTGACGTTTGACTCTGTACTGGTAGTGGGCATAAATGCCACAGTGAACATCATCACCACCAGCAGCACGAAACAGCAGATCACGGCGCTGATGCGGCTGACCGCCGAGATCAGTTCACTGCGGGAAGCACGGATCAGGGACGGGCCGTTATGATTTTCAATTTTTCTCGTTGATTCGGTAATGCTTTCGTCGTGGGCCTTCGGCTCCTTCAGATCCCGGGCATCGCCCTCGACCCACTGTTCCAGCTTACGATACCATTTAGGTGCTTTCATTCCGTCTCATCCCCTATCCCTTCAAAATGATGCACTTTACGGATCGTCATCAGGTACAGGATCGTTTCGATTCCGACGCCGACAGCCGCCTCCGTGATTGCAAGGTCCGGAGCTTTCAGGAGAAGCCAAACCACACTGAGCATTGTTCCGAACGTTACGGAAATGATCACGGTGGGGAGAAGATGTTTTGTCACATTGACTGCGATGGCACATACGATCAGGCCGATCAGCAGAAGATATTCTATCGCTACCATCATTTCACCTCACAGTGTTCATCAAAATACGGATTCGTGATCACTTCCACACGGCTGATACGATGGGTGGAGACCGGTCCGGTGATCCACTGGAAAGCAAGGATCAGAAGGATCTTGACGCTTCCCCATCCGAATCCCTTGAGCAGAATGACGCCAAGGAAAATGCAGAGAGTGCCCAGGGTATCGACAATGGCCGCGGCATGGATCCGGGTCAGCACGTAATCGAATCTGTAGATCCCGATGATCGATATCACGCAGCACAGCGTTCCGATACCGATCAGCACAGCGGCAACTATATTCAGTATCATACGCCACCTCCGTTTTCCGGGTGTTCCTCATCGGAACCGAGTTCCATTTCGCTTTTCCTGCCATTCACATGGTTCTGCACGATCCGGCAGAGAACAATGACGGAAAGGAAACTGAGGATCGCAAACACGATGGCAACATCCAGGATATAGTCGGCGTCCATGAGATATGCCAGCAGCACGATGATATTGATACAAAGCGAGCCGATGATGTTTGTCGCCACGATCTTATCGGTATAACGTTTTCCCAGCACGGCATAGAGCAGAGTCACCAGAATGAGTGCGCTGAGGACCGCGATAGGATAAATCAGAAA
The DNA here is from genome assembly GCA_904501855.1 of Oscillospiraceae bacterium. Lineage (GTDB taxonomy): Bacteria > Bacillota > Clostridia > Oscillospirales > Oscillospiraceae > UBA2922. The sequence continues at coordinate 1,342 of CAJGCI010000176.1, read as the reverse complement.
TTTCTGCATAAACGGATTCACGGATTTTCTCCCCCTTCCGTTTTTCTGTCCACCAGTCTGCTCATGGTCTCCTGCATCCGTATCAGCCGGCGGTTCAGCGCGCTGTCCGGAGTGCCTTCCTGAAACTCACTGTTCAGGGCGTGGACCATGAGATTGTTGTCGTATATGACTACGGTATAGGTGCCCGGAGTGATCGTGATGGAGTTTGCCATGATCGTCTGGAGCTCTTCCTTCTCAAGATGAGAGTCGAACGTAAACAGACGGGGTCTGATCTCATACTTTTTAGGAAACAGGATCACCTTGATGGTAGCGATATTCGCTTTGATGATCTCCACGACCAGACAGAAGACATAGACGATCAGCTGTCCGCTCAGATACAGGATCATCTTCGTGTTCTGCTTCGTCCAGCCGCAGATCGCCACCGCAAACCAGGTCACGAATCCGCTGATCACAAGACCGAAGGCAACCACATCCCACGTGATCCTGCCGTTGAACAGCAGCCAGAACACGAAGAGAAACAGGAATATAGCCATAAAAGTTCCTCCATACAGTAAATCATCTGCAAAATGATGGAATATCTCAATCAATAACGCCACCGTCCGTTAGACACGGGGAAAAAACGTGCCCACGGTACGCGCGCATTGAAATCTCACATGCATTCATGTTATTATTTCAATAATTATAACATATTTAAGGTTCTTACCTATATAAAAAGCATTTTCCAGAGAGCAAAAAAATCAACAAAAACAACCTTAAAAGATTGCCATTGTTGACAAACGACTGATCCCGGGAGGCGAAGTTTCATGGCCAACGAAGCCGTTATCGTTATCGCGATTCTTGCATTGCTGTTCTTCCTGCTCTTCTTTAAACTCATCGGAAAATCCATGAAATGGATCTTCAAGCTCCTGATACATGCCATTTCCGGATTCATTGTGCTGTTTCTGGTGAACGTGATCGGCGGGATCATCGGGATCCAGCTCGATCTTAGTCTGATCAACGCCATTGTGGTCGGAGCACTCGGCATCCCCGGCGTGATCCTCCTTCTCTTCATCAAGTATCTGTTATAAACAAGAAAAACACCGCTGTACTGTGAAACACAATACAGCGGTGTTCTTTTTTCAGCTGATCAATCCGTGACGTACGGAAGCAGAGCGATCTGACGGGCGCGCTTGATGGCCTCAGTAAGCTGACGCTGATGAGGTGCACACACACCGGTAGTACGGCGGGGCAGGATCTTGCTGCGGTCAGACATGTATCTGCGAAGTTTTGCGGTATCCTTATAATCGATATAAGTAGCTTTATCTACGCAAAACTGACATACTTTTCTGCGTTTACGCATTTT
>CAJGCI010000175.1 GCA_904501855.1 Oscillospiraceae bacterium | reverse complement strand
GTGCGGATTCCCGGAAGAGAAGATCGTGACACTGGGGATCTTCGATTACCTGCAGGAAGGAGAGGTCCGGGAGAAACCGGTCTTTGAGCCTTCCATCACCATCGCGGGAAATCTGGATACCAACAAGTGTGTCTATATCGGTCAGCTGGGAGTCCTGAACGGTGTTCAGGTCCAGCTGTACGGACCGAATTTTGATGAACTGATGCGCCAGTATCCCAACATCAACTACCACGGATCCTTCGGCGTGGACGAGATCCCGTCGAAACTGACCCGCGGTTTCGGACTGGTGTGGGACGGCGACAGTCTGGACGGATGCCGCGGGCAGTCCGGCCAGTATCTGCGGTACAACAATCCGCACAAGCTCTCCCTGTATCTGTCCTCCGGGCTTCCGGTGGTGATCTGGACGGGAGCGGCGGAAGCCGGCTTCGTGCGGGAACACGGAGTGGGACTGTGTGTGGATTCCCTCAATGATCTGGAAGAGATCTTCCGGAATATGACTTCGGAGGAGTACGACGCTCTGTGCGACAACGTACAGCGTCTCTCCGGTAAACTACGCAAAGGAGAGTATGCCGAGAAGGCCCTCAGGGCGGCTGCGGCGATCCTCGAATAAGAAACCATGATCTATCTGCTCATTACAATTACAGTGGTGTTCTTCCTGCTGAACTTCCAGATCAGCAAGGGAGATTACCTGAGCCCCGGACCCATTTTCTGCCTGGTCTTTCTGGCCTCGGAGATCGTGGTTGCGGTGGGTCAGGAAGCTTTCCATGTGATCCTGCACCCCGTGACCGTGGGCGTGCTGAGCCTTGGATTTGCCACCTTTACCTTTGTAATGTGGCTGGTGCAGCGCAAACAGCTCCGGCCGGAGGGACCGGCTCCCGGAAGCTTTCTTTCCGGACCCCCTGAGAAACCTCAGGCCATCGATGTGCCGGAACTCTGGGTGTGGCTTCTGATCCTGGTGGAGATCGTCACTGTCTATACCTTCTACAAGTATCTGAAGGATCTCATGGTGGCTTACGACGTGTTCCCAAAATCCATGACGGAACGCATCAACCTCTATGACAAGCTCTCCAAGTTCATGCCGAAGCTGTACGAGCGGCTGGGCGTGGGACTTCCCATGATCTACCGTCTCGGCAACCCCATCACCAACGCCGGCGCCTTCATCATGCTGTATGTGCTGGTCCATAACTTCTCCGCGGTGCGGAGGATCCGGCTGTCCCATCTCATCGCAGTGGGACTCATGTGCGTCCTCATCGTCATGAACGGCTCCCGGAGCCCGCTGCTGCGCGTCATGACCATGGCGCTCATCATGTTCTATATCCTGGAGTGCCGCAACGGGCGGATCCGAAGGGGAGACCCGAAACTGCTGAAGTGGATCGTGATCCTGCTCATCGTGGTGGTCATTGCCTCCATCGTCCTGCTGGTCTTCATGGGACGCACCGATTCCGACCGGGATTACTTCAAGTACGGATTTATCTATGCCGGGGCACCCATCGTGAACCTGGATACGTATCTGACTCACAAGAAACCGGATTACGGTCACCAGATCATCGGTGCCCAGACCTTCCGGACCTTCTGGAACTACATGGGAAAACTGTTCCATGTCGAGCATCTGCGCTTCGGCAACATCAACAAGTTTGCCTTCAGCCGCAACAAGATCGAGATCGGCAACGTGTATACCATGTATTATCCCATCCTGTACGACTTCAATATCTGGGGCGTGATCCCGCTGACGGGACTGATGGCCTGGTTCTACGGCCAGACCTACCGGAAGGCGGAACGGAAGCCGAGGAAAGGCAAGTTTGATTTCCGCCTGTTCCTCTACGGATATCTGTTCAACGATCTGCTCTTCGCATTCTTCTCCTGCAGGTTCTACGAGACCATCGGAGACGCACCGTTCCTGAAGATGGTGATCGTGTCCTGGATCTTCGTGAAGGTCATTATCGAAGACTGCTGGAACATCAACCGGTTCGCGCGGAACCCGAGGCTGCTGTCGAAGAAATACCGGGCAGCCCATCCCACCGCCTGAATACTGAAATCGAATAACAACAAGGAGGTGACATCCTTTGGCACAGCAGAAGTCCATTAAGAAAAACTTTTTGATGAATGCCATACTGACGATGTCATCTCTTGTTTTTCCGCTGATCACCTTTCCCTACGTGTCCCGCGTGCTGGGACCGGCGGGAACGGGAGCGGTAAGTTTTGCCAACTCCTTCGTCATGTATTTTCTGATGATCTCCCAGCTGGGGATCCCCACCTACGGCATCCGGGCCTGCGCCCAGGTGCGGGAGGACAAGATCGAACTGTCCCGCACGGTACAGGAGCTGGTGATCATCAATCTCGTCATGAGCGCCGTCATGTATGTGCTGCTCTTTCTCTCCATCGCCACCATTCCGCGGCTGCAGTCGGACCGGACTCTGTACCTCGTGGTCAGTTCCATGATCCTGCTCAACGCGGTGGGAATGGAGTGGATGTACAAGGGACTGGAGGAATATACCTACATCACCATCCGCTCGGTGATCTTCAAGGCACTGGCGCTGGTGTTCATGTTCCTTCTCATCCATGAGAAGGAAGACTATGTCATCTACGGCGGTATCGCCGTATTTGCCGCCTATGCATCCAATCTGGTCAATCTGGTGTATGCCAGAAAATACATCACCATGCGCCCCGTGGGAAACTACGATTTCCGCCGTCACTTCAAAGCGGTGGGGATTTTCTTTGCCATGGCGGTGGCCACCACTATCTATACCAATCTGGACGTGGTGATGCTGGGATTCATGACCACGAAGGTGGATACCGGCTATTACGATGCGGCGGTGAAGATCAAGAATATCCTGGTGAGCATCGTGACCAGCCTGGGCGCGGTGCTGCTGCCCCGGTCCTCCTATTATGTGGAGCAGGGGATGATGGACGAGTTCCGGGAAGTCTCCCGCAAGGCCATCCGGTTCGTGTTCCTGTTCGCTTTTCCGCTGACGCTGTACTTCATCCTGTTTGCCGGCGAGGGGATCTTCTTCCTGTCCGGACAGCAGTACGGCGGCAGTATCCGTCCCATGCAGATCATCATGCCCACACTGGTGTTTATCGGGCTTTCCAATATCCTGGGGCTGCAGATCCTGGTTCCCACGGGAAAGGAAAAGACCGTGCTGTATTCCGAGATCGCCGGTGCGGTGACGGATCTCGTGCTCAACGCACTGCTCATCCCGCGTTTTCATGCCTCCGGCGCTGCCATGGGAACGGTCATGGCGGAACTGGTGGTACTGATCTGGCAGTATGCTGCCCTGAAGGACGAAGTGTCCTCCATGTTCAAATCGGTGCCGGTGCTGCCCATCGTCACGGCGCTGCTGGCTGCTGCGGTGGTCTCCCTCTGGGTGAAGCTGCTCGGCCTGGGATACTTCATGACCCTGCTGATCTCCGCGTGCCTGTTCTTTGCCGGATACCTTGCGGTGCTGCTGATGTGGAAGGAACCCTTTACCACGGACATTCTCCGGCAGGTGAAAAACCGGCTGATGCTGGGGTAAAACAGAAATGGATACAATATTCGGATCGGATAATCCGTTATTATAGTAGAAGACTAGATCATAGGAGAAAAAATGATGGAACATGTAGATTATCTCGTTGTCGGCGCCGGACTGTTCGGTGCGGTGTTTGCCCATGAGGCAAAGAAAG
>CAJGCI010000174.1 GCA_904501855.1 Oscillospiraceae bacterium | reverse complement strand
CCCAGGTCACCGGTACGGCGTAGTAGCTGTTGGCTGCTACATCATAGTACTGGTTGTTGGCGGACTCTTTGGGTGAGCCGTATGCGTGCCACAGGAAGGTGAGCACTTCTGCACGGGTACAGGGTTTGTCCGGTGAGAACTGGTTCGGTGCGGTACCGGAGGTGATGCCCTGTTCTGCCGCCCAGCGGATGGCATCGTAATAATACGTGCCCTGCTTCACATCAAAGAAGGGGTTGGCATTGGAAGAGGGAGCCGGACTGGCCAGCGTCTTCCAGAGGAAGGTTACCACCTGTGCGCGGGTGCAGGATGCATCCGGTGAGAACAGATTGTCGCCGGTTCCCACGGTAATGCTTCTGCCTACTGCCCAGTAGACCGGGCCGAAGAAGTAGGTACCGGAATCACGGACATCATTAAAGGTGACGCTGACGAGGCATGAGGCGCTCTTGCCGCCGGCATTCGCCGTGATGACGGTATAGCCGGAACGGTTTCCGCGGATGGTGCCGTTGGAATCCACCGTTGCCACGTTGGTATTGGAGGAGCTCCAGGAGACCGCGGCGCGGGAAGTTGCCGGTGTGAAGCTGACGGACAGCCGCGTGGTCGCTCCCAGATTCAGGAATACGGAATCCGTGGACAGCGCGATCTTTGTGACCGGGTTGTTGGAGGAAGTCGTCTCCGTGCAGAACTGCAGTGCGATCCAGCCGGCCTGACCATTGTAGTTGATGCGGCCCCAGCTTCCGTTGGTGGCGGTAACATTGACGATGGCCCCTTTGGCGATCTGACCGATGACCTGATAGTTGTCACCGGCTCCGCTGCGGACGTTCAGAGCATCACTCAGGGTGGTGATCTCATAAAGACCGGTCTTGTAGTTCTGTGCGGGAGTGGGGCTTCCGCCGCCGCCTCCGCTTACGCCGAGATATACATAGCCGAGGAATTCGCCCAGAGAACCGTTGTCACCGTTCTCCACCTGCTGCAGTGTCTTCCAGTGGATGATGCAGTAGCCGTGATCGGAATCGGAATAACCGCCTTCACTGACCAGAACGTTGTTGCCCTCCACCGCTTCGATGACACTGACGTGGTGTCCGTAGCAGGCAAGGGCCTTGGCCCGGATGGAGGTGCCGGTGGAAAATCCCAGTTCGGCGCCGCGTCCGCTGATCCAGCTTTCGCCGCTCCAGATGGTATCGCCTTTTCCGGTGAGCTGATTGACACGGGAAGAAGCAAACCAGGCACAGCCGCCCTTGTTATATGCATACTGTCCCCAGTCTTTCTGTGCGAAAGTAGTATAGGGAGCAGTATTGATATCGATGTAAAGTCCGCCGGTCCCGTTGCCCAGGATGCCAAGGGGGGCGCCGTCTGCCAGTACAGCGGCGGGAAGAAGCATCACGGCAAGAGCCACAGCGACAAGAATGCTGATTAGTTTTTTCTTCATTATACAATTACCTCTCGTTCGGCTGGATGACCAGTTTTTCTTAAGGTCTGTCATTTTTTTACAAAGCGCATATAATTACATTTTACAATCTTACGTGAGACACAGGACGAAATCAAGGTGAAGAATACACTAAAAAAGACGAAAAATATCGGCGAGATTTTGCACAATTGGCCTTGACAGCGGTTTTTCCTTTCATTTGAGTGAGGAAACAACAAAAAAACAAGACACAAGATATAGATTGACTATCGATTTTGACCACAATTTGTAGTATATTACTCTTATCGTATCATATCATGGAGGAAATGTCATGTTCAAAGCAGGAAAAACTGAGATCACCCGTACGGATTTCCTGGAGCGGTACCGGAAGTGCCACGGGGAAGGGGAAGGACTGTCGGAACTGGGGTGTGCTCTGGCCTGGGCCTATTTTGACAGGATGAATGCCTTTTTCCCGTCGGAGGATGTCCTGGATCAGTTCATTGCCGGGACGGATAAACGGTTCATCTCGCTGAACGCCAAATTCCGGGAAGTGGGGACCCAGCAGTTTTTCCGGATGGTCACCGGAGAAGAGGATCCTGCGGATGAGCTTCTCAGCCATCTCTTCTGGGAGATGCTGGAGAAGGAACCGGACACCGGCACCATCAATTTCAACGATGCCGATCTTTCCGATGAGGAATACGAAAAGAACCAGAAGGCCGTGGAGGCCTATGAGAAGGAGCACCGTTTCCGCTATGAGAAGCTGGAGGAAGCGGCCCGGAAGAAGTTCAACGAGCTCAATGATGCGGAGCTGATGGAGCTCGCCTGGCGGATGGAGAAGAAATACCGCCTTCCGCCCAACGGAGACATCCAGTCGGTGATCCTGCCCAACGGGCATGCCTTCTATGTCCATGGCTGCACCGCGGACCCCGTCAAGGTCTCCCTGACGGAACTGCTGGATGAGGTGTTGAGAGAAATGGAATAACTGTGGCAGAATACACAGTTTCGGAACCATACTTGTGCTATGCTGTAGAAGTGAAAGAATCGCAACTAAAGGGGATTGAAACCATGTCAGATAAAACTGGAAGACTGTTCGTCGTGTCCGGACCCTCCGGTGCCGGGATCGGCGATGTGATGAAAAAGACCATTGAGAGCCGTGAGGATATCGGCTTTATCATTCCCGTCACCGCGCGGAAGATGAAAGCAGGAGAGGAAAACGGCGTCGGTTTCTATTTTTATGATCTGGAAGGATGGGATGCGCTGGCGGCAGAAGGGGACCTTCTGGAGTGCACCGAGTTTGCCGGAAACGATTACGGAACCTCCCGCCGGCAGGTCAATGAGCAGACCGCCCAGGGAAAGAACGTCCTTCTGAACCTGGAACTGAGCCGTGCCAGCCAGATCAAGAAGAACATGCCGGAAGCGGTATGTGTCTTTATGATCCCCCAGAGCCGTGAGGAACTGGAAAAACGGTATCAGGCCACCGCACGCAACCGTTTTGAAGTGCCCATCCGCATGGAGGAGGCACAGCGGCAGCTGGAGGATTCCTCGTTCTGTGACTATATCGTCTACAGCGACGATCTGGATGCGGCAGCCGGAGAGCTGTCCCGGATCATGGATGCGGAATCCAATACCTTTGCGGCCAATGCCAAGATCGTGGAAGAACTGAAGAAATAACAACAGACAAAACTGCGCTCCCGGACCCTGTGTCCGGGAGCGTTCCCGTTTCCGGCAAACTTGTTTTCAGACAGGGTCTTTGCTATACTGTTTAGGATAAAAGGATCCGGATTTTCCACCGGGATTCCCGGATCCATGACTGTTTTAATCGATATTTGGAGCTTTTTATGGAAGAGAAGAAATACAATCGGAGTCCCGCTCCCGGTTTCGGGCTGTGGGATCGGGTGAAACGATGCTCTCCCGGCGTGCTTGCCGCCTTTGCCGCGGCCTTCGTCTTCGGGTATGTCATCCACCTGTATGCCTTCACCAACACCATCCCCAATCCGGACGGGCTGAGCCGTATCTATGATACCCAGCAGATGACCATCTCCGGTCGGTGGTTCCTGCACTATGCCTCCTATTTTCACGGCTTTGTGCAGTCACCGGCACTGATCGGTTTCCTGTCGGTCCTGTTTCTGGCGCTGGCCGCCGCGGTGGTGGCGGACGTATTGGAACTTCGTTCCCCGGTAACCGGAGCACTGGCCGGCACTCTGATGGTGGCGATCCCGTCGGTGGCATACACCTTCCTGTACATGTTTACAGCCTACGCCTATATGTTCGGGATCCTGCTGGCGGTGCTGGCAGTGTGGTGCTG
>CAJGCI010000173.1 GCA_904501855.1 Oscillospiraceae bacterium | reverse complement strand
GCCCCGGCGGGCAAGACCGCGGATGTATTCCGGGAACCGGATGTCAAAACAGATGGCGACTCCGAATCGGCCGAGGTCGGTATCGAAAACGCAGTAGCCATCCCCGGCGGTGAAGGAATCGGATTCGTTGAAGGTAAACTGATCGGTTAGATCGATATCGAACATATGGACTTTGCGGTGGCGGGCAAGCAGATCACCGTTCCGGTCAAAGACATAGCTGGAGTTAAACAGTTTTCCTTGCTCCGTTTCCGGAATGCTTCCGCCGATGACGATCACATTGTATTCCGCGGCCCAGCGGGAGAGGGACTGAAAGGTCTCTCCGTTTCCGGGTTCGGCGTATTGTCCGAAGTATTCGTGGCTGCAGAGACTGGTGAACATTTCCGGCAGGACCACCACGGACGCTCCGTTGAGAGCGGCCTCGCGGATCATCTCTTCCGCGCGGACAAGAGTATCCTGCTTTTCCCTGCGGGTACGGATCTGGCACACCGCCAGGCGAAACTTGCTGTCGCTCATTTTTTCCTTTCCTCCAGTACATTGAGATAATGCCGAATGTCAAAGGGAACGGTCTTTTCGTCTTTTCGCAGATACAGCGGATGGTGAGGATGTCCCTTTACGGAGATCTTTCCGGCACAGAGCCAGCGGGCCCGGTACCGTTCTCCGATGGAGACCATATCTTCCACACAACAGGGGAGATAGTCCCGCTTTTCGATGATGGCTCCCCAGGCGGCCCAGACGGCCGGACGGGTCCCCTCCGGAATCCGGGAGAGAAGATAGTCAAATGCCTTCATGTTTTCCCGGTGAAGTTCCTCGTTGCAGCAGCGATCCATATCATCGGGGGAGGTGGCGCGCTGGGCGTACACGTTAAACATGATAAAACTGTCAAATCCGTTCCCTGCAGCGATGCGGGAAACGGATTTTAACGTGTTGTCCAGATGATCCGGTTCCGCCGTGGAGGGATTGATGCCGATGCAGATCAGGGGGTTGTTGCCCCTGGTGCCGAGGATATAACGGTATTCCGTATAGAAATCCGGAACATAGATCCACCGGTCATGATCGTAGTCATCCCCCTTGCCGGAACGGGCCAGCGCCTCTTCAAAGGAGATCAGATCGATCTCCTGAGACGGACAGGACGGGATATGCATTATTTTACAGCTCCCTGAAGAGCGTGGACCCGGTCGGTCTGCTCCCATTTGACGCCGAGGTCTTCGCGTCCCATGTGGCCGTATGCGGCCAGCGGACGGTAGATGGGTTTCTGCAGATCCAGATCGCGGATGATGGCGGTGGGACGCAGATCGAATACTTCCTTCACCGCTTTCGCCAGTTTTTCGTCGGAGACCTTGCCGGTACCGAAGGTAAACACGTTGACGGAAACGGGAGCTGCCACGCCGATGGCATAGGCCAGCTGCACCTGGCAGCGGGAAGCCAGACCGGCGGCAACGATGTTCTTGGCGACCCAGCGGGCTGCGTAGGCGCCGGAGCGGTCCACCTTGGTGGGATCCTTTCCGGAGAAGGCACCGCCGCCGTGAGGAGCGGAACCGCCGTAGGTATCCACGATGATCTTTCTTCCGGTGAGACCGGAGTCGCCCTGCGGTCCGCCGATAACGAAGCGTCCGGTGGGATTGATATAGATCTTGGTATTCTCATCCATCATTTCCGCGGGGATGATGGGCTTGATCACAAGACGGGTCAGATCTTCCTGAATCATCTCATGGGTCGCGGAGAGAGAATGCTGGGAAGAGATGACGATGGTATCGATGCGGACCGGTTTGCCGTTGTCGTCGTATTCCACGGTGACCTGGGTCTTTCCGTCGGGACGGAGATAATCCACCAGCTGAAGTTTCCGGATCTCCGCCAGCCGTTTTGCCAGCTGATGGGCAAGGGAGATGGGAAGAGGCATCAGTTCCGGTGTCTCGTCACAGGCATAACCGAACATCATGCCCTGGTCGCCGGCGCCGTTGTCCAGCTCGCCGTTGTGCTGATCCTTGGATTCCAGGGAGTGATCCACGCCCAGCGCGATGTCCGCGGACTGCTCATCGATGTTGACGATCACGCCGCAGGTCTCACCGTCGAAACCGTATTTGGCGCGGTCATAGCCGATGTCCCGCACCACACCGCGGGCGATGCTGTTGATGTCCACGTAGCAGCTGGTGGAGATCTCGCCCATAATGTGGATCAGACCGGTGGAGACGGTGGTCTCACAGGCCACACGGCCGGTGGGATCCTGTTCCAGGATGGCATCTAAGATAGCGTCCGAGATCTGGTCGCAGATCTTGTCGGGATGTCCCTCTGTGACGGACTCGGATGTAAACAAATAACTCATGTGATTCTCCTTCTGTTCGCTGATATTAAGAGAAATGAAAAAGCTCCGCCGGCGGCGGAGCTAGGATTGATACGGTTCCTCATCTTTCGATTCGCTTCGCCGGAATTGGCACCTTGCAGTAACTGCAGGTTGTCGGGCTTCACAGGGCCGGTCCCTCCACCTCTCTTGATAAGGTTATGAAATTGAGTTCATTATATCAAGACCTATAGGATTGTCAAGACGGGCAGGGGGGTTTTGCACACTTTGGGAAATCAGCGTATCAAAGATTTCGCCTTGTAGGAAAACCGCAGACAGGATATAATAAATAATTAATCATCTGGAAAGGGGCAGGGACTTTGGAACCTCGTCTTACGGAACTGAATGATAATGAAATACTGTTGTATCTCGGTCACCGGGGACAGGAGGTGCCGGAGGATCTTGTCCGGCAGATGGAGATCTGCAAGGAACGGGTGATGAAGGCGGCACGGCCGCGGCTCGTCTGGAGAAGAGTCCCCTATGACGGGCAGAAGGCGGAGAACCTTCTCCTGCCGGGAGAGGATATCGGAAAACTCCTGAAAACCTGCCGGGAAGCGGTGCTGTTTGCCGCGACCCTGGGACCGGAGATCGATCAGATCACCCGGAAGTATGAGGTCGTGGATGCGGCAGATGCCCTGATCATGGACGCCTGCGCCAGCGCGGCCATCGAAAACGTATGCAATCATTTTGAAGAAGATCTCCGCCGGGAGATCACGGGAGAAGGGAAATACCTCACGGACCGTTTCAGTCCCGGGTACGGCGATCTTCCGCTGGAGATCCAGAAGGATCTGTGCCGGATGCTGAACGCGTCCCGCCGTATCGGTCTGACGGTCTCCGAATCCATGCTGATGGTGCCGTGCAAATCGGTGACGGCAATCATCGGCATCGCGGAGGAACCGCAGGACCACCGCGCATCCGGGTGCGAAGTGTGCAATCTCTTCCGCACCTGCGAATTTCGGAAAGAAGGAGGGACCTGTCATGGGTGACCGGATCATACTGGACGGAGGCATGGGCACCATGCTGCAGGCCCGCGGCCTGAAGCCGGGCGATCATCCGGAGATCTACGGGATGGAGCATCCCGAGATCGTGGAGGAGATCCACCGGAAATACATCGAGGCGGGAAGCAATGTCATCTATGCCAACACCTTCGAAGCCAACGGACATAAACTGAAAGGCACCGGACACACTCCGGCGGAGGTCATCACCGCCAATATCCGGACCGCCCGCCGCGCAGCGGGAGATTCCGTGAAAGTTGCCCTGGATGTGGGACCCATCGGAGAGCTGATGGAACCACTGGGGACACTGACATTCGAGGAAGCCTATCAGGTCTATAAAGAGATGGTCATCGCCGGGGAAAAGGCCGGCGCCGACCT
>CAJGCI010000172.1 GCA_904501855.1 Oscillospiraceae bacterium | reverse complement strand
CACCGGTTCCGAAGGCTTGGGCGAATCCAGTTCCTTCAGGCACAGTTTCAGCACGATGGGAAGATCGTCCACGGAGGTGTACCGGTCTTCCGGACGGAAGGACAGGGCCTTCTCAATGATGGAACCCAGGCTCTTTCCGCTCCCTTCCGGAGCGTTGATGGGCTCTCCGCCCATTCTGCGGCGGACGGTCTTGGCGCGCTCTTCCGCGGACAGCTTCTTCTTGTCCGGCTGGAAAGGCAGCTTTCCTCCGGAAACGCAGTAATAGATCAGCAGACCCAGCGAATACACGTCGGATCGCGTGGAGGCCTCTCCGTTCCAGAATTCCTCCGGAGAGATGAACTCCAGCTGTTCCGCGGTCCAGCTGCTTCTCTGCGGCATTCCGCCGTCGCCAATGGTGATCTCACCCTGCTCATTGCGGAAAATATTACCCGGGCGGATCCCGCCGCGGTAATTGTTTTCTCCGGCATCCCTGATCACGGCATCGCACAGCTGGGAGATCGTCTCGATCAGTTCCCGACGATCCATCTGGCGAAACCATTCACTGAAGAGAGTGCCGTTCTTGTTTTTCTTGTTATGGTCCATAAACAAACCCTCCGCAGTCAATAACGGCTATATGTTGACATAATAGCATTCTTCCTATTTTAAGTCAAATCACAGACCCCCAGAACTTGTGCCTGTTGTTGACGTGATCCGCAATTAAGTATAAAATGTTGTGACATACGAAATGACAACAGAAACGGAAGGATTGCAATGCGAAAGAACGCACTGGCCAATCTGGCCATCGTCGTCGGCGCCGGAGCCTTCGGCTCCTTCTGCCGATGGCTTCAGAATCAGATTGCATTTGATGAAACCGGACTGTCCACCAACAGTCCTCTGAATATCCTGGTCTTTCTGGTGGTACTGGGCGCCGCCATCTGGTTTTTCCTCATCGTCCAGGGCATCCACGAGAAGAACATGACTGTATCCGACAATGTGCGCACCGCCCTGAAGGGGACGGGAGACCGGCAGATGACCGCCCCGATGATCATCGCTGCGGTGGAAGTTCTGGGAGGTCTGATCCTCATCCTCACGGGTCTGGACAACTCCAGCCCTGCTCTGACTCTGGTCTTCGGTGTCTGCGCCATGGTCTCGGGGATCATCACTCCCGTGGTGTTCCGCTCCATCGGCAGTGATGTCAGCGACGGCACCATCGCCCTTCTGATGACCATCCCCATCCTGCTGTACGGCATCGGGCTGATCAATTGCTACAAGATCCATGCCACCAATCCCTCGGTGTGGGTCTACTCCATCCAGATCCTGGCCTATGCCTGCTGCGCCATCGCCTTCTACTATGTCGCGGGTTTTGCCTACGGACGCACCAGTCCCTTCAAGACCCTGTACTTCATCATGCTGGGAGCTTTCCTGAGCATCCTGGTGGTGGCGGACAGCCTGAATCTCGGTCTTGTGCTGATCATCGTCTCCAACGCGGCCCTGCTGCTGGTGTATCTGGTGCGCCTGATGAGCAACATGGAGGCCAGCCCGGAGGATCCGGAAAAGGTCCGCAGCGAGGAGCGCAGCTCCTTCCTGACGAAGCTTCAGGGACGTTTCCAGTCCCGTTCCGTGGATGCGGAGGAGAAGGTGGATGAGATCCTGCAGGATTTCCATGACGAGAAAAAATAACGGATGAACGCAACAAAACCGGTCCTGTCCTTGCGGCAGGGCCGGTTTTTTCCGTTTTGATAACCGTCAGCTGTTGCGGTAGTTCTCCAGGCGCTCGGCCAGTTTCGTGACCTGGCGCTCGAAGACGCGCAGCTCCTTGTTGGGGCTTCCCTTCAGGTCCCGGATGGCAGCCAGCAGGCGCTCTCCCGCCTGGACCAGTGCGGCAAACACGGGATTCTCCCGGGGCTTCGATCCCTCCGGTTCCGTTTTCTCGACGGCGATCCCTTCCGTGACCACGTCGAACTCGCCCCGGACCAGATCGAAGCTGGTGCCGCTGTAGGGTGCGAATGCCTCGTAGCCCATCTCCCGGATCTTGTCCCGGAAGGCTTCGCAGGATTCCGGATCTCCGTGGTTGAGGAACACCATTTTCGGTTTTTCGGGAATGGACAGCAGCCAGCTGAGAAGTCCCTGCTGGTCGGCGTGTCCGCTGACACCGGGCAGCATGCGCACTTCTGCCCGCACCTCGATATCCTCGTCAAACAGCTTGACCGTTTTCTTGATGCCGTCGATGAGGATCCTTCCCAGGGTTCCTTCCGCCTGATAGCCCACGAAGAGGACGGTGCATTCCGGACGCCACAGATTGTGCTTCAAGTGGTGGCGGATGCGGCCGGCGTCGCACATGCCGGAGGCGGAGATGATGACTTTCGGCTCGGTATCGGCATTGATGGCCTTGGACTCGTCCGTGGAGACGGAGGTGTGCAGTCCCGGAAATACCAGCGGGTTCTCTCCCCGCCGCACGATGGCCGCCATCTCATCATCCACGAAGTCCAGGTCGCACTGCAGGAAGATCCCCGTGGCTTCCACCGCCAGCGGGCTGTCCACATAGACGGGGAAATTGTCATGTCCCGCGACGAGGCCGCGGTTTTTGATCTCCCGGATGAAGTAGAGCATCTCCTGGGTGCGGCCGATGGCAAAGGACGGAATGACCACATTGCCGCCCCGGTCCATGGTGGTCTGGATGATCTCCGCCAGGGAGGACACGTAGTCCGTGTGCACCCGCTCGTGATTCCGGTCGCCGTAGGTGGTCTCCATCATCAGATACTCGGTGTCCTCCACGGTCTGGGGATCCCGCAGGATGGGCTGGTTGGAGTTGCCCAGGTCGCCGGAGAAGGTGATCTTCCTCTCCTGGCCGCCCTCCGTGAGCCACACTTCGATGCAGGCCGATCCCAGCAGATGTCCCACATCCGTGAATCGGATGGACACGCAGTCGTTGACTTCGATCATCTCATGATAGCGGCACGGGATCATGGTGCCCAACAGGCCCTGCACATCCTCCATATCATAAATGGGCTCCACCGCGGCGTTGCCCTTTCGCATCTCCTTGCGGGTCTTCCACTCCGCTTCCTGCATCTGGATATGGGCGCAGTCCTGCAACATGATGTCACACAGATTGCAGGTGGCCTCCGTGGCAAACACGTTGCCCCGGAATCCCTGTTTGTACAGAAGCGGAAGGTTTCCGGAGTGATCGATGTGCGCATGGGTCAGCAGCACAAAGTCGATCTCCCCTGCCGCCACCGGCAGTTCGGCGTTTTTAAACAGGTCCTTCCCCTGTTCCATGCCGCAGTCGATGAGTCCCTTTTTATCTCCGACTTCCAGCAGCGTCATGCTGCCGGTCACCTCATGGGCGGCGCCAATAAACGTGATCTTCAATCCAAAACACCTCGGTCGCGTTAGTTTTTCTGCATTCCATTATATTCTCCTCTGCTCCGCTTGTCCATGGAAAGAAGGCTCTTCCTATCCTCCGGGTTCCGTGATATCTTGGAAAAAAACGCAGGAGGCATCGGTCCGTTGGAACACTATTATTCCCTGAACCGGTATCTGAAGGAGACCTTCGGATGCAAGGTATACAAGCTGGCGCTGGACGGCGGGTTCACCTGTCCCAACCGGGACGGGACGAAAGGCACCGGCGGATGCATTTTCTGCTCCGACTCCGGCAGCGGAGACTTCTCCGTGCCCGTGGGAGAGGACATGGACGCCGCCATCCAGCGGGCCAAGCAGGTCCTCGCCCGCAAGCACACGGAGGGGCAGTACATCGCCTATTTCCAGAAT
>CAJGCI010000171.1 GCA_904501855.1 Oscillospiraceae bacterium | reverse complement strand
CCCGTCTGCCTTCCACATCAAACTGTATGATATTGAAGATCGCTTCCTTGACGGAATCCGTTGTGGGCCTCACATCCATGCCCTGAGGGGCCTTCAGCTTTCTTCCTCTTGCGGATCCGGTAATCACTCTCACGGAGATTCCTCCTCCCTGCTGTGGTAATACTCATACACTGCCCTGGCGGTATTGACCGGAACAGCCTCGGACAGTTCTTCCAGCGAGGCTTCCTTCACGGCTTTCACCGTCTTAAAAGAATGAAGCAGCTGATTGCGGCGCTTCACCCCCACACCCGGAATCTTATCCAGCTGGGAGGTATAGTTTTCCATCCGCAGAGACCGCTGGTACTCGATGGAGAACCGGTGTGTCTCCTCCTGGATGTTGCCGATCAGAGCGAACAGCGCCTGGTTGGAACTGATACTGATCTCCTCACCTGCCGCGTTGATGAGAGCACGGGTACGGTGCCGGTCATCCTTGACCATTCCCCATACCGGAACGGAGATCCCCATGGATCGCAGGATCTGTTCCGCAGCTTCCGCATGCGTATCACCGCCGTCGATCAGGAACAGATCCGGAAGGGGCATGAATTTTTCATCCCCGTCCAGATAACGGCGGGCCCGCCGGGCGATGACCTGGCGCATGCTCTCATAGTCATCCGGCCCGTCCAGATCACGGATCCGGAACTTGCGGTAATCCTTCTTGCTGGGTTTGCCGTTCTTATGTACTGTCATTCCAGCTACTATCCCGGTGGAACCGAGGTTGGAGATATCGTAGGCTTCGATGCGTTCGGGAAAACGGTCCATGGCGAGCGCTTTCTGAAGCAGCTCCAGCGTCTTGCTTCTCCGGACGTTCTCGGTAGTGCGGCGGAGCACCTCTTCCTTGGCGTTCATGCTGGCCGTTTCCACCAGACGGACACGCTCTCCCCTCTGGGGGAACTCCAGTGCCACCTTATGGCCGGACAGCTGAGTCAGGAACGCCTCCAGATCCTCCCGGTCTTCCAGGTCGGCGGGGACCAGAATGGTCTTGGGCCAAGCGCTGCGGGAACCGTAGTACTGGCGGAGATAGGAGGAAACTGCCTCCCCGTCCTCTTCCAGCGGCTCCTCGATGAGATCGACGTCTTTTCCGGTCAGGTTGCCGTTGCGGTAATGAAGCACGGCAAAACAGCTGGGTGCGGAACGGGCAAACCCAAGAACATCCGTATCCGCAAACACCGTGGAGATGACCCTCTGCTTGTTGGAAAGGTCCTGGATTGCATAGATCCGGTCCCGAAGACTGGCCGCCAGTTCAAAGTGCAGCTCTTCCGCCGCGCTTTCCATCTGGGCGTTCAGTTCCTCCAGCAGATCATCCGTTCTGCCCTCCAGGATCAGGACCGCCTGTTCCAGTGCCTGATTGTATTCCTCTTCCGTGACGGAATCGGGCCGGCACCAGCCGGCACAGGTATTCATATGATAGTTCAGGCAGGGCCGTTCCCTGCCGATCTCCTCCGGAAACCGCCGTGTGCAGTCCGGAAGAAGCAGTGTCTTCGAAATCGTCTCAATGATCCCCCGGGTGATGCTTCTCCCCCCGTAGGGTCCGAAGTACTGTGCCTTGTCCTTGCCGACACGGCTGACGATCTCAAATCTGGGATACGGACGATTCCGGTCCAGCCGGATAAACGGATATCCCTTGTCGTCTTTCAGGAGGATATTGTAATGAGGCTTGTGCTGCTTGATAAGGGAATTCTCCAGGATCAGGGCCTCGAATTCCGAATTGGCCACGATGACATTGAAGTCACGGACTTTCTGAACCATGGCTTCCACCTTGGGAAGATGATCTCCGTGGAAATAGCTGCTGACTCTGTTTTTCAGCTTTTTTGCCTTTCCCACATAGATCACGTCGCCGTGTTCATCCAGCATGAGATACACGCCCGGAAGCTGCGGCAGATTATTCGCTTTTTCACTTAACGTGGCAAGCATGGCAGTCCCTTTCTTCTCTGTGGTTAACTGCTGATAATATACCATTTCCCGATGGGATACGCAAAGAAAAAAAGGACGTCCAACTAAACGTGGACGTCCTTGTCTGATCTCTCTATTAATTACTCGGAAAAGTCGGACTTAATCAGCTCGGAAAGCGTGTCGATCGCTTCTGCTTCGTCAGCTCCATCAGCAATGATCTTAATGGAAGCGCCCTTGACGATACCAAGGGAAAGAACACCCAGAAGGCTCTTTGCGTTAACGCGGCGCTCATCCTTCTCGATCCAGATGCTGCTCTTGAACTCGTTTGCTTTCTGAATGAAGAAAGTTGCCGGTCTTGCGTGCAGGCCGACCTGGTTATTAATGACTACATCTATTTCTTTCATATCTGCGCTCCTTCTTAAATCTCGAACGTTACAATTTATTTTTGCAAACATAATCTAGCAAATAATTATAAAAACGTCAATGCGGTTTTGTTGAATTCGTTGGTTTATACATGATTTGGCACTGACGTACTCTCAGTTTTTAGGAGTAATGTAAGAAGGAAGATTGCAGAAAAGAAACAGATTCTATTTCAGTTCCACGATCGTTACGCCAGCCTCACCTTCGCCGAACGTCCCAAGGCGGAACGACTTGACCGCCTTATTCTTTTTCAGCATGGCATGAATGGCTTTCCGGAGTGCTCCGGTGCCCTTTCCGTGGATGATGGTGACCTGATTCATTTTGCCCATTACGGCGTTATCCAGATACCGTTCCGCGGTCATTACCGCTTCCACGCTGTCCATTCCGCGAAGATCCACTTCCGAGGGAACGGCGGCAGCCCGGATGCTCCGGTTGCCGGCCTTGACCGGTGTCTTCTCCTCAATCTTTGCACCTTCCAGCAGATACACCTCGTCTTCCTTGGCCTGGATGTTCATGATGCCTGCCCGCATCAGCACGGTGCCGTCCTCCGTGACGGACTGGACCACCGCGTTGACACCGCCCATGGATTTCACTTCCACTACGTCGCCGGGGCGAAGCTTGCGGGAAGACTTCTTATCTTCCTCCGTCTCCGCCTTCGTCTGATACTGGGCCTGCTTTTCATTCAGGCTGCGGCGCATGATATTCCGTGCCTCATTGATCCGCTGCGCGTCCTGATCCTTGTTGCTCTGACGGCGCATCTCGTCCAGTTCCTCGAAGGTCTTCTCCGCGGTCTTCCGGGCATCCTCGATGATCCGTTCCGCCTCACGCCGGGACCGTTCGTCCGCTTTTTCCAGCCGGACGGACAGTTCCGCTTTCAGGCGCTTGGACGCTTTGGCATCCTCCTCCGCCTGTTTCCGGATACGGCGGGCCTCCTCCCGTTCCTTCTCCATGGAAAGACGGGTCTGCTCCAGTTTCTCGATAGTGGCCTCAAAGCTGGCGCTGTCGGTGCCGATGCGGGATTTGGCGTCATCGATGATCTCAGAAGGCAGGCCGAGGCGCGTGGAGATGGCACATGCAGTGGATTTTCCGGGGATTCCCACCAGCAGCTTATAGGTCGGGCGAAGAGTCTCCACATCAAATTCGCAGGAGGCATTCTGCACCCGTTTCTGCTCCGTGGCATAGACCTTCAGTTCCGCGTAGTGGGTCGTTGCGGCGATCATGGCGCCTTTTTTCCGGCAGTGCTCTATGACGGAGATGGCAAGTGCCGCGCCCTCCGTGGGATCGGTACCGGCCCCCAGTTCATCAAACAGGATCAGGGAATGATCGCTGCATTCCTCCAGGATCCGTACGATATTCGTCATATGAGCGGAGAAGGTGGACAGATTCTGTTCGATGCTCTG
>CAJGCI010000170.1 GCA_904501855.1 Oscillospiraceae bacterium | reverse complement strand
GGACGTTTCCAATACACATAGGCATTGCGGATGGTGTCGTAGATGACCTCCGAATTCCACTGTGTATCATACCGGAGTGAGAATCCGCTGGGGATACTGTCTCCGATAAACGTATAGGCATGTTTCTCACTGGATGCTGTCTTGACAGTGTGCTCATTGTCCGCAACGGCAATGGGACACAGCAGGGCAATGATCATAGCCAGTGCGACTGCAAGACACATCAGTCTGGAAGAATGTGTTTTCATCATAAACTACCCTCACATTATCGTCTGTCTTAAAATAAGGAGCCAACCGCTCCTTTTTAAAACGGTATTGACTTCCGTGATTTATCCCGCTCACAAATGTTTACGATTTGGAAACGGGATTTAATCTATTATAGCGGATAGCATTCATGATTTCAACACCTCATTACCACCAATAACATCGGGAATTATACTGGCAAAATTGGACAGAAAATCACAGTTTCTTCCTTTATTATATAGCACTTAAGCTTTTTTCATGATTGGCGGTGAACATAAAGTCCCATTAGGTATTGCAAAAAGCGCCGTATTTGGTTACAATAGGATAACACGTCAGGAGGAAGTATCCCTTCCTCTGTTTTGTTATGGACTTTTTCAAAAGGTGGAACAATCATGAAGAGAAAGACAACCCGGATTCTTGCCATGGTGCTTTCCGTCGTGCTGCTGGTCGGCATTCTCGGCGTAGGCGCTTTTGCAGAAGGCAAGAATGTCAAGCATTACAACAATTATCTGATCCTCGGCGACAGTAATGCCGCCGGATACGGTCTGCTGCAGGGCGATGATTATTACGGATACATCCGTCCGCAGGGTCTGATGGTCCAGGGCCTTTACGGCACTCTGGTTTCCCAGGAGACCGGTGCAACCGTTTACAACTATGCACGCTGCGGATTCCGTACAGAAGATATTCTTCGTCTGCTGGACAAAAATTATCAGTATGACCAGTTCAGCAACACGTCCATCGGTTACATGGGCGGAACTTCGGCGCAGGAATTTGCCGAACTGCAGGACAGCGTTCATGCGGATATCGCAAAGGCAGATCTGATCACCCTGAACGTAGGCGCCAATGACATGTTCACTCAGGGCATGATGTATGCTTCCTATGTGCTGGATGATGCCAACCTGAAGATCGGTGATGTCACCGGTTATCAGATTCGCTCCCAGCTGGTCTCTCTGCTCACCGGACAGTCGGAAGGTGATCTGTACAATGCTGTCTATACCTTCTTCGGATATGCCTATATGGCCGGAGTTCTTCCGGAGGTCATCTCTGCCTTCCTGTACGGATTCGGCAAAGGCATCATGAACTTCTCTTCCCACTGGGATCAGATCATCAAGCAGATCCGTGAGATCAACCCGAACTGCACTCTGGTCGCCATTGGCCTGATGAATCCGTTCCATCGCTGCAAGCTGACCAGCGCTTCTCTTGTAGAGATCGGTCCCCTTACCGATGGCAATACGATGATCGCCAATAATTATATTCAGAATGAGAGCCCCTACCGGGATCAGTACATCTACTGTGATGTTACCGGTGCATGCGACTATGTCTTCATGCCCCGTGCTCTGGTGGAAGCAGACTTCGTCAATGAACTGATGCTGAATGTCCATCCGACACTGGAAGGCCACCGCTATTATGCAGACCGCATCGAAGAGTGCATCAGCCAAGGCTCCACGGATACTGCCGTGACCTGGGCTGATCATAATGTCTACCTCAATGCTACCGGAGCCGGTACCGCTGTGACCAACGTCAATACGGCAAAGGTCAACGAGGATACCGCCATTACCGTGACTCCCAACGAGGGCAACCACTGCTCCTCCATTCAGGTCCGTGATGCCGGCGGCAACCCGGTCACAGTGAAAAAGGCGATCAACACCACCTATTACTTCAAGATGCCCGATTCGGATGTCAGCGTCAATGTATCCTTCGCCCCCGGCGAGGGAGAACCGGATCTCAGTCAGGGCAGCGGCGGAAACGGCGGCGGACACTCCTCCTGGGAGCAGGGCTGCCCCAGCGCCGTATACTCCGACATGACTCCGGACAGCTGGTACCATGGTCCTGTGGACTATGTCCTGAATAAGCATATCATGACCGGTACTTCCGCTACGACCTTTGAGCCCAACTCCAACCTGACCCGTGCGATGGTATGCACCATCCTGTACGCAATGGAAGGAAAACCTGCCGTCCTTACTTCCGCCGGATTCCGTGATGTATCCGCCGGTGACTGGTTCGTCAATCCGGTAAACTGGGCAGCCGCTAATAATGTTGTAGCCGGCATGGGTGACGGGACTTTCGCTCCCAATGCCAACGTGACACGCGAACAGCTGGCGACCATTCTCCGCAGCTACGCAGTCTACAAGGGCAAGGATGTCACTCCGAACGGCAGCCTGAACGGTTTTGCGGATGTTGCAGACATCAGCTTCTGGGCAACCGAGAACATCACCTGGGCTGTAGGCGCAGGCATCATCACCGGCAAACCCGGCAACCTGGTAGATCCGAAGGGAACTGCCACTCGTGCAGAAGCGGCCACCATGTTCAAGCAGTTCTGCACCAACGTTCTCGGCCAGGCCTGAGAATCCACCACCTTTTATTAAACGACAGGAAGGCTTCGGCCTTCCTGTTTTTGTTCATAATTATTCCATTGAATTGACATGACAGGTATGGTATCTTAATTCCGCAAACGTCAGATTTCAAAGGAGGTTTTTCATTGAAAGATAAATATTTTGATAAACCGCAGAAATTCGACGCAGAAGATGAAGCTTTTTTCCAGAAATACTTCGGACAGCGCAATCCGGACGGCACTCCGGTCAATCCGCCGGTACAGAAGCCATCCGCTCCCTCCGGAAATACCGCTTCCCGGAATCCGGGCGGCTCTTCCAATGTGTCCCGGCCTGCCAATGCGCCGTCTTCCGCCAATAATGTCCGCCCCTCCGGGAACACCTCTGCCGCTACCGCGGCACAGCAGAGGGAGGCTGCGCGCCGGCGTGCTCAGCAGCAGACGGCATCCCGAAACGGTGCTCCTTCTTCCGTTCGACAGTCAGCGGCATCTTCCGGTGTCCGGCGACCGTCGAATCCCACTGGGGCCGCTCCACGTCAGACTTCCGGGAACCGGACTTCCGCCGATCCCCGGCGGACAGCTTCCGCTACCCCAGGCTCTTCCTCGCAGCGGCCTGCCCAGCAGAGACGCCGTGTCTCTCCGGAAGAAGCCCAGCGCATTGCCGCACAGCAGAGACGGGCACAGCAACAAAGAGCCGCAAGTGGTGCCGCTCCATCGGGAACAACACCCCGGACTGTATCGCAGTCGCCACAGCGCCAGTCCTATGCACGCGGCGGAATCAACCCGCCGGTTCCTCCTTCCGGTACAACGGTTCCGAAGAAGGTCAAGCGGAGAAAAAAACGGCATCATCCCATTCTGTGGATCCTACTTTTATTTGTAGCTCTGGTCGCAGTGGTGGTCGGTCTCGGCCGTCAGCCAATCCGTGAAACAGCAGGTGCCGGTGCCCGCACCGATGGAATCAGCACCTTTGTTCTTGCCGGTACGGATGCAGAAGGTGATCGTACCGATACGATCATGCTGGTGTCCATCAACAAAAACGACCATCAGATCAGCATGATGAGCATTCCCCGTGACACTCATGTGGACGCTCCCTACAGCGTACCGAAGATCAATTCCGCCGTGGGATACTGCGGGGGCGGAAAACGGGGCATGGAAGAATTGATGACCCGGATCTCTGAGATTACCGGATTCATGCCGGACGGCTATATTCTGGTGGATCTTAAGGACTTTGTTTCCGTGGTGAATTTCATGGGCG